>NZ_JAHIDY010000003.1:99088-227859 GCF_018732265.1 Pseudomonas sp. TAE6080
AGCAGCAAGCAGCAAGCAGCAAGCAGCAAGCAGCAAGCAGCAAGCAGCAAGCAGCAAGCAGCTTTTCGCTAAAGTTTTTACTTGTCGTTATGTCAGCGGCTTATATTCCCGGCGCATTGGCGGCTTGGTCGATAGGTGATTGCAAAGAAGCCTGGACCTCAGGGACTAGCACTTTAAACTTTCATGGCCCGGCATCTCTAAGCATACCTGCGGACACACCCTCAGGAACGGTAATTTATGAAGAAACCCAAGGTAACGTTAGTGCAACCTTTAGATGCGAAACACCTGCTGCCTTCGGTATAAAATCGAACCTTGCGGTCGGCGAACAACCGACGGGAGGCTATCTATTCCCCATCAAAGATACTGGCCTCTCTTGGCAAATTTCCGCTTCTAACGGCAGCCTAATCGCGGGAAAAATCCCTTCAGTACCACCAGGTAAAATTTTGCCACCCCTAGGCCCTGTTAACCTTTGGTACAGCTGGTCCAGCAACGTTAGCACATTCAAATTGGAAATAATTAAAACGGGCAACATTACTGGAAAAACGAAGCTGCCCGCAGGTATCTGGGGAACTATCAAGGCCAACCAGATGGCCCTTATCAATGTTGCCATGTCAAAAGAAGTTCCCCAGGAAGCACTATCATGTGTAACACCCAATATCTCGGTGCCAATGGGTGAATACACCCCTGGTGACTTTCATAGCAATGGACAGACCCTTCCTATCGACTACAAAATTGGACTTCTGAATTGCCCGAAGGGTATCAAAAAAGTAATTTATACCTTAATCGCCACGACCCCTATCATTGATAAAACAGGAGGGGTAGTTTCAATGAGTGCCAATTCTACAGCCAATGGTGTTGGTCTGAAACTTATGAATGACAACGGACTTCCGATAGAACTGAATCGCTCTTACACGTTTTCTGATTACAATACAGCTGGAGGAAATTTCTCTATACCCTTAACAGCTGCCTATGTACGACTACAAAACCAACAGCTCGTTTCGGGATCGGCCAATACTGAAGTTACCTTTTCAATCAGCTACTTATAAAGTGCAACTAGAACGCGGAGTCGTGCTTTTCTAAAGCGATGGGCATCAGCAAGAAGTTTTTCTATTTTGAGTACGCTGGCTGCCCACCGTAATTTTAAACAGCGACTCCCTCCCCTTGCCCACCGTCCATTAATCTGATCCAGCACCCTCTGGTACGACAAAGCGTGCCGGACACTTCCACCGCAGGTATTTATTTTTTAATAGACACAGTCGTGGCTCTGCTACCTTCAGATTTGGTGGGTTCGACTAAGAGGTGCCGGCGACGCATCAAGCGATAGGCTGCCGGAATCACAAAAAGTGAAAGCAAGGGCGCTGTGACCATGCCGCCAACCATGGGCGCGGCAATGCGGCTCATCACTTCGCTACCAGTCCCACTGCCCAACAAGATGGGTAACAAGCCCGCAATAATGACGGCCACGGTCATGGCCTTAGGTCGAACTCGCTGCACAGCACCTTCACGAATCGCCGCAATCAATCCGCGCTCAGTGCTGTCGCCGACGTTTTCACGTTCGGCCCAAGCGTTCTTCAGGTAGAGCAGCATGATCACGCCGAACTCGGCAGAAACCCCAGCCAAGGCGATAAAGCCGACTCCGGTGGCGACCGACAGGTTGAACCCCAAGAGATAGAGGAACCATGCTCCACCGCTCAGTGCAAATGGCAGAGTGGCCATGATCAATAGCGCCTCATCGAAGCGGGCGAAAGTCAGGTAGAGCAGAACGAAGATGATCAACAGCGTGGCAGGTACTACCAGTTTGAGGCGTGCGTTGGCCCTTTCGAGAAACTCGAACTGTCCCGAGTAGCTCAGGCTCATGCCTGGCTGCAGCTTGACCTGTTCATTGATGACCCGACGCAGGTCGGCGACAACCGAGGCAATGTCCCGTCCCCGCACGTCGATATACACCCAGCCTGAAGGCCTTGCGTTTTCGCTCTTGAGCATCGGCGGCCCGTCGCTGACCTTGATCTTCGCCACCGTGCCAAGTGTGATTTGGCTGCCTAGCGGGGTGTAGATTGGCAACTGCGCCAGGGCGCCGAGCGAGTCACGCCACTCACGGGGGTAACGGACGTTGATCGGGAAGCGTGCAAGCCCTTCAATGGTCTCTCCGACGTTTTCACCGCCGATAGCGCCGGCCACAATGGACTGCACATCGGCGATATTCAGTCCGTAGCGGGCGGCGGCCTTGCGGTCGATATCCACGTCGATATAGCGGCCACCGGTCAGTCGTTCAGCCAGAGCCGAACTGACCCCTGGCACATCCTTGGCTACCCGCTCGACCGCCTGAGTCACTGCATCGATCTCCGTCAGGTTGGTGCCGGCAACTTTCACCCCAATTGGACTCTTGATACCCGTAGCCAGCATGTCGATACGATTGCGAATCGGGGGGATCCAGATATTCGTCAGCCCAGGAACTCGTACCACTCGATCCAGCTCTTCCACCAACTTTTCCTGGGTCATGCCTGGACGCCATTGCTCGTGCGGCTTGAATTGAATGGTGGTTTCGAACATCTCCAGCGGTGCAGGGTCGGTGGCGGTTTCAGCGCGCCCCGCTTTACCGAAGACGTGTTCAACTTCAGGCACGGTTTTGATCAGACGGTCAGTCTGTTGCAGCAGTTGTGCCGCTTTCTGCGCCGACAATCCCGGCAGAGCTGAAGGCATATAGAGCAGGTCACCCTCATCCAACGGGGGGAGAAACTCGCCACCCAAGCGCGACATTGGCCATAGCGTACTGACAACAACCAATAGCGCCACCAGCAGCGTGATCTTTGGTCGACACAAGACTGCGTCCAGGGCTGGCTGATAGATCCGAATCAACCACCGGTTCAACGGGTTCTGATGTTCACTGGGAATTCGTCCTCGAATCCAGTAGCCCATCAGCACTGGCACCAAGGTCACTGACAATCCCGCCGCTGCCGCCATGGCGTAGGTCTTGGTGAAAGCCAAAGGGCCGAACAACCGTCCCTCCTGAGCTTCCAGCGTGAACACCGGAATAAACGACAGGGTGATAATCAACAAACAGAAGAACAGCGCGGGGCCCACCTCTGCCGCCGCTTCGGTCATTACATGCCAATGACGCTCGCCCTTCAGCTCTTCCCCCGGATTGGCCACGTGCCATGCCTCAATTTTCTTGTGAGCGTTCTCGATCATCACCACAGCGGCATCGACCATGGCGCCAATGGCAATGGCAATCCCGCCCAAGGACATGATGTTGGCGTTGATGCCTTGGTAGCGCATGACGATAAAGGCAATCAACACACCAACAGGCAGCGAGATGATCGCCACCAGGGATGAGCGCAGGTGCCAGAGGAAGATTCCACAGACTAACGCGACGACAATGAACTCTTCGATCAGCTTGTGGCTGAGGTTTTCAACAGCGCGGTCGATCAGCTTGCTGCGGTCGTAGGTGGTAACGATTTCCACCCCGGACGGCAGGCTGCTTTTCAGTTCGTCGAGCTTGGCCTTGACTGCCGCAATGGTCTCGCGAGCATTCTTGCCACTGCGCAAAATCACCACGCCACCGACGGTCTCTCCTTCGCCGTCAAGTTCGATAATGCCCCGCCGCATTTCCGGCCCCAACTGGATCGTTGCGACATCGCCAAGGGTCATTGGTACACCACCCGCACCCAACTTAAGCGGGATCGCCCGGAAGTCATTGAGCGTCTTCAGATAGCCCGAGGCGCGCACGATGAACTCGGTCTCCGCCATCTCCAGCACGGCACCACCGGTTTCCTGATTGGCCTTGCCGATGGCGTCGGTCACCTCAGCCTGAGTGATGCCGAAGCTGGCCAATTTCAGCGGATCGAGCTGCACTTGATACTGCTTGACCATGCCACCCACGGTGGCTACTTCCGCAACGTTCGGCAGGGTCTTGAGTTCAAACTTGAGGAACCAGTCCTGAAGAGCGCGAAGCTGTGCCAAATCGTGCCCGCCACTGCGATCCACCAGTGCGTACTGATAGATCCAACCCACCCCCGTCGCATCTGGCCCCAACGCCGGCTTGGCGCTGGCCGGCAAGCGGCTTTGTATCTGACTCAGGTACTCCAACACCCGCGAGCGAGCCCAATACAAGTCAGTGCCGTCTTCGAACAGCACGTAGACAAAACTATCGCCAAAGAAAGAATAACCACGCACGGTCTTGGCCCCCGGCACCGAGAGCATGGTGGTGGCCAACGGATAGGTGACCTGGTTCTCGACGATCTGCGGCGCTTGTCCTGCATAAGGGGTGCGGATAATCACCTGTACATCGGAGAGATCTGGCAACGCATCAATGGGCGTGCTTTGCACCGACCAGACGCCCCAAGCGGTGACAAACAGTGTCGCCAGTAGCACTAGGAATCGGTTGGCCACTGACCAACGAATCAGGGCAGCAATCATGGCTGGCTCCCCGATTTATCCAGGCGCTCAACACGCAAGCCATCGTCGATCTGGCTCAACGCGATTCGAACCTTGTCACCCGCTTTGAGGCCCTGCATCAGCGCCGGACTAGCGAGTGGGAACGTCATCGTCATGCCAGGCATACCCAGCGTCTTGAAAGGGCCGTGGGCGAGCGTGACGTCTTTGTCGTTGATTTCAACGATCTGCCCATCCGCCTCATGAAAGCTGGAGGCTGTTTCACTGGGTGGCGACTCTTCCTCCGTGCGAGCAACAATGCCCTTGAGACTGGCCTCCGAGTCGAGCAGGAACTGGCCAGACGTAACCACCTTCTGGCCTGCTTCCAGACCTTTCACTATCGCCGTTTTGCCATCGCTTTCCTGCCCGAGGTGCACCTCCACTGGACGGTAGCGACCAGCGTCTTCGGCGAGCATCACCAGGGCTCGTCGGCCAGTGCGAATCACCGCCTCACTCGGCACCCACAATACACTTTGCTCGGTCGAACGATTCAGGCGTACCTGCACCGTCAAACCCGGCCTGAGGCGCTCGCCCGGATTGGGTAACTCGACACGTACCCGAAGTGTGCGGCTGTCCGGATTGGTCTCGGGCAAAATCGCGCTGACCTTGCCACTGAGTGTTGTTCCTGGGAAGGCCGGCAGTCGCGCTTCGACCGCCTGCCCCACGGTGATAGCTCCGGAATCCGATTCTGGAACGGCCACGGCTAGCCAGATACTGCTCAAGCCATTGACGCGCGCCAGAGTGTCGCCAGTCGCCACGGTCATACCCGAACGTACATTCAACTCTTGCAGCACACCGCCAATAGGGCTGGTGAGTGTCAGGTAGGGCTGAACCTTACCGCCACGCTCTAACTGAGTGATCAGTGTTGCCGGCATCCCTGTGAGCTGCAGTCGTTGGCGGGCGGCAGCCAACAAGCCAGCATCACCGTTGCGCTTCAGGGCAAGGAACTCTGTCTGGGCGGCTGCCCACTCGGGCACCAGGATATCCGCCAACGCCGCATTGGCTTTGAGTACATCGCCGGGAGCATGGGCATAGACCCGCTCCACAAAACCAGTGGTGCGGGCCTGAATCACAGCGACATCACGCTCGTTGAATCCCAAGACTCCTGTGACGTCGAGACTGGAATTAAAGATTCCACGGGTGACTGTCGCAAAACGCAGACCGAGATTCTGAGTCAGGCTCGGATCGATACTGACGCTCGCACGATCTCCTGCGCCCCCGACGTACCGAGGAACCAGTTGCATGTCCATGAAAGGGGATTTGCCCGGCTTATCGAACTTTTGCTGCGGATACATGGGATCGTACCAATACAGAGCCTTGCGTTCCTCTGGGGAGTTGGGACTCTGCTCCGAGCTGACACCAGGAACTCCGTTCACGCGTTGATGTGCGAACCAATAACCACCGGCAACACCGAATGCCAGCGAGACGCCTACCAGTAATGCCCCGCTCCATTTCTTAAGGATCATTGGCTGGACTCCCCATACGCAAAATACAGACGCGCACTGGTCAGTGCTCGCTGCTCTTCCACGTCGATCTGTTTGAGACGGGCTTCAATGAGTTCACGTCGGGCGGCAATCACCGCGTTTAAATCACCCTTGCCTGCACGGTAACTGGCCATGCTGAGTTCGACCTTTTCCTTGGCCAGAGGCAACAGGCTGTCCTGATTTCTGCGCACGGCACGATTCAGACGCTCATAGTCAGCCAGTTCATTTTCCAGTTGCTGGGTATGCTCGCGTGACAGCGCTTCGCGCTCGGCCTCCAACTGGTTGAGTTCAGCCTGCTTGGCTGCAATCCTGGGGTTTTGGCGAGAGTCGGGAAATAGCGGCAGATCCCAGGAAAGTTGAACACTGACCATGTCGCCGAACTGACGGTCACGATGCTGATAATCAAGCTCCCAACTCCAGTCCGACTGCTTTTGCGCTTCGGCTTCACGAACTTTGGCTTGCGCCTCGCGGGTCATCGGTGCAAACGCTGCCAACTCGGGGTGGTGTTGCAACTTATGGGAGTAGCCTGAGGTATCTACGGGCCATTCAGGCATACGACCCACAGGCTTGTCGTTGGCGGCGGAGCCAATCCAGCGTTTGAGGGCTGCTCGCGCCTGTGCTCTCTGGAGAGTCAGATCGTCCTGTTGCTCCGCCAGTTGAGCGGCTTCTTGCCTGGGTGTCACCGCATCGGCGGGTTGAGCGCGGCCACCGGCAATTTGGGCCCGGACGGTATCGCTCAGCAGGCGGTTTTCTTTGTAGAAGTCCTGGAACAGCACATCCTTGCGCTCAACCGAGTAGCTGCTGATCCAGGCCAATGCCGTGGACTGGCGCACCTTCAGACGTTCGACTCGACGCTGCGCAGAGGCACGATCAATAGCTGCATCGGCGACTTCGATACGCGCTTTGCGCTTGTCGCTATTGGGCACCTCCTGCCTGACCCCGACCATCTGCATGGTCATGAAGTCCTGGTCGATACGCCAACGATCCGGGCCGCCGATGGGGTAGTTCTGCACGCCCACCAGGAGCTTGGGATCAGGTAATTCACCAGCAGGGATGGCTGCACTGCTGGCAGCCTGAATTTTTGCGTCTTGTGCGGTCAGCGACGGCGCATTGTTTTCTGCCAGCCGCAACGCTTCATCGAGCGTCAATGCGGCAGCGAAACTCGGCAATGCCAGCACGCTTGCCGCTAGGCCGGCCACGAGAGACCAGCCTGTGCAATTGCACTTGGAGTTCATGTTTACGATTCCTGTAATCATCCACTGCACGCGCCAAAAGACATGCGCACAGCTAGTCCATCCCGCTAATGCAGAATGAGGCTCAATGTGGGACAGGAATCAAACGCGGGGCGGTCGCCATACCCCGGATAGGGTCTGTATAGGTAGGGAATCGCTGAAAACGGAAATTGCTACTGGGCTGAACAACGTTACGGGAGGCTTGAAGACCGAGACTTGCAACATCCCGCCCGTCTTGCATTCCTGGCCCGGTTTGCAAGGCTTACCGTGCTCGGAAGGGCTTTTCATATCGTTGCAGCAGTCCATCCCCATGTCGTCCATCATAGCCATGCCCATCGTCTTCATTGGGCAAGGTTCTGTTGGTGCCTGAACACCCGCCATCCCGCTGAGGGGAAGCGCCAAGCTGACAAAAAAGATGAGGCAAAACCGCAGATAGCGTTTCATGGGCCGGAGTGTAGTCGCTGAAAATGGCTCTTACAATTGAATGCATGTTCATGCGATATCACCGTATCTGAATTAAGCCAGCATTATCACTAACTTATGATTTGCGCAGCATTCAGATTAAAGGCGACTGGCCAGTTTCTGCCTGGTCTTACCGGCATTTGACCAATGAGTGATGGCATCCACCGCAAGAAAACTCAGAAATACCTTATGTTCACGATGCAAAGTGGCCACTAAAGTGCGCTGCTTACGAGTCAGATACCGGACAAAAACTTAACTAATTTCAAAGAGTTAAGTAAAATGCAAGCCAGCAGCCACTAAGGTCGCGCCTACCCGTACGATAATTTCCTTACCGCCCTTCCTCAGAATCTTACTGATCGCCTGTGCACTGCTGGCCCTCGCACCGTCAACCCACGCCGCACTGAAAATCCAAGGCACACGTCTGATCTACTTCGGTCATGACCGGGAGGTCAGCATCGGCGTGGTCAACCAGGCGCCACAGAAAATGCTGGTGCAAACCTGGATCACCAGCGAGGACGAAGCCGCAGACGACGATGTTCCCTTTGCCGTCACCGAACCGCTAGTGCAACTGGCTGCCGGGGAGCATCACCGACTGCGCATCCTGTATGCCGGTGAAGGCTTGCCCATAGATCGCGAATCGCTGTTCTGGCTCAACGTCATGGAAATCCCACTCATGCCGGAAGGTCCCAACAGCGTGCAGTTTGCGATACGCCAACGACTCAAGCTGTTTTATCGACCGCCCAGGCTCAAGGGTGACTTGGCCGAAGCGGTGCAGCAGTTGGTCTGGCGCAGCGACGACGGACGCACCCTAACGGTCAGCAACCCCAGCGCATTCCACCTTTCGCTGATGAACCTGCAAACCGCCAGCTACGCCCTCAGCGATTATCTGCTGCTCAAACCCTATGAGAGCAAAACCCTAAGCGCCCAAGGCACCTTGCCGAAAGGCGCCACCCTCCACTTCACCGAAATCAACGATATCGGCTTGCAGTCCCACCACAGCGCGGTCGTCAAGTGATCGATCACGGAGTATTTTCACCTATGCCACTGACCAAACGTTTTCTACCACTACTGTTGTGGGCCGGCGCGGTATTGCCTGCTACCAGCCACGCCTTGGCCTGTGTTGAAGACGGAACCAACTCGGCTATCACCCGAGAAGCGCTGGGCACGGCGCTGGCGATCTCAGCCGATGCACCCGACGGCACTATCATCTGGGAGTCCGGCCCACGCTCCGTCCAGATTCTCTGCAAGCAAGACTACGAAGCAGGCCGCGAAGGCGTGTATTTCTACGTCAATCCAGCCAAAGCCAACATCGGTACGGGTATCCGCTTGGGAATCCGCTATAACAACCAGTTGATTACCCAAAGCACCGGGGCGGTCGCTACCGGATTCTTTTCCGACCACGGTTGCAACTGGGCCAACTGCCAAGGCTGGGACAAGGCACGCTTCACCCTCAATTTCAGCGTGTTCATCGAGAAATATGGCACCACGCCGCCAAACGGCCAGGCCAGCCAGTTGGCCTCGTACCGTGTATTCCAACTGGACGGCAAGGGCGGGCTCAACCCCCGCCCCAACAGTAACCTCAACTATGTGGTCACCGGCATGAACGATATCCGCTTCGTGCCGTGCGCCCCCGATCTGACCATCAGCCCCAGTGTGGTCAATTTCCCCAACCCGTCGCATAAAGCATCGATTGGAGAAGTCGCCAGCAGCGCGAACTTCAGCTTGAACCTGCGCAAAGGCTGCTACACGCCTTATACCGTCAGTGCGCGCTTCGCCACCACACCAGGCGGTGGCGGTGTGATCAATGGGTTGCTGGTGCCAGGTAACAACAAGTCAGTGGGAATCTCGCTATCTCGTGTCGATAGCCAACAGCCACTGCCTTTCAACGACTGGTTCACGCTGCAGGCATTGATGGGGCAAGGTCAGAGTCACAATGAATTTCGTGCGGACCTGAAATGGCGCACACAGCCGATCCCAGGTGTATTCGACGCCGCAGTGGTGGTGGATATGTATTACAAGTAGACGTTTTTAAGGATCCTCTTATGCCACGGGCAACTTGAGGAACAAATAGGGTGCGGACACGATGCCGGAACTACATCACCGCAAGATGCGTGTAGAGCGAAGACGGAAGCGGTGATTTGGCTTCAAACATCATTACCGCCGCCATCAAAGTCCGCATGTCGTTCCCTCTTTCGTTTGGCGGGACTCTAGCACTGGCGGACGATTGCAAAAGCCAAGTAGCGTGAGCTGCATTAGACATCCTACCGAATCAACGGAACTCGAAAAGTTCGAATTGAAGATTAGCCTTCGGAATCCGATTGATTTCCATAAGCTCATACACCTTGGCGAGTAGGCCTTTTGGACCGCAAAAGCTTACTTGAATCTTGTGCGGCTCGGTTTGAGCTGCTGCCTCACGCAAGGTTTCAGCCAACTGCTCAGTGCCGCCTGTATTACGAACAAATTGCACGCCACGCATTGCGGTCATGCTTTCCAACTCTTCGGAAGGAGGAAACACGCGTGAGGGGGTGAAGCAATAGACCAGGGTTGCCTTGTTGAAGTCTTTGCCATTCGGATCTTGCAACCAGGAAATGAAGGGTGAAATCCCCACACCGGCGCCGATCCAGATTTCCCGCTCGGCCTGAGAAACCCGTTTAAATCGCCCATAAGGGGCGTAGATAGTGGCCAGCATTCCGGCTTTCGCGCACTCGCATAGCTTTTTGGTGTAATCCCCAAGCCCTCTGATTATGAACTCAACCTGCCCATTTGGACCGCCAGCACTCGCTATCGTGAAAGGGTGAGGCTCACGCAAACCTTTTTGCCGCATTGCCAGAAAAGCAAACTGCCCAGCGCTGAAGTCAAACCCATTATGGGTTGGTTCCAGCGTCAAATGCAGTGCCCTGTTTCCCCTATTGACTGCTGTCACCTTGTACTCGCCAGCACGTGCGAGAAATGGGTAAAAAATCAGTTTGTAGAGGGCCGCTGACACACCCAACCCACAGGACAGCGCCAACCAGATACCTGAAGGGCTGAACAACGTGATCGGTGATTTGAAGCTAAGCCAATGCAAGATCACGACAAGAAACAATGGTCCGGAGAGCTTGTGCCACCACCGCCATACGCTGTAAGGAATATTGCGGTTCAGCGCAAGTAATACGATGAAGCCTAAAGCTACATAGCTCAACTGGCGCACTAGTCGTGTCCAATATTTGGGTAGCTCCAGGATAGGAACGCTGTTCCAAACATCCAGGTTTGCCTTGAATACAAAGTGATAAGTGGCAAATACGAGAGCCCAGATGCCTAGCCACTTGTGCGACTCATAGACCCGGTCTAGGCCGCCGAATAGATTCTCAATTACACCCCAGCGACTGGCCAGCAGGCAGGAAGCAGCCATAAAGACCAGTGCGCAAGTTCCGAGTATCAGGCTGAGAGTTGCCGATGTAAGCCAAGTATCAATAGGTATTTCAATCAACAACGTTAGTGTAGTAACTACCAAGATACCAATTATGCAGTGCCAGCTCTTCACCGTGAATGCTCCAGTCATCAACATGGTTGTAGGCTGAACCTGATCCTCCTTGAGCGTGTCAGCGGCTGGACACGCTAGCAGACTGCCAAAATCGGGGCATGACCCAAGTCATACCTATGGAGAACATCTTAATCATCCCAGACCTGCACGGTGAGTCGCCCCGGCGTCCTGCCGACCGAACACCAACCCCTCATTTGCACGCAGCAGCCCGACCCTCACCTGGATGCCGCACAGAAGGCGATCATCCAGACTGACTTCGGTATGGTTGGTGGACAGCTGGAGATGCCCAGTCGCCGGGCGTTCGTCAAGTATGTAGTGCCCCTGGCCCGGCTTTGCCGGGTATCGCCAGCAAGGCTGCCCCCTACAACAGAAGGTGTCAGTCTCCGTCAAACACCACCGGTTTCATCGCCGCCGTATTGACCTTCAGGGTGAACACATCCGGCCGGGCGTAATGCCCGCACACGTCGAAGTCGAGGTTACTGGCCTGCCCCACAGTCAAATCGATCTCTGCATACAGAATCGTCTCCTGATCAAACACCGGCCCGGCCAGCACCTGACCGGTAGCACTGACGATCATGCTGCCGCCGTGCATGATGTAGTCCCCTTCTGCGGCCTCCAGGCTGAAGTCTTCCCGGTAGGCTGCCGGGTACTCGCCGAGGGTGATCGCCTGGCAAGCGGAGAGCACCGGCACCCGCCCTTCCAGTGCGATATGGACCATGGACGCAGCCCAGGTGGGACGGTCATCGGCAGTCGGCGCACAGTAGATTTCAGTACCCTGGGCATACATCGCCTGGCGCAATGCCGGCATGTAGTTTTCCCAGCAGATAACCGTGCCGATTCGGCCGAACGGGGTATCTACCGGGGCGATGCTTGAGCCGTCGCCGAAACCCCAGATGATGCGTTCCTGCCCGGTCGGCATGAGTTTACGGTGATAGCCTGCAACGCCCTTGCCCGGCGCCAAGGTCACGGCGGTGCAGTACAGGGTCCGACCCAGGCGTTCGATGATGCCCATGACGACATGGACGCCGGTTTCATTGACCACTTCACAGATCTTGGCCAGCTCCGGACCGTCGAGGCTGACGGCGCCTTGCACATACCGCAAGTACTGCGCGCGGCCGATATCATTACGGCTGCCGACGACGGTGCCAAACGCTGCACCTTTGGGGTAACCACCGAGAAACGCCTCGGGGAATACGGCAAGTTCACTACCACGCTCTGCGGCGTCACGAATCAACCCGACGGCCTTTTCAGCACTCAGTTGCGGCTCGAACGGAATGGATGAAGCTTGAACAACAGCAACCTTGATCATGAGTCTTCCCTTGATGAATGTGTGGATCGGCATTAACCGTGGGTGATATCGCGGTCTTTGGTTTCCGGGAGGAGGAACCAGAGCACGATGAAGCAGATCAGCGACACCGCTGCCAGGTAGGCTGCAGGAATGTTCGGGTTATGAGTGGCCTGGATCAGTGCCACGGCAATGAACGGTCCGGGGCCTGCCAGCAGCGCCAAGGCGACGTTGTGGCCAACAGCAGCACCGGTCGAACGGATCGAGGCCGGGAACACTTCAACCAGCAGCACCACATCCATCACTGCGGTGATTGCCACCAGCGCCGCCATGATCACCAGACCCAGCAGAATCGCGGCGAAGCTGCCGGTGTTCATCAACAGGAACACCGGGTACGCCAACAGGGTCAGGCCGGCGGCGGCAGTCAGTACAAACGGACGACGGCCGAAGCGATCGCTCAGGCGACCTACCAGCGGGTTGAACAGGGTGTAGAGCACCAGGGCCAGGCTGCACAGCACCAACGCAGTCGATTTGCTCAGGCCCACGGTCTGGGTCAGGTGGGTGTTGGCGTAGGTGATGAAGTAGTACAGCGACACACCGAACAGGGCGGAGAAGGCAAACGAGACCACGAAGGCTCGCTGCTTGGCCCCACGCGACACCTGCTCCACGGCACCAGTGGCACGCTTGTGTTGCAGCGCCTCGTAGACCGGGGTGTCACCCAGTTTGCGGCGAATGTACATGGCCACACCGGCCATGATGATCGAGGCTACAAACGGTACGCGCCAGCCCCAGGCCATGAGGTCTGCGTCCGACAGGGTCGCGGTGATGATGGCGGCGATGGCCGTACCACACAGGAATGCCGCGCCTGCGGTGCCGGTGATCACGCTGGCTGCGGTTGCCCGGCGGTTGGCGGGGGCGCTTTCGACAATGTAGATGCCGGCGCTGGACCACTCTCCACCCACCATCATGCCCTGCAGAAAACGCAGAGCAACCAATAGGATCGGTGCAGCGATGCCGATGGCGGCGTAGCCGGGCAACAATCCGATCAGGGTGGTGGCCAGGCCCATGCCGAACACGGTGATGATCAGCACGGCGCGCCGCCCCAGCTTGTCGCCAATCGGGCCCAGTACCACAGCGCCCAAGGGCCGTGACAGGAAGCCTACGGCAAACACCGCCAACGACGACAGCAGCGAAACGCCGGGCGCGGTGGAAGGAAAGAACAGTTGCCCGATCACCGCGGCGAAGTAGCCGTAGATGGCAAAGTCGAACCATTCCATGAAGTTGCCAATGCCGACGGCAATGGCCCGTTTGCGCAACTCTGCTGCGTCGTTTGATGAGACCGCGTGCTCACCCTGTTGCGATTGCACTATTGAATCTTGCATCCCCGGCCACCTGATTATTGTTGTGTTTGCGTAGGGCCGAGAATAAGAATGTCGAGTCAAATTAAACAAACGAATACAATAGATGACCATAATTAGCGTTGCTAATATCAGCAGGATCGACCTCAACCTGCTCATCGTTTTTCAGTGCCTGATGAACGAGCGCAGCGTGACCCGTGCAGCAGCGGTGCTGCATGTCACGCAAGGGGCGGTCAGCTCTTCGCTCAAGCGCCTGCGCGAACAGTTTCACGACGAGCTGTTCATCCGTACCAGCGCCGGCATGATGCCAACCCGACGGGCGCTGGAGATTGCGCCGAAAGTCACTGAGGCCCTCACCGCAGTGGCCTCCATCGTCGACAAACGCCCGCAGTTTTCCGCCGAATCGTCCACGCGGGTGTTCAACATTGCGCTGTCGGATGACATCGAAAGCTATGTATCGCCACGGCTGGTCAACGAAGCAAAAGCACGCGGGCTTTCGGTGAAATTTGCCTTTCACCAGAGCAACAGTTCGCTGTGGAAAAGCTCGTTGGCCGACCCGGATATCGACCTGGTCCTGTGCTCCGAACCCAAGGAACTGACTTCGCATTACAGCTCACAGGTACTGTTTTCTTCTTCCTACTCATGCCTCTACGACGGACCCAGGCTAAACCTAAAAAACCCGCTCACCCGCGATGAATACCTCATGCACGAACATGTGCGGATTTCCTTCGACGGGCGCCGGGGGTTCGTTGACGATCTGCTGGAAAGCGAAGGTGTCGCCCGTCGGGTATCGGCATCGTTCACCCACTTCAGTGGCGCCCTGGCGACCCTGGTGCACAGCGATGTGATCGCTACCTTGCCCACGTTTGCGGCACTATCCTATGCGCGGATTGCGCGTTTGACCGTCAGCCCTGTACCGATTTTCGTCCCGGCCTTTCGCGTGTTCATGGTCTGGGATGTGGAGCACAACGACGATCCGCACAACCGCTGGCTACGTAGCTTCATTATCGACACCACCCAGGAACTGCAGCGCGGCTCACACACCGACCTGAGAGGCAGTGACCGGTTGCAAGAGCCGAATGAAAAAAACAGCAGATCATCGACATAATTAACCAAGACGACGACAGCCCGGCAATAAGCCTGGGGGAGATAACGCAATACGGCCTGCTTCCGTGATCGGGATTCGACACGCAAGGTTTGCCGAGCAAGACAACAGATTTCCTCGATGACCTTGGCGACAGGGTCATCCGGATAATCAACGGAGGCAAGACGATGACCAGAGAAGAAGCTTACGCAGAGATTGGCAGGCGACCGCATCCCTTTGGAAGGACTGCAGTGGAATTCAATTCGGCGTGAACATCTTATTTTGGGGCGTAAACGCCGCACAGTTGCTGCTGAACGACCTGAAAGGACGGAGTGCAGAAGGCTCGGCGCCACTGCGAAGCCGTCAAAATAGAAAAGTTCTGGAACGGCTCCATAATAGTTATGGAACATCGAGCAAATACAAGCCCGCCACAGCCAAACCCCAGAAACACAAAAGCCCCGCAATCGCGGGGCTTTCGTATGAATCTTGGCGGGAAACCAGGGATTCGAACCCTGGGAACGCTATTAACGTTCGCCGGTTTTCAAGACCGGTGCATTCAACCACTCTGCCAATTTCCCTTGTGCAACACAGGATTATAGTAGCCCATCCTGTCTCAGCGGGCGCCATAATACCCGAATGAAACACACTGTCAAACTCTCTGCATAGCTTGTTACAGAGCGTCTGTTATGATCTTTGCGACTGAACGTTTCAAAACTGAAGGAGTGTCGCCATGCGCGAACAGGATTACGCAGTTAATAGCAACGTGCAGGCTGAGCAGCTAGAGGTTAGCCGCGTCCTGCGCAATACATACGGCTTGCTCGCCCTCACCCTCGCATTTAGCGGCGTGATGGCGTATGTGGCGCAACAGATGCGTGTCGGCTACCCGAACATCTTTGTGGTATTGATCGGCTTCTACGGCCTGTTTTTCCTCACCAACAAGCTGCGCGACTCGGCCTGGGGCCTGGTGTCGGCGTTTGCCCTGACCGGTTTCATGGGGTTCCTGCTGGGCCCGATCCTTAACCGTTACCTGGGTATGCAGGGCGGCGCGGAAGTGGTCAGCTCGGCGTTTGCCATGACGGCACTGGTGTTTGGTGGCTTGTCGGCCTATGTACTGATCACCCGTAAGGACATGAGCTTCCTCGGCGGCTTCATCACGGCTGGCTTCTTCGTGTTGCTGGCGGCGGTGCTGGCGAGCATGTTCTTCCAGATCAGCGGCCTGCAGTTGGCGATCAGCGCCGGTTTTGTGCTGTTTTCCTCGGTCTGCATTCTGTTCCAGACCAGCGCCATCATCCATGGCGGCGAGCGTAACTACATCATGGCGACCATCAGCCTGTATGTATCGATCTACAACCTGTTTGTCAGCCTGTTGCAGATCTTCGGCATCATGAGCCGCGACGACTGATCCCAGCCTCATCAAAAAGCCCGCTTCGGCGGGCTTTTTGTTGCCTGCGGCTTTATCATTGGCGCAAGTTTGCCTACAGAGTGTTCCATGAAGTTCGCGATTGCGCTTTTTTCCGCCGCCCATGCGCCCTCCTCGCGCCGTGCCCTGCAGTTTGCCCAGGCTGCGCTGGCCGGCGGGCATGAGATTGTGCGGCTGTTTTTCTATCAGGATGGGGTCTACAGCGCATCCAATTCAGTGGTAACACCGCAGGATGAGCAGGATATCGCTCAACAGTGGCGCACCTTCGTCAGCGAGCATCAGCTTGATGGTGTGGTGTGCATTGCGGCAGCATTGCGTCGTGGGGTGTTGAATAACGAGGAAGCCTCACGCTATCAACGTAGCGCGGTCAATATCGATGCGCCCTGGGCGCTGTCGGGCCTTGGGCAGTTGCACGATGCAATCCAGGACGCCGACCGTCTGATCTGCTTTGGAGGGCCATGAAATGTCCAGATCCTTGTTGGTAATCAGCCGCCAGGCACCGTGGTCCGGGCCCAGTGCGCGAGAAGCGCTGGATGTGGTGCTGGCCGGTGGTGCATTCGACTTGCCGATTGGGCTGCTGTTTCTCGATGACGGCGTGTTTCAACTGGCAACCGCGCAGGATGCCAAGGCCGTTCAGCAGAAGGACGTGACTGCCAACCTGCAGGCACTCTCGCTGTTTGGTATCGATGAGGTGTTCGCCTGCAGCCACAGCTTGGCCGAACGTGGGCTGAGCACCCCCGATAACACGCAGCCACTGAGCAGCGAACAGATTTCCCAGATGATTGACCGTTACGATCAGGTGATGACCCTCTGATGTCGACCTTGCATGTGTTGTCCCACTCCCCTTTTACCGACAGCCGCCTGGGCAGTTGCCTACGCCTGTGTGGCGCGCAGGATGCAGTCCTGCTGTGCGGTGATGCAACCTATGCCCTGCAAGCCGGCAGCGCGCCCTTCCAGGCCTTGCAAGCCAAGGCCCTGGATGTCTTCGTGCTGGCTGAGGATGCCCAGGCCCGTGGCCTGTCGTTGCCGGATTGGGCCAAAAGTGTCGACTACCCGGGTTTTGTGCAGTTGTCGATCGACCATGACAAGGTCAACACCTGGCTATGAACACCCTGACCGTAGGCGCGCGCACCCTTGAACTGGACAAGGACGGTTACCTGGTTGACCTGAACACCTGGTCTGCCGAAGTGGCCAGTGCCCTGGCAAGCGCCGAAGAACTGGAGTTGACCGACGAGCACTGGGAGATCCTTGAGCTGCTCAGGGGCTTTTATCGGGAGTTCCAGTTGTCACCGGCCACCCGCCCGCTGATCAAATACACCGCCTTGAAGCTGGGCCCGGAAAAGGGCAACAGCCTGCACCTCAACCGACTGTTCAAAGGCACTCCCGCCAAACTTGCCGCCAAGCTGGCGGGCCTGCCCAGGCCGACGAATTGCTTATGACCGACTTCGCCCCGCTGATCACCGAAACTCCCGCCGAACACCCCTTTGCGCCGTTTGTACGCATCCTCGGCAAAGGCAAGCGTGGTGCCCGCAGCCTGACGCGCGAAGAAGCGCGGGAAGCCATGGGCATGCTGCTCGACGATAAGGTCGAAGACTCCCAGCTCGGCGCATTCCTGATGCTGTTGCGCCACAAGGAAGAAAGCCCGGAAGAGCTCGCTGGCTTCACCGAAGCCCTGCGTGAGCGCCTCAACGCGCCAGCACTGAACGTAGATATCGATTGGCCTACCTACGCGGGGAAAAAGCGCCACCTGCCGTGGTACCTGCTGGCCGCCAAGTGCCTGGCGCAGAACGGTGTGCGAATCTTCATGCACGGCGGCGGCGCCCACACGGCCGGGCGCCTGTACACCGAACAATTGCTGGGTGAGTTGCAGATTCCACTGTGCCGCAGCTGGCAGCAGGTCGAGACAGCCTTTGCGCAAGGCAACCTGGCGTTTATGCCGCTGGGCGACTGGGCCCCGCAACTGCAACGCATGATTGACCTGCGCAACATCCTCGGCCTGCGTTCACCTATCCATTCCCTGGCACGCATCCTCAACCCGTTGGGTGCACGCTGCGGCTTGCAAAGTATCTTCCACCCCGGCTACCAGGGCGTACACCGTGATGCCAGTGGCTTGCTGGGCGACAACACGATTGTGATCAAGGGCGATGGCGGCGAGATCGAGATCAACCCCGATACCACCAGCCATTTATATGGCACCACCGGCGGCGCAAGTTGGGATGAAGAGTGGCCAGCCCTCTCGGCTCAGCGCCACGTCAAGCCGGCCAGCCTCGAACCTGAGCATTTGAAAGCCCTGTGGCGCGGCGAGGTGCAGGATAGCTACCCACAGTTGGCGCTGATCGCCACCATGGCCCTGGCCCTGCGCGGCCTTGGGCACCCACGGGAACAGGCTTTTGAACTGGCCCAGCAGTATTGGGATGCGCGGGACAAATCGATTTAATCGATCATTAACCCCGAGCCTTTGCGCTATTTCTTCGAACTCAGACGATTAGACTGCACACCAACGCTTACTAGCCAAGGAGTCAGTCATGGGTTTGCTGATTGAAGGACGCTGGCATGACCAGTGGTACGAAAGTAGCGCAGATGGCGCCTTCCAACGGGAACAGGCGCAACGCCGGCACTGGGTCACCGCAGATGGCCAAGCTGGCCCAAGCGGCGACAGCGGCTTCAAAGCCGAAGCCGGCCGCTACCACCTCTATGTCTCCCTCGCCTGCCCCTGGGCGCACCGCACCCTGATCCTGCGCAAGCTCAAGGGTCTGGAGAGCCTGATCGACGTTTCAGTGGTCAGTTGGCTGATGCTGGAAAATGGCTGGACCTTCGACAAGGCCCACGGCTCAACTGGCGACAAGCTCGACGATTTTTCCTTCATGCACCAGCGCTATACCGCCGACACCACCGATTACACCGGACGCGTCACTGTGCCCGTGCTGTGGGACAAGAAGCTCAGTCGCATCGTCAGTAATGAATCGGCGGAGATCATCCGCATGTTCAACAGCGCGTTCAACGAGCTGACGGGCAACACCCTGGACTTTTACCCCGAACCGCTGCGTCCAATCATCGACGCGTGGAACGAGCGGATCTATCCCGCCGTAAACAATGGCGTATATCGCGCAGGCTTTGCCACTTCACAGCAGGCGTACGAAAGTGCTTTTGATGACGTGTTTGCCGAGCTGGATCACCTGGAGCAGCACTTGGGTGGTCACCGCTACCTGGCCGGTGAATACCTGACCGAGGCTGATGTACGCCTGTTTACGACGCTGATCCGGTTTGATGCGGTGTATTACAGCCACTTCAAATGCAACCTGCGGCGGATTGCGGATTATCCAAATCTGTCGAATTGGTTACGCGAGCTGTATCAATGGCCGGGCGTGGCCGAGACAGTGGATTTTGCCCATATCAAGGGGCATTACTATGCCAGCCACCGGACGATCAATCCGACGGGGATTGTACCGAAGGGGCCGTTGCAGGCGTTTGATAGCAAACATGACCGACAGAAGATGAGCAGCAAGGGCGTCTGGAGCTGAAGCAAAAACGGTAGGAGCGAGCTTGCTCGCGAAGATCGTCAACGATAGCGCTGGCATCCTGGATGAATGCGGCGCCCTTGAGTTTCTCGCGAGCAAGCTCGCTCCTACAATTGATGTGAGTGCAGGTTTCACACCTGGGACTGAGCACCTTCGAACCACTTCAGCTTCTCACGCAACACCACCACTTCTCCTACGATCACCAGCGTCGGCGCATGCACTTCATGCTCCGCCACCAGGCGTGGCAGGTCAGCCAGGGTGCCAGTAAACACGCGCTGGTTGGACGTGGTGCCTTGCTGGATCAACGCAGCCGGGGTGTCTGCCGAACGGCCATGGCGGATCAGTTGCTCGCAGATGATCGGCAAGCCAATCAAGCCCATGTAGAACACCAGGGTCTGCGACGGCCCGACCAGGTCATTCCAGGGCAAATCCGAGGTGCCGTCTTTCAGGTGCCCGGTGATGAAGCGTACCGATTGCGCATAGTCACGATGGGTCAGGGGAATACCGGCATACGCCGCACAGCCACTGGCTGCCGTAATCCCCGGCACCACCTGGAACGGGATGCCATTGGCCGCCAGCTCCTCGATCTCTTCGCCGCCGCGACCAAAAATAAATGGATCGCCGCCCTTGAGGCGCAGTACGCGCTTGCCCTGCTTGGCCAGTTTCACCAGTTGCTGGTTGATCTGGTCTTGCGGCACCGCATGATCGGCGCGGCGCTTGCCGACATACACCCGCTCGGCGTCGCGACGGCACAACTCAAGAATCGCTGGCGCCACCAGGCGGTCATACAGCACCACGTCAGCTTGCTGCATCAAGCGCAGCGCGCGAAAGGTCAGGAGGTCCGGATCACCGGGACCTGCGCCCACCAGATACACTTCACCCGGCGCATGGGGCGGCTTGCCATTGACCTTCTCCACCAGCAAACGCTCGGCCTCATCGCCTTGCCCTGCCAGTTGCCGATCAGCGATCGGGCCCTGGAAAACGTCTTCCCAGAAGGCCCGGCGCTGCTGCACATCGGGATACAGATTTTTGACCTGCGCGCGAAAACGTGCGGCCAGTCCGGCCAATTGACCATAAGTGGACGGAATCCAGGTTTCCAGTTTGGCGCGAATCAGCCGTGCCAGCACCGGCGCGTCACCACCACTGGATACCGCAATCACCAAGGGCGAGCGATCGACAATCGCCGGGAAGATCACGCTGCACAAGGCCGGCGCGTCCACCACATTGACCGGCACACAGCGGCGCCGAGCATCGCTGGACACTTGCGCGTTCAGCGGCTCGTCGTCGGTTGCCGCGATGATCAGGGTGCAGCCATCAAGGTCCGCCTCCTGGTAACCACGCACAATAAGCTCACCGCCACTGCCCTGTACCAGTTCACGCAACTGGTCTTCGATCAGGGGAGCAACCACCCGCAACAACGCGCCGGCATCGGCCAGCAGCCGGGATTTGCGCAAGGCAATCTCCCCGCCACCGACGACCAACACACGACTGCCGCGCAGGTTATGGAACAGCGGCAGAAATTCCATTTAGCCGATGACCTCAACGCCCGCCATGTACGGCTTGAGCACTTCAGGTACGCGGATCGAACCGTCAGCCTGCTGGTAGTTTTCCAGCACTGCGACCAGGGTCCGGCCTACAGCCAGGCCCGAGCCGTTGAGGGTGTGGACCAGTTCCGGCTTGCCAGTTTCCGGGTTACGGAAACGCGCCTGCATGCGGCGGGCCTGGAAATCACCGCAGTTGGAGCACGAGGAAATCTCGCGGTATTTGTCCTGGCTCGGTACCCACACTTCCAGGTCGTAGGTCTTCACCGCGCTGAACCCCATGTCGCCGGTGCACAGCGCCAATACGCGGTACGGCAGCTCCAGCAATTGCAGGACGCGCTCGGCGTTGGCGGTCAGGCCTTCCAGGGCTTCCATGGAGGTCGACGGCTCGACAACCTGCACCATCTCGACCTTGTCGAACTGGTGTTGGCGGATCATGCCACGGGTGTCACGGCCCGATGCGCCGGCTTCGCTGCGAAAGCACGGGCTGTGGGCGACGAACTTGATCGGCAGTTGCTTGGCGTCAAGGATCTCGCCGGCCACGATGTTGGTCAGCGACACTTCGGCGGTCGGGATCAGGTACAGATCGGCTTCGCCATCACGGCTGATCTTGAACAGGTCTTCCTCGAACTTCGGCAACTGGCTGGTGCCCATCAGCGCCGGAGCCTGCACCAGGTACGGGGTGTAAGCCTCCTCGTAACCGTGTTCGCCGGTGTGCAGGTTGAGCATGAACTGCGCCAGGGCACGGTGCATGCGCGCGATCGGGCCGCGCAGCAAGGCAAAGCGCGCGCCGGACATTTTGGCGGCGGTTTCAAAATCCAGGCCACCGGTCAATTCGCCCAGGGCAACGTGGTCCTTGATCTCGAAATCAAAGGCTTTTGGCGTGCCCCAACGGCGGACTTCGACGTTACCGTCTTCATCGGCGCCGACCGGCACGGATTCGTGCGGCAGGTTGGGGATACCCAGCAGGATCGAGTCCAGCTCTGACTGAATCTTATCCAGTTCGACCTTGCCGTCAGACAGCTCGCTGCCCATGCGCTCGACATCCGCCATCAGCGGCGCGATGTCTTCACCACGCTGCTTGGCCTGACCGATGGATTTGGAGCGCGCATTGCGTTCAGCCTGCAGTGCTTCGGTGCGGGTCTGGACGGTCTTGCGCTGTTCTTCCAGCGCTTCGATGCGCGCAACATCCAAGGCAAAGCCACGGGATGCCAGGCGGTCCGCTACGTCCTGAAGGTTGCTACGTAACAGTTTGGAATCGAGCATGTCGGTCTCTCGTTTATCAAAGTTTGGTCAAGGACAGGCCGGCCCAGGTGGCGAGCAGCCCGCCGAATACACTGATGGCCACATAGCCTAATGCCAGCAGCACTTGCCCGCTTTCCAGCAGGCGCACGGTATCCAGTGAAAAGGATGAAAAAGTGGTCAGGCCGCCAAGGAAGCCCACCATCAACCCGGCGCGCACTTCAACAGGCACCTCCGGGCGTAACAGAAACAGGCCGTACAACACGCCGATCAGCAGGCAGCCCACGATATTAACGGCCAGCGTCGCGGTATAGAAGTGTTTCGGCCAATTGGCGCTAATCCAATTGCCGGTGGCAAAGCGCAATAGGGTACCGGCCACACCGCCTACGGAGACTGCGATCACCAAGGGAATCATGGCTTTCTCCGCTGTTTCGGGCTCAAGCGGTCCAGTTGCGCGAGGTGATTGAGCTTCTCGCCGATCTTCAGTTCCAGGCCACGGGGCACCGGCTGATAGAACGGTTGCGGCTCCAGATCATCGGGAAAATAGTCTTCGCCGGCCGCATAGGCATCCGGCTCGTCGTGGGCGTAGCGGTATTCGTCGCCATAACCCAACTGTTTCATCAGTTTGGTCGGCGCGTTACGCAGGTGCAGCGGGACTTCCAATGAGCCATGCTCAGCCGCAGCACGCAGCGCCGACTTGAAGCCCATGTACACCGCATTGCTTTTCGGCGCGCAGGCCAGATAGGTGATGGCCTGCGCCACCGCCAACTCGCCTTCCGGGCTGCCGAGGCGCTCCTGGACTTCCCAGGCCGCCAGGCACAGGCTCAGGGCGCGGGGATCGGCGTTGCCGATGTCCTCGCTGGCCATGCGCACCACACGCCGGGCCAGGTACAGCGGGTCGCAGCCACCGTCGATCATGCGCGCAAACCAATACAACGCGCCGTCCGGGTTGGAACCGCGCACGGATTTGTGCAGTGCCGAAATCTGATCGTAGAAGGCCTCGCCTCCCTTGTCGAAGCGCCGCCGGGTATCGCCCAGCAGGCTTTGCAGCAGGTCGACGCCAATCTCACTGTTGTCTTCAGCCAGGTCAGAGGCGTTTTCCAGCAGGTTGAGGAAACGTCGACCGTCACCGTCAGCCGCCGCCAGCAGGATCTTGAAACCCTCCTCCCCCAGGCTCAGATGGCGCTTGCCCAACCCCTTGTCCTCGCCCAGCGCTCGCTGCAACAGCTTCTGCATCGCGGCTTCATCGAGGCTCTTGAGCACATACACCCGCGCCCGCGAGAGCAAGGCGTTGTTCAATTCAAACGAGGGGTTTTCAGTGGTGGCGCCAATAAAAATCAGCGTGCCGTCTTCCACATAGGGCAGGAATGCATCCTGCTGCGACTTGTTGAAGCGATGCACTTCGTCGACAAACAGGATGGAGCGCCGGCCGTACTGCCCGGCCTGCTGCTTGGCGACTTCCACCGCCTGGCGGATCTCCTTGACCCCGGCCAACACGGCCGAGACTGTTTCAAAGTGTGCGTCCGAGACTTTCGCCAGCAGCCGCGCCAGGGTGGTCTTGCCCACGCCCGGCGGCCCCCAGAAAATCATCGAGTGCAGGGCTCCCTGCTCCAGAGCTTCGCGCAGGGGCTTGCCGCGGGCCAGCAAGTGCTCTTGCCCGACATACTCATCCAGGTTGGTCGAGCGCAAACGCGCGGCCAGAGGCTGGGCAATCGGGTCACTGCGAAACAGGTCCATGGGCAGCGATTTACTCCTGGATCACATCGGCACCCTTGGGGATGTCGAACTTGAACATGGAGGCTGGGACCGACTCATTGGCCTTGACCCCGGCGAACAGGATATTGGTGCGCTGGCCAACACTGTCGATCAGTTGCATATCGTTGATCACACCGTTGCGAAACGACAGGCGCAGGCTGTCGAACAGTGTGTCCTTGGACTTGGGCTTGAGGATGAAATCGATCACGTTGCTTTGTTGCTTGGACGTGATCTCGAAACTCTCGCTGATCTGCGACACATCACCGGACAGTAACAAGGCCGGGGTCTGACTCAGACGTGGGTCAAGGGTCTTGATGGTCGCCTGCTCCAGGTCCGGGTCCCACAGCGTGACTTTCTTGCCATCGGAGACGATGGTCTGCTCGTTGGGCGCGTCGGTTTTCCAGAAGAACAGGCCTGGGCGCTGCACAGCCATTTCACCGGCCGTTTCCTGCAACTGCGTGCCGCCGCCGTCCATGGTCAACTGGGAGAAGCGCGCGGTCAGGGTCTTGGATTTGTCCAGCAGGTTGGTCAGGCTCGCAACGGATGCCTGGTCAGCGTGGGCCGAAAACGCAGTCAGGGCCAAGGCTGGCAACAACAGCATGCGGATAAGACGCATGGGAGTCCTCATAGAATGATGTGAAAGGCGCGCCGCGTGCTGCCACGCGGCACGAGGTCAGTCGCGCATCGGCCCTGGCGCGATTACTTCGCGAGAGCCGTTGGTGTTCATTGCCGTGACGACGCCGGCCATTTCCATGGATTCGATCATACGTGCGGCGCGGTTGTAGCCGATCTTCAGTTTACGCTGCACCGCAGAGATCGAGGCGCGGCGGCTTTCCAGGACGAACTGCACGGCTTCGTCGTACAAGGCGTCGGTTTCAGCATCGTCATCACCACTACCGCCGCCATTTTCAAAGCCGCTGCCGGCCTCTTCGACACCATTGAGGATGTCGTCGTTGTATTCAGGCGCGCCGCGCAGTTTCCAGGCTTCCACCACCCGATGCACTTCATCATCGGAAACAAATGCACCGTGCACCCGGATCGGCAGGCTGGTGCCGGGCGGCATGTAGAGCATGTCACCATGGCCCAGCAGTTGCTCGGCACCGCCCTGGTCGATAATGGTCCGCGAGTCGATCTTGCTCGACACCTGGAACGCCATACGGGTCGGGATGTTGGCCTTGATCAGGCCGGTGATCACATCCACCGATGGCCGCTGGGTCGCAAGGATCAAGTGGATCCCGGCCGCACGGGCTTTCTGGGCAATACGCGCGATCAGCTCTTCGACCTTCTTGCCGACGATCATCATCATGTCGGCAAATTCGTCGACCACCACGACGATGGTCGGCAGCTTGGTCAGCAGCGGCGCTTCATCGTGAATGCTTTCGCGCTTGTACAGCGGGTCGGCCAGCGGTGTGCCGGCGTCCTGGGCTTCCTTGACCTTGGCGTTGAAGCCGGACAGGTTACGCACGCCCATCTTCGCCATCAGCTTGTAGCGCCGCTCCATCTCGGCAACGCTCCAGCGCAGGGCGTTGGCCGCATCCTTCATATCGGTCACGACCGGGCACAGCAGGTGCGGAATGCCTTCGTAGATCGACAGTTCCAGCATCTTCGGGTCGATCATGATCAGCTTGGCGTCTTCCGGGCCGGACTTGAACAGGATCGACAGGATCATCGCGTTCACACCTACCGACTTACCGGAGCCGGTGGTACCGGCCACCAGCAGGTGAGGCATTTTCGCCAGGTCCGTGATCACCGGCTTGCCGCCAATGTCGTGGCCCAGGGCCAGGGTTACCGGCGACTTGAAGTTGTCGTATTCCGGGGTCGACAGCACTTCGGAGAAGCGCACGATCTGGCGGTCTTCGTTGGGAATTTCGATACCCACGGTGGTTTTGCCAGGGATTACTTCCACCACACGCACGCTGGTCACGGCCAGGGAGCGCGCCAGGTCTTTTGCCAGGTTGGAAATACGGCTGACCTTGACGCCAGCGGCTGGCTGGATTTCGTAACGGGTAATCACTGGGCCAGGGTGGATCGAATCCACCGTGACCTCGACGCCAAACTCCTTGAGTTTGATTTCCAGCAGATGGCCAACCGCCGCCAGGGACTCCGGGGAATAGTTGAGTTGTTTCTTTTCAGCCGGGTCAAGGATCGAGATCGGCGGCAAGGTGCCTTCGACGGCGCTGTCGATAAACAGCGGCGCCTGCTTCTCTTTCTGCACGCGATGGCTTGGCTCGGGCGTCTTGATTGGCGCCGGGGCGATAACCGGCGGCACTTGTTTCTCGCGATCGGACATGTGCTTGGTCAGGGCCTGCTCGCGTTCGATCAGGCGCTCCTTGACCTTGGCCTGCTCACGGCGATCCGGGGTGCTTGGAGCCACGACATCATTGACCCGGGTATCGACTTCACGCAATTGCGCCACCATGCGCTTGCGGTCCACACGGGCTGCCCACCAGCGGTTGGCAGCGCCCTGGAACAGTTCGAACAGGTCGAGGGTAATCTTGCCGGTCACGTCCATGACCTTGAACCAGGACAAGTCGGTGAATACCGTCAGGCCAAACAGGAACAGGGCGATGAACATCAGCGTACTGCCCTGGATATTCAGGGTCCTGCGGGCCAGGTCACCCAGGCTTTCACCCAGGGCTCCGCCCGCACCCGCCGGCAGGCCGGTCGGCGCGTGGAAGTGAATATGTGCCAACGCCGCACCCGACAACACCAGGAACACCAGGCCGATCAGGCGCCAGGAGAACAGCCAACCACTCCACTGCCACGGCTCATGGCGCTGGCGGAAGATCTGCCAGGTCTTGATCGCCAGCAACAGCGGGAAGATATAGGCGAAATAGCCGAGGATCATGAACAGGATATCGGCGCTGTAGGAGCCCACAGGCCCACCGAAGTTCTGCACATCGTCGATCTTGCTGTTATGACTCCAGCCCGGATCGTCCTTGCCATAGGTCAGCAAGGCCATCATCAGGAACAGGCATAAAGCACCGATGGCAATCAGCGCGCCTTCCTTGAGCCGATAATGCAGGTGCTGGCGCCAGGCCGGTACCACTGCTGTTTTGGGTGCTGCGGCGGATTTCTTCAAAACGGGTCTTTTCCTGCGCCTTAAGCGCGTCCAACAGTTGAATGACTATAAAAATACTGGCCAATCCGGACAGTTGAAAAATGAACGAGTGTTGTCAAATCTTCTTTTAACACTCTGTAACGGATTCATGAAGTGGCCATAACCGCTGAAAACCGGCATCCAGCCCGCTTATTGTACGGGTTTGCGTGCCTGTTGCCACGCTTGCGAGCCTGCTTGCACAAGCTGTTCGCAGATTCTTCAATTTGAGCATGCATTGTCTTTGCTGACAAAGGCTTATGAGCTGTATTTATCAGACTGGACAAGCTTTACCAAGGTTCACCACCCATCACCCGCCCGACGGACTCGCTTACGACCACGTTGACAGGGCCAAGTTGCAGAAACACCCACTTACCCATCGGCCCACCGATTGCGTGATCGGGGTAGCCGGGAAGCGCTTCGTCGACAATAATCAATCACAGCCTATCGCGGCGGGCTTGGCCTGCCACCGCCCTCCCCTTCTTGTAAGCCTGAATCCCATGCTGACCTGGTTGCAACGTAACACCCTGACATTTCCACCCCTGACCAAAGCCATGCGTGAGCCCAACGGCCTGCTCGCCGCCGGCGGCGATCTGTCTGCCGACCGGCTGATCCAGGCTTATCGCCACGGCTGCTTCCCCTGGTTTTCGGAAGGTCAGCCGATCCTGTGGTGGTCGCCCGACCCACGCACGGTACTGTTCCCCGCAGAGCTGCACGTATCCCGCAGCCTCGCCAAGCTGCTGCGCCAGCAACGCTACGAGGTGACCTTCGACCAGGACTTCGCCGCCGTTATCCAGGCCTGTGCGGCGCCTCGCAGCTATGCAGACGGCACCTGGATCACTGACGCCATGCAGAACGCTTACTTGCAACTGCACCAGCGCGGTTATGCCCACTCCGTCGAGGTGTGGGACCAAGGTGAGCTGGTCGGCGGCCTGTATGGCCTGGCCATGGGCCAGTTGTTTTTTGGTGAGTCTATGTTCAGTCGCGCAGACAATGCCTCGAAATACGGCTTCGCCACGCTCGTCAGGCAACTGCAGGCCTGGGGTTTTGTGCTGATCGACTGCCAGATGCCCACCGATCATCTGCACAGCCTCGGCGCCCGCGCCATTCCCCGCAGCGACTTTGCCGGCTACCTGCGCAACCATCTTGATCAAGCCAGCAGCGGGCCGTGGGTTTCTTAGGCGACTTGCGCGCACCTGGCTTACACTTATTTCAAAGCTTATCCGAGGGTTGATCATGACCGAGTTGGCGCGCTTGAAGTTTTATGCCACTCAACCCCACTCTTGCAGCTACCTGCCCGACGAACAGGCCACTACGCTGTTCCTCGACCCCAGCCAGCCGATGGACGTGCATGTGTATGCCGATCTGTCAGAGATGGGCTTTCGGCGCAGTGGCGACCACCTGTACCGGCCGCACTGCCAGAACTGCAACGCCTGCGTGCCGGCGCGCATACCGGTGGAACAGTTTCTTGCAGACCGCAATCAGAAACGCATCCTCAAGCGCAATGCCGACCTGATCGTGACCCCCGCCAAGCCAGGCTTCAGTGAAGAGTACTTCGATCTTTACCAGCGCTACATTGAACAACGCCACGCCGACGGCGACATGTTCCCACCCAGTCGTGACCAGTTTTCCACGTTCCTGGTGCGGGATCTGCCGTTCTCGCGCTTTTACGAGTTCCGGCTTGAAGGAAGGCTGCTGGCTGTCGCGGTCACCGACCTGCTGCCCAACGGCCTATCGGCGGTCTACACCTTCTACGAGCCCGCCGAAGAGCGTCGCAGCCTCGGGCGCTTTGCCATTCTCTGGCAGATTGGTGAAGCATCCAGGCAAAAACTGGAAGCGGTGTACCTCGGGTACTGGATCAAAAACTGCAAAAAGATGAGCTACAAGACCCAATATCGGCCCATTGAACTGCTGATTAATCAAAGATGGGTCACGCTTAACTAGAACCCCTTGGCTTGAACACCCTTTTTCGGGCACAATGCACGCCGCTTTTGCCTGGCGCAGTTGCACCGGGCCATTCACTGGATACCGAGGGCTTTACTGCATGTCGAAAGAAGACAGCTTCGAAATGGAAGGCACTGTCGTCGACACCCTGCCCAACACCATGTTTCGCGTGGAGTTGGAAAATGGGCACGTCGTAACCGCGCATATCTCCGGCAAGATGCGCAAGAACTACATTCGTATTCTTACCGGTGACAAAGTGCGCGTCGAGCTGACGCCCTATGACTTGAGCAAAGGGCGCATCACTTACCGCGCTCGCTAAACAAGTCAATACAAAACGCCCGGTTATGCCGGGCGTTTTTGTGTGGGAGCGGGCTTGCTCGCGAATGCGGTGGATCAGCCAGTAAATCTGTTGACTGACACTCCGCATTCGCGAGCAAGCCCGCTCCCACATTTGATCCTCATCGTTTTCAAGACAGCAAAAAAGGCGCCTTTCGGCGCCTTTGCTTTATTGCAGCTATCGGTCAGGCCATTTCGGCCGTGGTCTCGAACTCGAAGGTCAGCTCGCCATCCTTCAGGTCGATATGCACCACGCCACCATGATCGGAGAGCTCGCCAAACAGGATCTCTTCGGCCAACGGTCGCTTGATCTTGTCCTGGATCAGGCGCGCCATTGGGCGGGCGCCCATTGCCGCGTCGTAGCCACCCTCGGCGATCCAGCTGCGTGCCGCTTCCGTCACTTCCAACTGCACGCGCTTGTCTTCCAACTGCGCCTGAAGCTCGGTAAGGAACTTGTCCACCACGCTCTTGATCACCTCATGGCTGAGGCGACCAAACTGGATGATGGTGTCCAGGCGGTTACGGAATTCCGGCGTGAAGCTCTTCTTGATCACTTCCATGGCGTCGGAAGAGTGATCCTGATGAGTAAAGCCAATGGAAGCCCGCGCGGCCGTCTCGGCACCGGCGTTGGTGGTCATGATCACGATGACGTTGCGGAAATCCGCCTTGCGCCCGTTGTTGTCGGTCAGGGTCCCGTGATCCATGACCTGCAGCAGCAGGTTGAAGACTTCCGGGTGAGCCTTTTCGATTTCGTCGAGCAGCAACACACAATGCGGTTGCTTGGTGATCGCCTCAGTCAACAGGCCGCCCTGGTCGAAGCCGACATAGCCCGGAGGCGCACCGATCAGGCGCGACACGGTGTGCCGCTCCATGTATTCGGACATGTCGAACCGCACCAGCTCGATACCCATGGCCTTGGCCAACTGCCGCGCAGCCTCGGTCTTGCCGACGCCGGTAGGCCCGGCAAACAGGAACGAACCCACAGGTTTGTCCGGCGACTTGAGGCCGGCCCGGGACAACTTGATCGCTGTCGACAGCGAGTCAATCGCCGCATCCTGGCCAAATACCGTCAGCTTGAGGTCGCGCTCCAGGTTACGCAGCAGCTCCTTGTCGGAACTGGTGACGTGTTTTGGCGGAATTCGCGCGATTTTCGCCACGATATCCTCGACCTGCGGCACTTCGATGCGCTTCACACGTTTCTCTACCGGCTGCAGGCGCTGGTAGGCCCCTGCTTCGTCGATCACATCAATGGCTTTGTCCGGCATGTGCCGGTCATTGATGTAGCGCGACGCCAGCTCAGCGGCCGCACGCAGCGCCTCATCACTGTATTCGATGCCGTGGTGCGCCTCGAAACGCCCTTTCAGCCCACGCAGGATACCGATGGTGTCTTCGACCGAAGGCTCGGACACATCGACCTTCTGGAAGCGACGCGCCAGGGCACGGTCTTTTTCGAAGATCCCGCGAAACTCCTGGAACGTGGTCGAGCCGATGCAACGGATATCGCCCGAAGACAGCAGTGGCTTGAGCAGGTTGGAAGCATCCATTACCCCACCGGAAGCCGCACCGGCGCCGATGATGGTATGGATTTCATCAATGAACAGGATCGCCTGCGGGCGCTTTTTCAGCTCGCCAAGCAACGCCTTGAAACGCTTCTCAAAGTCGCCACGGTACTTGGTCCCGGCGAGCAGCGCCCCCAGGTCAAGGGAGTAGACGACGCTGTTGGCCAACAGGTCCGGCACCTGGTTATCAACAATACGCTTGGCCAGGCCTTCGGCAATCGCGGTTTTACCCACGCCCGCCTCGCCCACCAACAGCGGGTTGTTCTTGCGCCGACGGGCCAGGATCTGCGCCACACGCTCAACTTCCATCTCGCGCCCAACCAGCGGATCGATCCGCCCCTGGCGCGCCAGTTCATTGAGGTTGCTGGCATAGGCATCCAGCGGGTTGCTTGAAGAAGAAGACTCACCGCCCTCGTCGTCCTGCATATCCTGCTCACCCTCGGAGTGATCGCCGTGCCCAGGCACCTTGGAGATGCCGTGGGCGATGTAGTTGACGACATCAATACGGGCAACGCTCTGCTGCTTGAGCAAGAACACTGCCTGGCTTTCCTGTTCGCTGAAGATTGCCACAAGCACATTGGCGCCCGTGACTTCACGCTTGCCGGAGCTCTGCACGTGGAAGACAGCACGCTGCAATACCCGCTGGAAGCCCAGGGTTGGCTGGGTCTCACGGTCCTCGTCATGCACGGGGATCAGCGGCGTGGTGGAGTCGATAAACTCCTGCAGATCATGCTTGAGCTTGTCGAGGTTGGCGCCGCACGCACGCAGAACGGTGGCGGCAGCTTCGTTATCCAAAAGTGCCAGCAGCAGGTGTTCGACGGTCATGAATTCATGACGCTTCGAACGAGCCTCCTTGAAGGCAAGATTAAGGGTGACTTCGAGCTCGCGGTTTAACATAGCTTCACCTCATACCCAAGTGGTCGGAGTTAACCGTCCTTCTCGATTTCACAGAGTAGCGGATGCTGGCTTTCCCTGGCGTACTGGTTGACCTGCATGGCCTTGGTCTCGGCGATGTCGCGGGTAAACACTCCACATACTGCCCGTCCTTCTGTGTGAACGGCCAGCATTACCTTGGTCGCCAACTCGCGGTTCAGATTAAAAAACACCTCGAGTACTTCGACGACGAAATCCATCGGCGTGTAGTCATCATTGAACAAAACCACCTTGTACATCGGCGGCGCCTGTAAAGCAGGCTTGGCCTCTTGAACAGCGATGCCTGCAGAACCGTCATCGTCTTCTAGATGATCCGGGCGATCCTGATTGAATGTTAGTCGAATCTGGCTGAATGCATGCATGGAAAGAAAGGTTCGTCAGTTGTGCATTTACAGTGGTGGGGGCGACCTGTCAGAAATTCAACTCCGACCGACTGGTCAACTTGACTATCGGCAAAACGGTGATACAACCAATAGAACCCACAGTGGGTAAAAAAGGTCCGCGCAGTCAACCTTATTTATTCGGGTTAGGACGGATAAACTGGATGATACTCCAGTGATGGAGTCTGGTGCAGAGGGATATGGGTATGTCTGGCGTCAAGATCAACGGCAAGGTCAAATGGTTCAACAATACCAAGGGGTACGGCTTCATTAATGAAGACGGCAAGGATGAAGACCTGTTTGCGCATTACTCAGCGATTACCATGGAGGGGTACAAAACGCTGAAAGCAGGCCAACCTGTGTCCTTTGAAATCATCCAGGGACCCAAGGGCCTGCACGCTGTCAAAATCAGCGCAGCAAGTGCGGCTGCCCCTGGAAACCCCCACGAAGACAAGCACGACAAGGCAGATAAATCCGCTCATTCCAAAAAGAAGCAAACGGCCTGATCAGCCACTGAGTAGATACCCTGCATAAAAAACGGCCATCCCGAGCAGTCAGGATGGCCGTTTTCTTATAGCCTTCGGCTTACATGTGCGAAATCAACGCATCCCCAAAGCCCGACGACGACACCAGTTTGGCGCCGTCCATCAACCGCTCGAAATCATAGGTGACGGTCTTGGCCGAAATCGCCCCATTGGTGCCCTTGATGATCAGGTCTGCCGCCTCGGTCCAGCCCATGTGGCGCAACATCATCTCAGCCGACAGAATCAGCGAACCCGGGTTGACCTGGTCCTTGCCGGCATACTTGGGAGCCGTCCCGTGGGTAGCTTCAAACATTGCCACGGTGTCAGACAGGTTGGCGCCCGGCGCAATACCGATACCGCCCACTTCTGCCGCCAGGGCGTCGGAGAGATAGTCACCGTTGAGGTTCAGGGTGGCGATCACATCGTATTCGGCCGGGCGCAGCAGGATCTGCTGGAGCATGGCGTCGGCAATCGCGTCCTTGACCACCACATTGCGGCCGGTGCGCGGGTTCTTGAACTGCATCCACGGCCCACCATCAAGCAGGGTCGCGCCGAACTCTTCGGCCGCCACTTCATAGGCCCATTCCTTGAAGGCACCTTCGGTGAACTTCATGATGTTGCCCTTGTGGACGATGGTCAGCGACTCGCGGTCGTTATCCACTACATATTGCAGGGCCTTGCGCGCCAGGCGCTTGGTGCCCTCCTTGGAAACCGGCTTGACGCCAATCCCGCAATCCTGGTCGAAACGAATCTTGGTGACGCCCATTTCTTCTTTCAGGAACTTGATGACCTTGATCGCTTCCGGCGAGCCGGCTTTCCACTCGATACCGGCGTAAATATCCTCGGAGTTTTCACGGAAGATGGTCATGTCCACATCGCCTGGTTTCTTGACCGGGCTTGGTACACCTTCGAACCAGCGCACCGGGCGCAGGCACACATACAGGTCCAGTTGCTGGCGCAGCGCCACGTTCAGCGAGCGGATGCCGCCACCGACCGGCGTGGTCAGCGGACCCTTGATGGAAACCACGTAGTCCTTGACCGCGTCCAGGGTTTCCTGGGGCAGCCAGGTGTCCTGGTCGTAAACTTGAGTCGCCTTCTCGCCGGCATACACCTCCATCCAGGAGATTTTGCGCTTGCCGCCGTAAGCCTTGTTAACAGCTGCATCGACCACCTTGATCATCACAGGGCTGATGTCGACGCCAATACCGTCACCTTCGATGAAGGGAATGATCGGGTTATCAGGAACATTGAGAGAATGGTCTGCGTTGACGGTGATTTTGTCGCCGACTGCCGGAACCTGAATCTTCTTGTATCCCATGCTGAACTCCGTTTGTGGATTGAACATCTGGCTGTGTCCGAGCCTACTCCAGTTGAATGTGGACTGGAACCTTGCACCCGGCACATTTGCGGCGAAAACCGTAGATTTAGTCGCCTACAACCTTGAAACAAAAGGGAAAAACGCCAAACTTGAGCACTACGTGCGACTTTAGGCGCAATCAGGTCCCTGCGACCTTTAGACCAATGGACGAGCCACCTTTTGTATGAAGGCTCGGCGTAAGCATAGCGACCTATGTATAATGCCGCCGCTGACCAAAGAGTCACGACGGCCGACCGCTCTATATCGAGCACCTGCGCCTGAAAAAGCCGGGCTGCCACCGTAGCCCACCCGCTTGACGCTCGACTGATGCAACCCAACATCACCGCGAAGAAACATCGACATTCGGCTCATGGATGACTTTGAACGAACGCGCTTTACCCGGCGCATCTCGAGTTTCCGCGCACGCTTTTAGCAAAGAAGAGAGTTAATCCGAATATGCCCACCCGCTCGAAGATCATCTATACCTTCACCGACGAAGCCCCGGCCCTCGCCACCTATTCACTGCTGCCTATCGTAGAGGCCTTCACCGCTTCCGCTGATATTGAAGTGGAAACCCGCGATATCTCCCTCGCAGGGCGCATCCTCGCAAGCTTCCCCGAGCAACTGGGCAACAAGGCCGTTGCGGACCACCTCGCCGAACTGGGCGCCCTGGCCGTAACCCCCGAAGCCAACATCATCAAGCTGCCTAACATCAGCGCCTCGACCCCGCAGCTGCAAGCCGCGATCAAGGAACTGCAAGCCCAGGGCTACGCCCTGCCGGACTACCCGGAAACCGTAACCACCGACGCGGAAAAAGAAACCCGTGCACGTTACGACAAGGTCAAGGGCAGCGCCGTGAACCCGGTCCTGCGCGAAGGCAACTCCGACCGCCGCGCTCCCCTGTCGGTCAAGAACTACGCGCGCAAGCACCCGCACAAAATGGGCGCCTGGGCTGCCGACTCCAAGTCCCACATTGCGCACATGAGCAATGGCGACTTCTACGGCAGTGAAAAAGCCGTACAGATCGAAGCCGCTGACGCGGTCAAAATCGAACTGGTCGGCAAGGACGGCACCACCACCGTCCTGAAAGAAAAGACCACCGCACAGGCCGGCGAGATCCTCGACAGCGCCGTGCTGAGCAAGAACGCCCTGCGCGCGTTCATTGCCGCCGAAATCGAAGACGCCAAGAAACAGGGCGTACTGCTGTCGGTTCACCTCAAAGCCACCATGATGAAGGTCTCCGACCCGATCATGTTCGGCCAGATCGTTGCCGAGTTCTATAAAGACGCCTTGGCCAAGCACGCCACCGTGCTGGAACAGATCGGCTTCAACCTGAACAACGGCATCGGCGACCTGTACGCTCGCATCAAGGCCCTGCCTAGCGATCAGCAAGCGCAGATCGAAGCTGACATCCAGGCGGTGTACGCCGTTCGCCCATCGCTTGCGATGGTCAACTCCGACAAAGGCATCACCAACCTGCACGTGCCGAGCGACGTCATCGTCGACGCCTCGATGCCAGCCATGATCCGTGACTCCGGCAAGATGTGGGGCACCGACGGCCAACTGCACGACACCAAGGCCGTGATCCCGGATCGCTGCTACGCCACCATCTACCAGGCGGTCATTGAAGACTGCAAGGCCAATGGTGCCTTCGACCCAACCACCATGGGCAGCGTGCCAAACGTTGGCCTGATGGCGAAGAAAGCCGAAGAGTACGGCTCCCACGACAAGACCTTCCAGATCAAGGCTGACGGCGTAGTCCGCGTCACCGACAGCAAGGGCAACCTGCTGATGGAACAGTCGGTTGAAGCCGGCGATATCTTCCGCATGTGCCAGACCAAAGACGCGCCGATCCAGGACTGGGTCAAACTGGCCGTCAATCGCGCCCGCGCCAGCGGCACACCGGCCATCTTCTGGCTGGACCCGCTGCGCGCCCATGACGGCGTCGTGGTCGAGAAAGTTCAGGCCTACCTGAAAGACCACAACACCGAAGGCCTGGACATCCGCATCATGTCGCCGGTCGACGCGATGAAGTTCACCCTGGAACGCACCCGCAAGGGCCTGGACACCATCTCGGTGACCGGCAACGTACTGCGCGACTACCTGACTGACCTGTTCCCGATCATGGAACTGGGCACCAGCGCCAAGATGCTGTCGATCGTACCGCTGATGAACGGTGGCGGCCTGTTCGAAACCGGCGCTGGCGGTTCGGCGCCAAAACACGTGCAGCAGTTGCTGGAAGAAAACTTCCTGCGCTGGGACTCCCTGGGCGAGTTCCTGGCCCTGGCCGCCTCCCTTGAGCATTTGGGTGTGAACTACAACAACCCGAAAGCCCTGGTACTGTCCAAGACCCTGGACCAGGCCACCGGCCAGTTCCTCGACAACAACAAGTCGCCATCGCGCAAAGTCGGCAACATCGACAACCGCGGCAGCCACTTCTACCTGGCGCTGTACTGGGCACAAGCCCTGGCCGCCCAGACTGAAGATACCGCGCTGCAGGCGCAGTTCGCTCAACTGGCAAAAACCCTGGCCGAGAACGAAGCAACCATCGTTGCCGAACTCAACGCCGTACAGGGCAAGCCAGTGGACATCGGCGGCTACTACGCGCCGAATCCTGAGCTGACTAGCAAGGCCATGCGTCCGAGCAGCACGCTTAACGCAGCGATTGCCAAGTTGAAGTAAGTTCGCAAAGGAACATCACAAGCCCCGGACAAGTGCCGGGGTTTGTGTTTTCCGGCGCTCACAACAGAAGAACTATCGCGAAAGACTCTAATGAACTGTAAGTTCTAACAGGTTACTTCCAGCCCTCCGAAGAGCATTCTGCTGCCGTACTCAATGACTTAAGGGCAGGAGACAATCAAATGCTGCGCATTCGTTATCTATTGCCTCTGAGCGCTCTCTTACTTGCGATACTGTCCGCAGCCAACGCCGGCCAGAACGTACAGATTGAGTATTTCCTCAACGTAAGCTTTACCTGTCATAACGGCAACACCAAACCGGGATACAGCGTGTTTATTAGCGGATCACGCCCAGAGCTGGGAAATTGGGATCCATCCAAAGCCGTATTACTCAAAAACCCTGGCCACCCAACCTGGTCTGGCAGAGTACTGTTCAAAAATGCTAAACCCGGTGACACGCTGGAATGGAAATGCATCATCCGCAATGAAAAAGACCCACTGGAAAAACCACAATGGCAGCCAGACCCTGACAATCAGGTAACATTTGCCTTCTCTCCAGAGCCGCAAGCAGTCGGCACATTCTGACCAGCACGCATTTCCAGTGACTTAAACAACGCCGTATTCCGTGCGCCGCGGCTTATACCAAGGCCTCCAGCCCATCCTCTACTTGAGCTCGACAGCCAGGACATCGGAACATGCACGCCACCTTGACCCATGCCAGCAAAACCTCCTGCCTCTCACGCTCCCCAGCCATACCAACATAAACACGCGCAAAGACACGCCAGAGCATAATAAAGGCAATAGGCAGCCGCGATGCCAGACGCACCTCGTAGCTTTTGCGGGCAACCGGATTCATGACACTCTTCAATAACGACTGTTCTGAAGAGGTAACCTGCGCCCCGGCCTGGCTCCGGTAAAATCACATAATGTCAGGCACACCATGCAGATTGCTTATGCAGCCTCACTGAAGAAACCCAATCAAAATGTGGGAGCGGGCTTGCTCGCGAAAGCGCCGTGTCAGTCAGCAGGCATATTGGCTGAACGACCGTATTCGCGAGCAAGCCCGCTCCCACACTGACCGTGTCACACCCTGAATCAAGGTTTTCAAATGACCTGGCAACCCCACATCACCGTCGCCACCATCGTCGAAGACAACGGCCGCTTCCTGATGGTCGAAGAGCTCAAGGGTGGCCGCGCCGTGCTCAACCAGCCCGCCGGCCATCTCGACCCACACGAAACCCTGACCGAAGCCGCCGTACGTGAAACCCTCGAAGAAACCGGCTGGGACGTCGAAGCCACTGGCATTGTCGGCATTTACCTGTACACGGCCCCAAGCAATGGGGTGACCTACCAGCGCGTGTGCTTTATCGCCAAGGCCCTGCAACACCACCCGGACTATCAACTGGACGAAGGCATCGTGCGCGCCCGCTGGCTGACCCGTGACGAACTGATGGCCGTGCGCGACGACTGGCGCAGCGAGCTGATTATCCGCTGTATCGATGATTATCTGGCCGGTCACTGCCACAGTCTCGAATTGATCCGCCCTTCTCTTTAGCCTTGCGGGCTCGGGCCTGCTAGAATCGCGTCCTTTTTCAAGACACCCGTTGAAATCCTATGCGTGATCCAGCCCCTTCTGACACACAAAAGAAGCGCATCATCGTCGGCATGTCCGGCGGCGTGGATTCTTCCGTTTCCGCCGTTCTGCTCATGGAGCAGGGTTATGAGGTGGAAGGCCTGTTCATGAAGAACTGGGAAGAAGACGATGGAACAGAATACTGCACTGCCATGGACGACCTGGCCGATGCCCAGGCCGTGTGCGACAAGATTGGCATCAAGCTGCACACCGCCAACTTCGCCGCCGAGTACTGGGACAATGTGTTCGAGCACTTCCTGGCCGAGTACAAGGCCGGTCGCACGCCGAACCCGGACATCCTGTGCAACCGCGAAATCAAGTTCAAGGCGTTCCTCGACTACGCCATGATCCTCGGCGCCGACCTGATTGCCACAGGCCACTACGTGCGCCGTCGCGATATCGATGGCCGTACCGAACTGCTCAAGGGCCTGGACCCGAACAAGGACCAGAGCTACTTCCTGCACGCCGTGGGCGGTGAACAGATCGCCAAGACCCTGTTCCCGGTGGGCGAGCTGGAAAAGCCCGAAGTACGCAGGATCGCCGAAAAACACGGCCTGGCTACCGCCAAGAAGAAAGACTCCACGGGGATCTGCTTTATCGGCGAGCGCCGCTTCAGTGACTTCCTCAAGCAGTACCTGCCGGCACAACCGGGCGAGATCAAGACCACTGAAGGTGAAGTCATTGGCCGTCACCACGGCCTGATGTACCACACCATCGGCCAGCGCCAGGGCCTGGGCATCGGCGGCCTGAAGGACGCCGGTGAAGAGCCGTGGTACGTGCTGGTCAAGGACCTGGAAAACAATGTGCTGATCGTCGGCCAGGGCAATGAGCACCCGCTACTGTTCTCCGGCGCGCTGCTGGCCTCGGAGATCTATTGGGTCAACCCGATTGACCTGAGCACCCCGCGCCGCCTGACCGCCAAGGTGCGCTATCGCCAGAGCGACCAGCCCTGCACCCTGGAAAAAACCGCCAGCGGCTACCGTGCGACGTTCGATGATCCGCAGCGCGCGGTCACGCCTGGCCAATCGGTCGTGTTCTACGACGGTGAGATTTGCCTGGGAGGCGGCGTGATTGAAGTCGCCGAACCCTGGAGCAACCCGGCATGAGCCCGACCCAGGAGCAATTGACGGCACTGGGCGGGGTCTTCCTCGCGGCCGTGCTGGTGGACAAGATCGCCAAGACCGGCCAGGTGACCGAGGCGGGCCTGACCTGCATGCTCGGCAGCTTGCTGGTGGTCGACCCCAAGGACACCCTGGATGTGTACGGCGGCGACGACCTGAGCCTGCGTGAAGGTTATCGCGCCCTGATCGGCGCCCTCGAACGCGACCCGAGCACCTTGCAGCGCGAGCCGTTGCGTTACGCCCTGTCGATGCTCGGCCTTGAGCGGCAGTTGGCCAAGCGCGACGATCTGCTGGAAACCATCGGCAAACGCCTGCCGCAGATCCAGTCACAAGTGCAACACTTCGGCCCGGCCCACGAGAACGTGATCGCCGCCTGTGGTGCGCTTTACCAGGACACCTTGAGCACCTTGCGCCAGCGGATCCAGGTCCATGGCGACATGCGCAACCTGCAACAACCCAACAACGCCTCGAAAATCCGCGCCCTGCTTCTGGCCGGTATTCGTTCGGCGCGGTTGTGGCGCCAGTTGGGCGGTCATCGTTGGCAGCTGGTCATCAGCCGTCGCAAATTGCTTAAAGAGCTTTACCCGTTGATGCGCAACGAATAAGTCGCAGCAACAGGCCATTTTCAAGCCGTTACGCGTAATACGCCGGTCAGTTGGCGACGGACCGGCGGATTTTTTCATGTATGATACGCGCCCCATTTCGTTGCCCGACTGTCCGAGAACACCCCATGCAGCTCTCTTCGCTCACTGCGGTTTCCCCTGTTGACGGCCGCTACGCCGGCAAAACCCAGGCCCTGCGCCCTATTTTCAGCGAATACGGCCTGATCCGTGCTCGTGTACTGGTTGAAGTGCGCTGGCTCCAGCGCCTGGCCGCTCACCCTGCCATCAGCGAAGTGCCGGCGTTCTCCGCCGAGGCCAACGCTGTACTGAACACCCTGGCGGAAAACTTCTCCCTGGAGCACGCCGAGCGTGTGAAAGAGATCGAGCGCACCACCAACCACGACGTCAAAGCCATCGAATACCTGCTCAAGGAGCAAGCGGCCAAATTGCCGGAACTGGCCCAGGTCAGCGAGTTCATCCACTTTGCCTGCACCAGCGAGGACATCAACAACCTGTCCCACGCCCTGATGCTGCGCGAAGGCCGTGATGACGTGATGCTGCCACTGATGCGCCAGACCGCCAACGCCATCCGCGAACTGGCCATCCGCTTCGCCGACGTGCCGATGCTGTCGCGCACCCACGGCCAACCGGCCTCGCCGACCACCCTGGGCAAAGAACTGGCCAACGTGGTGTACCGCCTGGAGCGTCAGATCGCTCAAGTGGCCGCCGTGCCATTGCTGGGCAAGATCAACGGCGCCGTGGGCAACTACAACGCCCACCTGTCGGCCTACCCTGAGATCGACTGGGAAGCCAACGCCCGCGCCTTCATCGAAGACGAACTGGGCCTGGGCTTCAACCCGTACACCACGCAGATCGAACCCCACGACTACATCGCCGAGCTGTTCGACGCCATTGCGCGCTTCAACACCATCCTGATCGACTTCGATCGCGATATCTGGGGCTACATCTCCCTGGGCTACTTCAAGCAGCGCACCATCGCTGGCGAAATCGGCTCCTCGACCATGCCGCACAAGGTCAACCCGATCGACTTCGAAAACTCCGAAGGCAACCTGGGCATCGCCAACGCCTTGTTCCAGCACCTGGCCAGCAAGTTGCCGATCTCCCGCTGGCAGCGCGACCTGACCGACTCCACCGTATTGCGCAACCTCGGCGTGGGCTTTGCCCATAGCGTGATCGCGTACGAAGCCAGCCTCAAAGGCATCAGCAAGCTGGAACTCAACGCGCAGAAAATCGCCGCTGACCTGGACGCTTGCTGGGAAGTCCTGGCCGAGCCGATCCAGACCGTAATGCGCCGCTACAACATCGAAAACCCGTACGAAAAGCTGAAAGAGTTGACACGCGGCAAGGGCATCAGCCCCGAGGCGCTGCAAACTTTCATCGACGGCCTGGACATGCCCGCCGCGGCCAAGGCCGAGCTGAAACTGCTGACCCCGGCCAACTACATCGGCAACGCTGTAGAGCAAGCCAAACGCATCTGATTGCGGCTTGAACCCTTAAGACGCCCGGCAGCGCCGGGCGTTTTTATTCCCGTCTTAAAAGTGCTTTTTTTCAATAGGTTACACATGAATCCTGATATTCCTCTTCAACTTCTGGGCGGCATCACGGCACGGGAATTCCTGCGCGACTACTGGCAGAAAAAACCGCTGCTGATCCGCCAGGCCATCCCTGATTTCGAAAGCCCGATCGACGCCGACGAACTGGCAGGCCTGGCCCTGGAAGAAGAAGTCGAATCGCGACTGGTGATCGAACACGGCGAACGCCCGTGGGAACTGCGCCGCGGCCCGTTTGCCGAAGACGCCTTCAGCAGCCTGCCCGAGCGCGAGTGGACCCTGCTGGTGCAGGCGGTCGACCAGTTCGTACCGGAAGTGGCCGAACTGCTGGAGCAGTTCCGCTTCCTGCCAAGCTGGCGCATCGACGACGTGATGATCAGCTTTGCCGCCCCCGGTGGTAGCGTGGGCCCACACTTCGATAACTACGACGTGTTCCTGCTGCAAGCCCAGGGCAAGCGCAATTGGAAGATCGGCCAGATGTGCAGCTCGGAAAGCCCGCTGCTGCAGCACGCCGACCTGCGCATCCTCGCTGAATTCGAAGAGACTGCCGAATGGGTGCTGGAACCGGGCGACATGCTTTACCTACCGCCGCGCCTGGCACACTTCGGCATCGCTGAAGATGACTGCATGACCTACTCGGTAGGCTTCCGCGCACCGAGCGCCGCCGAAGTGCTGACCCACTTCACCGACTTCCTCAGCCAGTACCTGACGGATGAAGAACGCTACACCGACGCCGACGCCCAGCCCGTCAGCGACCCGCACCAGATCCAGAGCGACGCCCTGGACCGCCTCAAGAGCCTGCTGGCCGAGCACATGAGCGATGAGCGCATGTTGCTGACCTGGTTCGGCCAGTTCATGACCGAGCCGCGCTACCCGGAGCTGGTCGCAGGCCCCGAAGAGCTGGTGCAGGACGAAGTGATCAGCAGCCTGGAAGACGGCGCGATCCTGATCCGCAACCCAAGCGCGCGCCTGGCCTGGTCGGAAGTGGACGACGACGTACTGCTGTTCGCCAGCGGCCAGAGCCGTTACCTGCCGGGCAAACTGCGCGAACTGCTGAAGCTGATCTGCGCCGCCGACGCCCTGCACGTGGACAACCTGGGTCCATGGCTGGCCGATGAAGACGGCCGCGACCTGCTGTGCGAACTGGTCAAGCAAGGAAGCCTGGGGTTTGCCGATGAATAAAATTCGCGTACGTGTCGCAGACTGGCAAAAGGATATCGCCGAGATTCGGCGCATTCGTGAAGCGGTGTTTATCGCCGAACAATCGGTCCCACCTGAACTGGAGTGGGACGCAGACGATGCGGGCGCCATGCATTTCCTCGCACTGGAAGGCGACTTTCCGATTGGCACTGCACGCCTGCTGCCCAGCGGCGAGATCGGCCGGGTGTCGGTCCTCAAGGACTGGCGCGGGCTGAAAGTCGGCGACAAGCTGATGGAAGCGGTGATGGGTGCGGCTGAGAAACGCGGCCAGACCCGGCAGTTCCTCAGCGCGCAGGTGTATGCCGCGCCGTTTTATGAGCGGCTGGGTTTCAAGATCGTCAGCGGGGAATTCCTCGAAGTCGGGATTCCCCATGTTGATATGGAGCGCGAGGGCTGACTTTAGGCCGAGTCGCCCCCATCGCAGGCAAGCCAGCTCCCACACTTGGAATGTATTCTCCTGTGGGAGCTGGCTTGCCTGCGATGACGATATCAGCAACACCCAAAAAGGCCCTGCCATCCACCGATGCCAGGGCCTTTTGCCGTCTACGATTCAACTTGCGCCCCGCCAGGCCGATAAACTGGCACCATCAAGCCCAAATGACTTGCAGAGATAACGGACATGTCCCTACGCACCCTAGTCGCCAGCCTGCTCATGGCCGTCAGTTTTTCAGCAATTGCAGCTACCGAAGTCCTACCCCTGAACAACCGCACCAGCGCCGACCTGTTGCCCGTGGCGCAGAACTTCATTGGCAAGGACGGCACGGTCAGCGCCTACGGCAATCAGTTGATCGTCAATGCCGAGCCGGACAAAATCCAGGGCTTGCGCGCCCTGCTCGCACAACTGGACACACCCTCCAAACGCTTGCTGATCACCGTCGACACCAACGAGAACAACCAGCAAACCAATAGCCACATCATCACCTACAGCACCGAAAGCCGTGATGGCGGGATCCAGCAGATCCAGGCCAGCGAAGGTGTGCCAGCGCTGATCCAGGTCGGCCAGAGCGTGCCACTGACCACCACCCAGCCCGACACCTATGGCCGCCCACAGAACCAGACCCAGTACCGCAACGTCACCCAAGGCTTCTACGTGACCGCCAGCGTCACCGGCGAGACCGTACACCTGAGCATCAGCACCAATCGTGACCGCATGAGCCAGGAGCGTCCCGATGTAGTGAACGTGCAAAGCACCGACACAACTGTCAGCGGGCGCCTGGGCGAGTGGATCACCCTGGCCGGTATCAACCGCCAGACCCAGGCCGATAAACAGGGCGCGACCCGCACCTACTCGACCCAGGGCCGGGACGACCTGACACTGCGGGTCAAAGTCGACACCCTGAACTGAAGCACCAAAAACTGACTGATTAGTCGTATTAGACCAAAGATGTAGTGCCATAAAAAAAGCACTACAAAACATTTGACGATCCAAAAAAGCATGGGCATGATGGCCTCGCTCCCGCTAATCAGGGGCCCTGGCAAGGGCCTTCGGATCGTCGCTCTAAGCTACCCACCTGAGCCGATTCGTGTCTGTACTGCCCACAAGGCGTGTTTGACGAGGTTGCGACTGGAACGAAGTTGTCCCGAGGGACGGAAGCTAACCAGGTAACCCGGCAACACACTGATGAATCGTATCAAGGCCCACGACGCCCGAAGACTGTTCTCGGTTCGCCTCTACCTGCTCACTTTCTCCCTTGAGCCTATCGTTCATCCCGTCGCCTTCCCCGCCAAGCCCACTTTGACCGCCTAAGCTTCTGGTCAGCGAGCAGCCATCACCACGCACTGAATACGTGGCTGGCAAACGGAATTTTCAACCCAGTAGTTTTTCCACAAAAGACGCGACGAGGTTTTTCCCCATGGCACTGACACGCGAACAGCAAATTGCAGCCCTTGAAAAAGACTGGGCTGAAAACCCACGCTGGAAAGGCGTGACTCGCGCTTACTCCGCTGCTGACGTCGTCCGCCTGCGCGGCTCGGTTCAACCTGAGCACACCTTCGCAAAACTGGGCGCCGAGAAGCTGTGGAACCTGGTCACCCAGGGCGCCAAGCCGTCCTTCCGTCCCGAGAAAGATTTCGTCAACTGCATGGGCGCTCTGACCGGCGGCCAGGCGGTGCAACAAGTCAAGGCTGGCATCCAGGCGATCTACCTGTCCGGCTGGCAAGTGGCTGCAGACAACAACTCCGCCGAGTCCATGTACCCTGACCAGTCGCTGTACCCGGTGGATTCCGTGCCAACCGTGGTCAAGCGCATCAACAACTCGTTCCGCCGCGCCGACCAGATCCAGTGGAAAGCCGGTAAAGGTCCGGGTGACGAAGGCTACATCGACTACTTCGCGCCAATCGTGGCTGACGCCGAAGCCGGTTTCGGTGGCGTACTGAACGCCTACGAACTGATGAAGAGCATGATCGAGGCTGGCGCTGCCGGTGTGCACTTCGAAGACCAACTGGCTTCCGTGAAAAAATGCGGCCACATGGGCGGCAAGGTACTGGTTCCGACACAGGAAGCCGTGCAGAAGCTGACTGCAGCCCGTCTGGCTGCTGACGTTGCCGGCACCCCGACCATCATCCTGGCCCGTACCGACGCCAACGCCGCTGACCTGCTGACTTCGGACTGCGATCCGTACGACCAGCCGTTCGTAACTGGCGAGCGCACCCAGGAAGGTTTCTACAAGGTTCGTGCAGGCCTGGATCAAGCAATTGCCCGCGGCCTGGCCTACGCGCCGTACGCCGACCTGATCTGGTGCGAAACCGCCAAGCCTGACCTGGACGAAGCCCGTCGCTTCGCCGAGGCGATCAAGAAGGAATACCCGGACCAACTGCTGTCCTACAACTGCTCGCCTTCCTTCAACTGGAAAAAGAACCTGGACGACGCGACCATCGCCAAGTTCCAGCGCGAACTGTCCGCCATGGGCTACAAGCACCAGTTCATCACCCTGGCCGGCATTCACAACATGTGGCACAGCATGTTCAACCTGGCGCACGACTACGCCCGCAACGACATGACTGCCTACGTGAAGCTGCAAGAGCAGGAGTTCGCTGACGCGTCCAAAGGCTACACCTTCGTGGCGCACCAGCAGGAAGTGGGCACTGGCTACTTCGACGACATGACCACCGTGATCCAGGGCGGCTCCTCGTCCGTGACCGCGCTGACCGGTTCGACCGAAGAAGAACAGTTTCACTAAGTGACCTGAGTACACGGCCATTGCGGGCCCGATAGAAAGCTAACCGCAGTGCCGCACGATCTGACGCCCCGACTGGTTCGGGGCGTTTTTTTGCCCCGAGAAAACCCTCCTGCCCCAGCAAGCCCGCTCCCACAATAAAAATGCGGTAAGCCTGATATTTTTGCGCAAAACCTTGATCCAGAGCGGTATTCACTTAGGAAAAATCAGTTAAAAGTTTCGCGCTGGCAACTTGCGCCTAACGGGCAAGTAACAACAACTTTTCCCGCGACGCACTCAACACCCGCTTAAAACTCCCGCAAACAATATTCATTATCATTTAGAGCATTAAAACTTCGTTACACCCTAAACAAAACACAATTGATTAAAATCAAGCTAATGCCCGCAGCGTCTGGGCTACAGCCCCATAAAGGTGCACTATGTCCTTAATTCAGCGAATAAATTAGCTACAGGAATTTTACTTGCTAGGTGTTTAGCCATAAAATCACCGCGATTGATTGCGCTGCGACATATCGTCACTGCGTCGTTACTTTTTCGAGCTCAGAGACCTTTGCTCTCTGTTAAGGATTTCCAGCATGACCGAAGCGACAGGACTCATGGCCCACAACTGGGGCTTTGCCATTTTCCTCCTCGGTGTTGTCGGCCTTTGCGCCTTCATGCTCGGTGTTTCCAGCCTCCTCGGGTCAAAAGCCTGGGGCCGCAGCAAAAACGAACCGTTCGAGTCCGGCATGCTACCTACAGGTGGCGCCCGCTTGCGGCTCTCAGCCAAATTCTATCTGGTCGCGATGCTGTTCGTGATCTTCGATATCGAAGCCCTCTTTCTCTTTGCCTGGTCTGTGTCTGTTCGCGAAAGCGGCTGGACCGGATTCGTCGAAGCTCTCGTTTTCATAGCAATTCTGTTGGCAGGCCTTGTCTACCTATTTCGAGTGGGCGCCCTTGACTGGGCTCCGGAAGCTCGTCGCAAGCGGCAAGCGAAGCTGAAACAATGAGGCTTTGGCGATGCAATACAATCTCACCAGGATCGACCCGGATGCTCCTAACGATCAGTACCCCATCGGCGAACGGGAAACCGTCTCCGATCCGTTAGAAGACCAAGTCCACAAAAACATCTACATGGGCAAGCTGGAAGACGTGCTGAGTGGCGCGGTCAACTGGGGGCGCAAGAATTCCCTGTGGCCGTACAACTTCGGCCTTTCGTGCTGCTACGTGGAAATGACCACCGCCTTCACGGCGCCCCATGACATCGCGCGCTTTGGCGCCGAAGTTATCCGGGCATCGCCGCGCCAGGCGGATTTCATGGTTATCGCCGGTACCTGCTTTATCAAGATGGCGCCGATCATCCAGCGTCTCTACGAGCAAATGCTCGAACCAAAGTGGGTGATCTCCATGGGTTCGTGCGCCAACTCCGGTGGCATGTACGACATCTACTCCGTGGTTCAAGGGGTGGACAAGTTCCTGCCCGTGGACGTCTACGTGCCTGGCTGCCCGCCCCGCCCTGAAGCATTCCTGCAAGGCTTGATGCTGCTGCAGGAATCGATTGGCAAGGAGCGTCGCCCGCTTTCCTGGGTCGTCGGCGATCAAGGCGTGTACCGCGCCGAGATGCCGTCGCAAAAGGAACAGCGCCGCGAACAGCGAATCGCAGTCACCAACCTGCGCAGCCCCGACGAAGTCTGATCCAGCACCGCTTCTTTCTATAGAACGAAAACCTGGCTTCATTCTTTACGTTGACCGAAAGCGATAAAAAACCATGACTACAGGCAGTGCTCTGTACATCCCGCCTTATAAGGCAGACGACCAGGATGTGGTCGTCGAACTCAACAACCGTTTTGGCCCTGACGCCTTCACCGCCCAGGCCACACGCACCGGTATGCCGGTGCTGTGGGTGGCGCGTGCCAAGCTCGTCGAAGTCCTGACCTTCCTGCGCAACCTGCCCAAGCCGTACGTCATGCTCTATGACCTGCATGGCGTGGACGAGCGTCTGCGCACCAAGCGCCAGGGGCTGCCGAGCGGCGCCGACTTCACCGTGTTCTATCACCTGATGTCGCTGGAACGTAACAGCGATGTGATGATCAAGGTCGCTCTCTCGGAAAGCGACTTGAGCATCCCGACCGTGACCGGTATCTGGCCGAACGCCAGCTGGTACGAGCGTGAAGTCTGGGACATGTTCGGTATCGATTTCCCGGGCCACCCGCACCTGACGCGCATCATGATGCCGCCGACCTGGGAAGGTCACCCGCTGCGCAAGGACTTCCCGGCGCGCGCCACCGAATTCGACCCGTTCAGCCTGAACCTGGCCAAGCAGCAGCTTGAAGAAGAAGCCGCACGCTTCCGGCCGGAAGACTGGGGCATGAAGCGTTCCGGCACCAACGAGGACTACATGTTCCTCAACCTGGGCCCGAACCACCCTTCGGCCCACGGTGCGTTCCGCATCATCCTGCAACTGGACGGCGAAGAAATCGTCGACTGCGTGCCCGACATCGGCTACCACCACCGTGGTGCCGAGAAGATGGCCGAGCGCCAGTCCTGGCACAGTTTCATCCCGTACACCGACCGTATCGACTACCTCGGCGGCGTGATGAACAACCTGCCGTACGTGCTCTCGGTCGAGAAGCTGGCCGGCATCAAGGTCCCAGACCGGGTCGACACCATCCGCATCATGATGGCCGAGTTCTTCCGGATCACCAGCCACCTGCTGTTCCTGGGTACCTATATCCAGGACGTCGGCGCCATGACCCCGGTGTTCTTCACCTTCACCGACCGTCAGCGCGCCTACAAGGTCATCGAAGCCATCACGGGCTTTCGCCTGCACCCGGCCTGGTACCGCATCGGCGGTGTGGCCCACGACCTGCCGAACGGCTGGGAACGCCTGGTCAAGGAATTCATCGACTGGATGCCCAAGCGTCTGGACGAGTACCAGAAAGCCGCCCTGGACAACAGCATCCTCAAGGGTCGGACCATCGGCGTCGCTGCCTACAACACCAAAGAGGCCCTGGAATGGGGCGTCACCGGTGCGGGCTTGCGTTCGACCGGTTGCGACTTCGACCTGCGCAAGGCGCGCCCGTACTCCGGCTACGAGAACTTCGAGTTCGAAGTCCCGCTGGCGGCCAATGGCGATGCCTACGACCGCTGCATCGTGCGCGTCGAAGAAATGCGCCAGAGCCTGAAGATCATCGAGCAGTGCATGCGCAACATGCCGGCAGGCCCGTACAAGGCGGATCACCCGCTGACCACGCCGCCGCCTAAAGAGCGCACCCTGCAACACATCGAAACCCTGATCACGCACTTCCTGCAAGTCTCGTGGGGCCCGGTGATGCCGGCCAACGAGTCCTTCCAGATGATCGAAGCGACCAAGGGTATCAACAGTTATTACCTGACGAGCGATGGCGGCACCATGAGCTACCGCACCCGGATTCGTACCCCAAGCTTCCCGCACTTGCAGCAGATCCCTTCGGTGATCAAAGGCGAGATGGTCGCGGACTTGATTGCGTACCTGGGTAGTATCGATTTCGTTATGGCCGACGTGGACCGCTAAGCATGAACAGCACGCTTATCCAGACAGACCGTTTCACCTTGAGTGAAACCGAGCGCTCGGCCATCGAGCACGAGCTGCATCACTACGAAGATCCGCGCGCAGCGTCGATCGAAGCCTTGAAGATCGTCCAGAAGGAACGTGGCTGGGTGCCCGACGGCGCCCTCTACGCCATTGGCGAGATCCTCGGCATCCCGGCCAGCGACGTTGAAGGCGTGGCCACGTTCTACAGCCAGATCTTCCGCCAGCCGGTCGGCCGCCACATCATTCGCGTGTGCGACAGCATGGTCTGCTACATCGGCGGCCACGAGTCGGTGGTCGACGCGATCCAGAGCAAGCTGGGCATCGGCCTCGGCCAGACCACTGCAGACGGGCGCTTCACCCTGCTGCCGGTGTGCTGCCTGGGTAACTGCGACAAGGCGCCGGCGTTGATGATCGACGACGACACATTCGGCGACGTCCAGGCCTCTGGCGTCACCCAATTGCTTGAGGGCTATCCATGACCCTGACTTCCTTTGGCCCGGCCAACCTGATCAAGCGTTCGGCCGAAACCCACCCGCTGACCTGGCGCCTGCGTGACGACGGCGAGGCAGTATGGCTTGACGAGTACCAGGCCAAGAACGGTTATGCCGCAGCGCGCAAGGCTTTTGCCGACATGGCCCAGGACGATATCGTCCAGACCGTGAAGGACGCCGGCCTTAAAGGTCGCGGCGGTGCTGGCTTCCCCACGGGTGTGAAGTGGGGCCTGATGCCCAAAGACGAATCCATCAACATCCGCTACTTGCTGTGCAACGCGGATGAAATGGAGCCCAACACCTGGAAAGACCGCATGCTGATGGAGCAACTGCCCCATCTGCTGATCGAGGGCATGCTGATCAGTGCCCGCGCGCTGAAAACCTACCGTGGCTATATCTTCCTGCGTGGCGAATACACCACCGCCGCCAAGCACCTGAACCGTGCCGTGGAAGAAGCCAAGGCTGCCGGCCTGTTGGGCAAGAACATCCTCGGTTCGGGTTTTGACTTCGAACTGTTCGTGCACACCGGCGCCGGGCGTTATATCTGCGGTGAAGAAACCGCCCTGATCAACTCCCTCGAAGGCCGCCGTGCCAACCCGCGTTCCAAGCCGCCCTTCCCTGCCGCCGTAGGCGTGTGGGGCAAGCCGACCTGCGTTAACAACGTCGAGACCTTGTGCAACGTGCCGGCGATCATCGCCGACGGCGTGGACTGGTACAAATCCCTGGCCCGCGAAGGCAGCGAAGACATGGGCACCAAGCTCATGGGCTTCTCCGGCAAGGTCAAGAACCCGGGCCTGTGGGAGCTGCCGTTCGGCGTGACCGCCCGCGAGCTGTTCGAGGACTACGCCGGCGGCATGCGCGACGGCTACACCCTGAAAGCCTGGCAGCCAGGCGGCGCCGGTACCGGCTTCCTGCTCCCCGAGCACCTCGACGCACAAATGTATGCCGGCGGCATCGGCAAGGTAGGCACCCGGATGGGTACCGGCCTGGCGATGGCGGTGGACAATACCGTGAACATGGTGTCGCTGCTGCGCAACATGGAGCAGTTCTTCGCCCGTGAATCCTGTGGTTTCTGCACCCCGTGCCGCGATGGCCTGCCATGGAGCGTCAAGCTCCTGATGGCCATCGAGAAAGGTGAAGGCCAGCCGGGCGATATCGAGACCCTGCTGGGCCTGGTCGGTTTCCTCGGCCCTGGCAAGACCTTCTGTGCTCACGCACCGGGCGCCGTGGAGCCACTGGGCAGCGCAATCAAGTACTTCCGCTCGGAGTTCGAAGCCGGCATCGCGCCCAAAAGCGCCGCCGTCCCGCCTCTGGCAAAGCCGATCGTAGTCGGCGCGTAACGCTTCAATAAGCGAAGGGTCCGTGCCCTTCGCTTTGTCATGTGCTGACGCCTTGAAGGCTGTGTTGATGCACATGAATAACAAGATTCCATTAGCCACGCCCGCTGACAACGGGCCAACGAAGAACTTTGAACCATGGCCACTATCCACGTAGACGGCAAAGCGCTCGAAGTCGATGGGGCAGACAACCTGTTACAGGCGTGTCTGTCACTAGGCCTCGACATCCCTTATTTCTGCTGGCACCCCGCGCTTGGTAGCGTCGGTGCCTGTCGCCAGTGTGCGGTCAAGCAGTACACCGACGAGAACGACACCCGTGGTCGTATCGTCATGTCCTGCATGACCCCAGCCACCGACAACACCTGGATCTCCATCGAAGATGAAGAGTCCAAGGCGTTCCGCGCCAGCGTTGTCGAATGGCTGATGACCAACCACCCCCACGACTGCCCGGTCTGTGAGGAAGGCGGTCACTGCCACCTGCAAGACATGACGGTGATGACCGGCCACAACGAGCGCCGTTACCGCTTCACCAAGCGTACCCACCAGAACCAGGAACTGGGCCCGTTCATTTCTCACGAAATGAACCGCTGCATCGCCTGCTACCGCTGCGTACGCTTCTATAAAGACTACGCCGGCGGCACCGACCTGGGCGTCTTTGGTGCCCACGACAACGTGTACTTCGGTCGCGTTGAAGACGGCGTGCTCGAAAGCGAGTTCTCCGGCAACCTCACCGAGGTCTGCCCGACCGGTGTGTTCACCGACAAGACCCACTCCGAGCGCTACAACCGCAAGTGGGACATGCAGTTCGCCCCGAGCATCTGCCATGGCTGCTCCAGCGGTTGCAACATTTCCCCGGGCGAGCGCTACGGTGAACTGCGTCGCATCGAAAACCGCTTCAACGGTTCGGTCAACCAGTACTTCCTGTGCGACCGTGGCCGTTTCGGCTATGGCTACGTCAACCGCGAAGACCGTCCGCGCCAGCCACTGCTGCCCGATGGTGCCAAGCTGAGCCTGGACGACGCGCTGGATAAAGCCGCCGACCTGCTGCGCGGCCGTAACATCGTCGGTATCGGTTCGCCGCGAGCCAGCCTCGAAAGCAACTACGCGTTGCGCGAACTGGTCGGTGCCGAGCACTTCTACAGTGGTATCGAAGCCGCTGAGCTGGAGCGCATCCGCCTGGTCCTGCAAGTGCTGAACGACAGCCCGCTGCCCGTGCCGAACATGCGCGACATCGAAGACCACGATGCGATCTTCGTCCTCGGTGAAGACCTGACCCAGACCGCCGCGCGTATCGCGCTGTCCCTGCGCCAGTCGGTCAAAGGCAAGGCCGAAGAAATGGCCGACGCCATGCGCGTGCAGCCTTGGCTCGACGCCGCCGTAAAAAACATCGGCCAACACGCGCTGAACCCGCTGTTTATCGCAAGCATCGCTGAAACCAAGCTCGACGATATCGCCGAAGAGTGCGTGCACGCAGCACCAGATGACCTGGCCCGCATTGGTTTCGCCGTGGCCCACGCCCTTGACGCCAGCGCGCCTGCCGTCGAAGGCCTGGACGCAGAAGCCGTGGCCCTGGCCCAGCGCATCGCCGACGCCCTGCTGGCGGCCAAGCGTCCTTTGATCATTGCCGGTACCTCGTTGGGTTCCAAGGCGCTGATCGAGGCCGCCGCCAACATCGCCAAGGCCCTGAAGCTGCGCGACAAGAACGGCTCCATCAGCCTGGTTGTACCGGAAGCCAACAGCCTTGGCCTGGCCATGCTCGGCGGCGAGTCCGTGGACGCAGCCCTGCAAGCGGTGATCGACGGCAATGCCGACGCCATCGTGGTGCTGGAAAACGACCTGTACACCCGTACCGATGCCGCCAAGGTTGATGCTGCACTGAACGCCGCCAAAGTCCTGATCGTCGCCGACCACCAGAAGACCGCCACCAGCGACCGTGCCCACCTGGTGCTGCCAGCCGCTACCTTCGCCGAAGGCGACGGTACCCTGGTCAGCCAGGAAGGCCGCGCCCAGCGCTTCTTCCAGGTGTTCGATCCGAAGTACATGGACGCCAGCATCCTGGTTCACGAAGGCTGGCGCTGGCTGCATGCCCTGCGCGCAACCCTGCTGAACCAGCCGATCGACTGGACCCAGCTCGACCACGTCACCGCTGCCGTCGCCTCCAGCGCACCGCAACTGGCGCGTATCGTCGATGCCGCACCGTCCGCCGCGTTCCGCATCAAGGGCATGAAGCTGGCCCGTGAGCCGCTGCGTTACTCCGGGCGTACCGCCATGCGCGCTGACATCAGCGTGCACGAACCGCGTACCCCGCAAGACAACGACACCGCGTTTGCCTTCTCCATGGAAGGTTACTCGGGTTCGGTCGAGCCACGTCAGCAGGTGCCTTTCGCCTGGTCGCCGGGCTGGAACTCGCCGCAGGCCTGGAACAAGTTCCAGGACGAAGTCGGTGGTCATATCCGCGCTGGCGACCCGGGCACCCGCCTGATCGAAAGCACCGGCGACTCGCTGAACTGGTTCGCGGCCGTACCGCGTCCGTTCAACCCGGCCCAGGGCACCTGGCAGGTTGTGCCGTTTTTCCACCTGTTCGGCAGCGAAGAGAACTCTTCCAAGGCCGCGCCGGTGCAAGAGCGCATCCCGGCTGCCTACGTGGCGCTGGCCAAGTCCGAAGCCGACCGCCTGGGCGTCAACGACGGTGCCCTGCTCAGCTTGAACGTAGCCGGCCAGACCCTGCGCCTGCCGCTGCGCATCAACGATGAGTTGGGTGCTGGCCTGGTTGGCCTGCCAAAAGGTATCGCCGGCATTCCGCCTGCGATCTTCGGCCACACCGTTGACGGTCTGCAGGAGGCAGCGCAATGACTTGGTTCACTCCTGAAGTGATCGACGTGATCATCTCGGTGGTCAAGGCCATCGTGATCCTGCTGGCCGTGGTCGTCGCGGGCGCCCTGCTCAGCTTCGTCGAACGTCGCTTGCTGGGCTGGTGGCAGGACCGTTACGGTCCGAACCGCGTTGGCCCGTTCGGCATGTTCCAGATCGCTGCCGACATGCTGAAAATGTTCTTCAAGGAAGACTGGACCCCGCCGTTTGCCGACAAGGTGATCTTCACCCTGGCACCGGTCGTGGCCATGAGCGCCTTGCTGATTGCCTTCGCGATCATCCCGATCACCCCGACCTGGGGCGTGGCGGACCTGAACATCGGCTTGCTGTTCTTCTTCGCCATGGCCGGCCTGTCGGTCTACGCGGTGCTGTTCGCCGGTTGGGCCAGTAACAACAAGTTTGCCCTGCTGGGCAGCTTGCGGGCCTCGGCGCAGACTGTGTCCTACGAAGTGTTCATGGGCCTGGCGCTGATGGGCATCGTGGTGCAGGTTGGCTCGTTCAACATGCGCGACATCGTCGAGTACCAGGCGCAGAACCTGTGGTTCATCATTCCGCAGTTCTTTGGCTTCTGTACCTTCTTCATCGCTGGCGTGGCCGTGACTCACCGTCACCCCTTCGACCAGCCGGAAGCGGAACAGGAACTGGCCGACGGTTACCACATTGAATACGCCGGCATGAAATGGGGCATGTTCTTCGTCGGTGAGTACATCGGCATCATCTTGATCTCGGCCCTGCTGGTCACGCTGTTCTTCGGCGGCTGGCACGGTCCGTTCGGCATCCTGCCGCAGTTGGCGTTCTTCTGGTTCTTCCTCAAGACCGCGTTCTTCATCATGTTGTTTATCCTGCTGCGCGCTTCCATTCCGCGTCCACGATACGACCAGGTGATGGATTTCAGCTGGCGCTTCTGCCTGCCGCTGACCCTGATCAATTTGCTGGTGACTGCTGCCGTTGTGTTGTTGAACACGCCAGCGGGCGCGGTTCAGTGAGGATTTGACCCATGTTCAAATATATTGGCGACATCGTTAAGGGTACCGGTACCCAGTTGCGAAGCCTGGTGATGGTTTTCGGCCATGGCTTTCGCAAACGCGACACCCTGCAATACCCGGAAGAAGCGGTGTACCTGCCGCCGCGCTATCGCGGCCGCATCGTACTGACCCGCGACCCCGACGGCGAAGAGCGTTGCGTAGCCTGCAACCTGTGCGCCGTGGCGTGCCCTGTGGGCTGTATCTCCCTGCAGAAAGCTGAAACCGAAGACGGTCGCTGGTACCCGGACTTCTTCCGCATCAACTTCTCGCGCTGCATTTTCTGCGGCCTGTGCGAGGAAGCTTGCCCGACCACCGCGATCCAGCTGACACCGGATTTCGAGATGGCCGAGTTCAAACGTCAGGACCTGGTGTACGAGAAAGAAGATCTGCTGATCTCTGGTCCCGGTAAAAACCCTGATTACAACTTCTATCGCGTTGCAGGTATGGCCGTTGCCGGTAAGCCCAAGGGCGCCGCACAAAACGAAGCCGAGCCGATCAACGTGAAGAGCTTGCTGCCTTAAGGAAGAAAGATGGAATTCGCTTTCTATTTCGCATCGGGTATTGCAGTGGTGTCCACGCTTCGCGTGATCACCAACACCAACCCTGTGCACGCCCTGCTCTACCTGATCATTTCGCTGATCGCCGTGGCCATGACCTTTTTCAGCCTCGGCGCACCGTTTGCCGGTGTCCTGGAAGTGATCGCCTACGCTGGCGCCATCATGGTGCTGTTCGTGTTTGTGGTGATGATGCTCAACCTGGGGCCGGCTTCGGTCGCCCAGGAACGCGTCTGGCTCAAGCCCGGCATCTGGCTTGGCCCGGTGATCCTGGCAGCCCTGCTGCTGGCTGAACTGCTGTATGTGCTGTTCGCTCACCAGAGCGGCCAGGCCATCGGCCACACCACCGTAGACGCCAAGGCCGTGGGCATCAGCCTGTTCGGCCCGTACCTGCTGGTGGTCGAACTGGCTTCGATGCTGCTGCTCGCTGCAGCCATCACTGCCTTCCACTTGGGCCGCAACGAAGCCAAGGAGCAATGACGATGCCTGCTATCCCTTTGGAGCATGGTCTGGCGGTCGCCGGCATCCTGTTCTGCCTTGGCCTGGTCGGCCTGATGGTTCGCCGTAACATCCTGTTTGTGTTGATGAGCCTGGAAATCATGATGAACGCTGCTGCACTGGCCTTCATCGTGGCGGGTGCGCGTTGGGGCCAGCCGGATGGACAAGTGATGTTCATCCTGGTGATCAGCCTGGCAGCCGCCGAGGCCAGTATTGGCCTGGCGATCCTGCTGCAACTGTATCGTCGCTTCCACACGCTTGATATCGACGCTGCCAGTGAGATGCGCGGATGAACATGATCTTTCTGACTTTCGTATTTCCCCTGATCGGTTTCCTGCTGCTGTCGTTCTCCCGTGGACGCTGGTCGGAAAACCTCTCGGCCCTGGTCGGCGTGGGTTCCATTGGCCTGTCGGCGATTGTTGCTGCCTACGTCATCTGGCAATTCAACGTGGCACCACCCGAAGCCGGTCACTACACCCTGGTGCTGTGGCAATGGATGGCGGTCGAGGGCTTCAAGCCTGACTTCGCCCTCTACGTCGACGGCCTGTCGATCACCATGCTCGGCGTGGTGGTGGGCGTGGGTTTCCTGATCCACCTGTTCGCGTCCTGGTACATGCGCGGTGAAGCCGGCTACTCGCGCTTCTTCGCCTACACCAACCTGTTTATCGCCAGCATGCTGTTCCTGGTGCTGGGCGATAACCTGTTGTTCCTGTACTTCGGCTGGGAAGGCGTGGGCCTGTGCTCGTACCTGTTGATCGGTTTCTACTACAGCAACCGCAACAACGGTAATGCGGCACTCAAGGCCTTTGTCGTGACCCGGATCGGCGACGTGTTCATGGCCATCGGCCTGTTCATCCTGTTCCAACAGGTGGGCACGCTGAATATCCAGGAACTGCTGGTGCTGGCACCGCAGAAATTCCAGGTCGGCGACTTCTGGATCACCCTGGCGACCCTGATGCTGCTGGGTGGCGCTGTCGGTAAATCGGCGCAACTGCCACTGCAAACCTGGCTGGCAGACGCCATGGCTGGTCCTACCCCGGTGTCGGCACTGATCCACGCCGCTACCATGGTGACCGCCGGTGTCTACCTGATCGCCCGTACCCACGGCCTGTTCACCCTGGCGCCGGAAATCCTGCACCTGGTGGGCCTGGTTGGCGGCGTGACCCTGGTGCTGGCCGGCTTCGCCGCGCTGGTGCAGACCGACATCAAGCGCATCCTCGCCTACTCGACCATGAGCCAGATCGGCTACATGTTCCTGGCCCTGGGCGTCGGCGCCTGGGACGGCGCGATCTTCCACCTGATGACCCACGCCTTCTTCAAGGCCCTGCTGTTCCTGGCTTCTGGTGCGGTGATCGTTGCCTGCCACCACGAGCAGAACATCTTCAAGATGGGCGGTCTGTGGAAAAAACTGCCGTTGGCCTACGCCAGCTTCATCGTCGGTGGTGCCGCACTCGCAGCCCTGCCACTGGTGACCGCAGGTTTCTACTCCAAAGACGAAATCCTCTGGGAAGCCTTTGCCAGCGGTAACCAAGGCCTGCTGTACGCCGGTCTGGTGGGTGCATTCATGACCTCGCTGTACACCTTCCGCCTGATCTTCATCACCTTCCACGGTGAAGCCAAGACTGAAGCCCACGCAGGCCACGGCATCTCCCACTGGCTGCCGCTGTCGGTGCTGATCATCCTGTCGACCTTCGTCGGCGCCATGATCACCCCGCCACTGGCTGGCGTACTGCCACAAAGCGTTGGACATGCTGGCGGTGACGCCAAGCACAGCCTGGAAATCGCCTCGGGCGCCATCGCCATCGCCGGTATCCTGCTGGCGGCCATGCTGTTCCTCGGTAAGCGTCGCTTCGTCACTGCCGTGGCCAACAGTGGTATTGGCCGCTTCCTTTCGGCCTGGTGGTTCGCCGCCTGGGGCTTCGACTGGATCTACGACAAACTGTTCGTCAAGCCTTACCTTGCGATCAGCCATGTACTGCGCAAAGACCCGCTCGACCAGACCATTGGTTTGATCCCGCGTGCTGCCAAGGCCGGTCACACCGCCCTGAGCCGCACCGAGACCGGCCAATTGCGTTGGTATGCAGCTTCCATGGCGGCCGGTGCCGTGCTGGTGATCGGCGCCATCGTAGTGGTAGCAGTCTGATATGAACTTTGCGAACTTGCGAAAGGAAACGAGCCCGTCATGATTCTGCCCTGGCTAATCCTGATCCCCTTTATCGGCGGCCTGCTCTGCTGGATGGGTGAACGCTTCGGCGCCACCCTGCCCCGCTGGATTGCGTTGCTGACCATGTCCCTGGAACTCGCACTCGGCCTCTGGCTGTGGGCCCATGGCGACTATTCATTTGCTCCGGCACCGGGTGTCGATCCAACCTTCGCGCTTGAATTCAAGCACGTCTGGATCGAACGCTTCGGCATCAACGTGCACCTGGCCCTCGACGGCCTGTCGCTGTTGATGATCCTGCTGACCGGCCTGCTGGGTATCCTCTCGGTACTTTGCTCCTGGAAAGAAATCGAGCGTCACGTGGGCTTCTTCCACCTGAACCTGATGTGGATCCTGGGCGGCGTGGTCGGCGTATTCCTCGCCCTCGACCTGTTCATGTTCTTCTTCTTCTGGGAAATGATGCTGGTGCCGATGTACTTCCTCATCGCGCTCTGGGGTCACAGTTCTTCGGACGGCAAGAAAACCCGGATCTACGCGGCAACCAAGTTCTTCATCTTCACCCAGGCTTCCGGCCTGATCATGTTGGTGGCGATCCTCGGCCTGGTCCTGGTCAACTTCAACAACACCGGCGTGATTACCTTCAACTACGCCGACCTGTTGAAAACCAAGATGTCGATGACCACCGAGTACATCCTCATGCTCGGGTTCTTCATCGCCTTCGCGGTGAAGCTGCCGGTGGTGCCGTTCCACTCCTGGCTGCCTGACGCTCACGCCCAGGCGCCAACCGCAGGTTCCGTGGACCTGGCCGGTATCCTGTTGAAGACGGCGGCCTACGGCCTGCTGCGTTTCGCCCTGCCGCTGTTCCCGAATGCTTCGGCCGAGTTTGCGCCGATCGCCATGACCCTGGGTCTGATCGGGATCTTCTACGGCGCATTCCTGGCCTTCGCGCAAACCGACATCAAGCGTCTGATTGCCTTCTCGTCCGTTTCCCACATGGGTTTCGTCCTGATCGGCATCTACTCCGGCAGCCAGCTGGCGTTGCAAGGCGCAGTGATCCAGATGTTGGCCCACGGTGTTTCGGCAGCCGCGCTGTTTATCCTCAGTGGCCAGCTGTACGAGCGCCTGCACACCCGTGACATGCGTGAGATGGGCGGCATCTGGTCGCGTATCGCCTACCTGCCGGCGATCAGCCTGTTCTTTGCCGCCGCGTCCCTGGGCTTGCCGGGTACGGGTAACTTTGTCGGTGAGTTCCTGATCCTGATGGGCAGCTTCGTCAGTGCGCCATGGATTACTGCGATTGCCACTTCCGGCCTGGTGTTCGGTTCGGTCTACTCGCTGATCATGATCCACCGCGCCTACTTCGGCCCGACCAAGTCGGACGCCGTCCTCAAAGGGATGGATGCTCGCGAACTGATCATGGTGCTCGGCCTTGCGGTACTGCTGGTGTACATCGGCGTGTATCCGCAACCGTTCCTCGACACCTCTGCCGCCACGATGCATGGCGTGCAGCAGTGGTTGAGCACCGCCTTCACTCAACTCGCTTCGGCCCGGTAAGAGCGCTATGGAATTCACGATCCAACACTTTATCGCGCTTGCGCCGCTGCTGATTACCAGCCTCACCATTGTGGTGGTGATGCTGGCGATCGCCTGGCGCCGCAATCACTCGCAGACGTTCCTGCTGTCCAGCGCAGGCCTGAACCTGGCCCTGCTGTCGATTATCCCGGCCCTCAAGGTCGCCCCGCTGGCGGTGACCCCGCTGGTCATGATCGATGACTTCGCGCTGCTGTACACCGCGTTGATCCTCGTTGCGACACTGGCCTGCGTCACCCTCGCCCACGCCTACCTCGGCGAAGGCGGCACCGGCTACCCGGGCAACCGCGAAGAGCTGTACCTGCTGATCCTGCTGGCTGCGGCCGGCGGTATCGTGCTGGTCAGCGCGCAGCACCTGGCCGGCTTGTTCATCGGCCTGGAACTGCTGTCGATCCCGACCTACGGCCTGGTGGCGTACGCCTTCTTCAACAAGCGCTCCCTGGAAGCCGGCATCAAGTACATGGTGCTGTCGGCCGCCGGTTCCGCGTTCCTGTTGTTCGGTATGGCCCTGCTCTACGCCGAAGCCGGCAGCCTGAGCTTCAGCGGTATCGGCCACGCCCTGGCCGCCACCAGCATGCCTGCGCCCATCGCCCAACTGGGCCTGGCCATGATGCTGATCGGCCTGGCGTTCAAGCTGTCGCTGGTACCCTTCCACCTGTGGACCCCGGACGTGTACGAAGGCGCCCCGGCGCCGGTCGCCGCGTTCCTGGCCACTGCGTCGAAGGTTGCAGTGTTTGCGGTGATGGTGCGTCTGTTCCAGACCTCCCCTGCCGCCAACACGGGCGTACTGAGCGACGTGCTGACCGTGATCGCCATCGCGTCGATCCTGTTCGGTAACCTGCTGGCCCTGACCCAGAACAACCTCAAGCGTCTGCTGGGTTACTCGTCCATCGCCCACTTCGGCTACCTGCTGATCGCCCTGGTGGCGAGCAAAGGCCTGGCCGTGGAAGCCATCGGCGTGTACCTGGTCACCTACGTGATCACCAGCCTCGGCGCTTTCGGTGTGATCACCCTGATGTCCTCGCCGTACAAAGGCCGTGACGCCGACGCCCTGTACGAGTATCGCGGCCTGTTCTGGCGCCGTCCGTACCTGACTGCCGTGCTGACCGTGATGATGCTGTCCCTGGCCGGCATCCCGCTGACCGCAGGCTTCATCGGCAAGTTCTACATCGTCGCGACCGGTGTCGAAGCCCACGAGTGGTGGCTGGTTGCCTCCCTGGTGCTGGGCAGTGCCATCGGCGTGTTCTACTACCTGCGCGTGATGGTCACCCTGTACCTGATCGAGCCAAACCTGCGCCGTGTGGATGCCGAGTTGCACTGGGAACAGAAAGCGGGCGGCGTGATGCTGCTGGCTATCGCCCTGCTGGCATTCTTCCTGGGTGTTTACCCACAACCGTTGCTCACCCTGGTGCAGCATGCGGTGATGGCGGGCTGATTGCTTAAGCTCAAGCAGTAAACAGAACGGCACCTTTGGGTGCCGTTTTGCGTTTCTGGGATAGGTTCAAGCTCCCTGCCCAGCTCAAGGAATATTCCTTACTGAAATGCCTCCGTGTCTGGCATCTACCTGCCAGAGCCGCTCGTATGGTGTATGCGCTTTAGGAAGAATCCCACGTCAGGCTCACTTGACCCCTGGCAGATGGGCCACCAAACTATACGCAGGCTACGTACAGAACATGGATGCTCTATTTATCGAACTGCCGCCTTTTGAGCGGTACCGCAAGGACTATCTGACTGACGAACTGTTTCACGGTTTTCAACAAGAGTTAATGAAGAACCCCGAAGCGGGAGCCGTGATGGAAGGCACCGGTGGGTTACGCAAGCTGCGCTTCGTCGATGAACGACGAAACAAAGGCAAGCGAGGTGGATTGCGCGTCATCTACTACTGGTGGTCAGGCGGCACTCAATTTTGGCTGTTCACGCTGTACGGCAAGCACGAGCAGAGCGACTTGAGCCCACAACACAAACAAGCCCTCAAACACATGCTGGACAGGGAAATCAAAGCGAGAGGATTCACATGAACCGTGACATTTTTTCCGAACTGGTCGAAGGCTTCGATGCATTGGCCAATGAGCGCCAAGGCAAGGTCACACTGCGTACTCATACGGTGCAGCAAAACAAACTGGCCCCTCTCACCGCTGAAGACGTCATTGCAGTACGACAACAACTCAATCTTTCCCGTGCTGTATTTGCCATGTACCTACGCACCAATACACGCACCCTGGAAAACTGGGAGCAAGGCCGCGCGCGACCTAATGCCCAGGCGGCCATACTGATTCGCCTGGTATCAAAGTTTCCGGATACGGTGGAACGATTGGCATTGCTAAGCTAATTGTCTGCCTTAAAGACTGCTGAAGCGGTCTTTCACACATCAACAAAAACGGCACCTCACGGTGCCGTTTTACTATCCGCCCTACTTCACTTGCGCGCCGCCTCCCACGACTTGAGCAAGTCGGCATAGTTCACGGTTTCACCCTTGGGTTTCTCGTTCGCCAGTTTCGGCTTCGGTGCGCCCGGCTGGTCGAACCAGTACTGCGCATCACGCTCGGGGTTCATCTTCGGTCCGCAGATCGGCTGTACCTTGGAGCGCTCCAGACGCGTCATGATCGCGTCCTGGTCCTTGGCCAGGCCATCCAGTGCCTGTTGCGGGGTTTTCTCGCCGCTGGCGGCTTCCGAGATATGGCTCCACCACAGTTGAGCCAGGCGTGGATAATCCGGCACGTTAGTACCGGTCGGCGTCCACTGCACCCGCGCCGGGCTGCGGTAGAACTCCACCAGGCCGCCGAGTTTGGGTGCCAGGTCGGTCATGGCCTGGGAGTTGATGTCCGACTCACGGATTGGCGTCAGGCCGACAATGGTTTTCTTCAGGGAGACAGTTTTCGACGTCACGAACTGCGCATAGAGCCAAGCCGCGAGTTTTTGTTTCTCAGGCGTGGACTTGAGGAACGTCCAGGAACCCACGTCCTGATAACCCAGCTTCATGCCCTCCTCCCAATACGGCCCGCGTGGCGACGGCGCCATGCGCCACTTCGGCGTACCATCGGCATTCATCACCGGCAGCCCGGGTTTGGTCATGTCGGCGGTAAAAGCGGTATACCAGAAGATCTGCTGGGCGATGTTGCCCTGGGACGGCACCGGCCCGGACTCGGAGAAGGTCATGCCCGCCGCTTCCGGTGGCGCATAGGCGCGCATCCAGTCGACATACTTCTGCGTGGCAAACACCGCGGCCGGGCCGTTGGTGTCGCCGCCACGGGTCACGCTGGAACCCACCGGATGGCAGTCCTCGACCCGGATCCCCCACTCGTCCACCGGCAAGCCATTGGGCAAGCCCTTGTCGCCGCCACCCGCCATGGAGAACCAGGCATCGGTAAAGCGCCAGCCCAGGGACGGGTCTTTCTTGCCGTAGTCCATATGCCCGTAGACGCGCTTGCCGTCGATTTCCTTGACGTCTTCGCTGAAGAACTTGGCGATGTCTTCATAGGCCGACCAGTTCACCGGTACGCCCAGTTCATAACCGTACTTTTCCTTGAACTTGGCTTTCAGGTCAGCACGCTCGAACCAGTCGGCGCGGAACCAATAGAGGTTGGCGAACTGCTGGTCGGGCAACTGATAGATCTTGCCGTCTGGTGCGGTGGTAAACGAGATGCCGATAAAGTCCTTGAGGTCCAGGGTCGGCGAGGTGAAGTCCTTGCCTTCATTGGCCATCAGGTCGGTGATGGATTCGGTCTTGCCATAACGAAAGTGCGTACCGATCAAGTCGGAGTCATTGACCCAGCCGTCATAGATATTCTTGTCCGACTGCATCTGGGTTTGCAGTTTCTCCACCACGTCGCCTTCCTGCAGCAGGTCGTGGGTCAGCTTGATCCCGGTGATTTCACTGAAGGCCTTGGCCAGTACCTTGGATTCGTACTCGTGGGTGGTGAGGGTTTCCGACACCACATTGATCTTCATCCCACGAAACGGCTCGGCCGCCTTGATAAACCACTTCAACTCTTCAAGCTGCTGGGCTTCCGTCAGGGTGGACGGTTTGAACTCGCTGCCGATCCATTTTTTCGCGGCATCTTCATAGGCATCAGCCCAGGCCGCAGCACTCAAGCCGCTGAGGGCCAAGACGGCGGCCAATGAAATGCTATGTCGCAGCTTATTGTTTTTATCGAACATAGAGACCTCCTGGTTGATTTCAGACGGGACCGACAGATGCCCCGCCCCGTGTAGGAGCGAGCTTGCTCGCGAAAAACCCCAAGACACCGCGTGCATCCAGGCTGCCCGCGTTATCGTTGACGATCTTCGCGAGCAAGCTCGCTCCTACAAGGGAACAGGCCATCGCATCAGCCCCAGCGCATCACAGACAACAGCCACACCACAGACAGCGCGGACGCCACCCAGATGCTCCAGCCGGTTACGCCAATCACCAGCAGGTGCAGGTAGGCGCTCCCGAGAAGACCGATAAACAAGCGATCACCACGCGTCGTGCTGATCGGTAACAAACCGCGCCGGGGAATACTCGGCGAACGCAGCTCCCACGTGGTCATGCCCGCCAGCAGCAGGGCAATCGCCGCAAAAAACAGTGCCGTCGGGGTGGTCCAGGCCATCCATTCCATCATCGTTTCCTCAAACCCGGCCCAGGGCAAAGCCCTTGGCCACATGGTTGCGAACAAACCAGATCACCAGCATGCCCGGCAAAATGGTCAACACCCCGGCCGCCGCGAGCACGCCCCAATCAATGCCCGAGGCCGATACCGTACGCGTCATCACGGCGGCAATCGGCTTGGCGTTCACCGAAGTCAGCGTGCGCGCCAGCAGCAGTTCGACCCAGGAGAACATGAAGCAGAAAAACGCTGTGACCCCGATCCCAGAGCCAATCAATGGGATAAATATCTTCACGAAGAACTTCGGAAAGCTGTAACCGTCGATGTAGGCAGTTTCGTCAATCTCTTTGGGCACCCCCGACATGAATCCCTCCAGAATCCACACCGCCAGCGGTACGTTGAACAGGCAGTGAGCCAGAGCCACCGCGATATGGGTGTCGAACAGGCCAATCGACGAATACAGCTGGAAAAACGGCAGCAGAAACACCGCCGGCGGCGCCATGCGGTTGGTCAGCAACCAGAAGAACAGGTGCTTGTCGCCCAGGAAGCGATAGCGCGAAAACGCGTAGGCCGCCGGTAGCGCTACTGTCAGGGAAATAACCGTGTTCAGGCTTACGTAATACAACGAGTTGAGGTAGCCGGTGTACCAACTGGGGTCGGTGAAAATCACCTTGTAGTTGGCGAAGGTGAAGTCCTGGGGAAACAGCGTCAGCCCTCCGAGGATTTCGGTGTTGCTCTTGAAGGACATGTTCAACAGCCAGTAGATCGGCACCAGCAGGAACAGGATGTAGATCAGCAGCGGGATGACCTTGCGCTTGCTCATGTTGGCGGCCTCAGCGGTTGGCGTCGGAGTGGGTCATGGCGGTGTAGAACAGCCAGGACACCAACAGGATGATCAGGAAATACACCAGGGAAAACGCAGCAGCCGGGCCCAGGTCGAATTGTCCTATCGCCATCTGGGTCAAGGTCTGACTCAAGAAGGTAGTGGCATTACCCGGTCCACCGCCGGTCAGCACAAACGGCTCGGTGTAGATCATGAAACTGTCCATGAACCGCAGCATCACCGCGATCAACAGCACGCTCTTCATCTTCGGCAATTGGATATGTCGGAATACGGCCCAGGCCGATGCCCGATCAATCCGCGCAGCCTGGTAGTACACATCCGGGATTGCCCGCAGCCCCGAGTAGCACAGCAGCGCCACCAGGGACGTCCAATGCCAGACATCCATCACCAGTACCGTGACCCAGGCATCCATGGTGTTGGCGGCATAGTTGTAGTTGATGCCCATGGCATTCAGGGTCGAGCCCAACAAGCCGATATCGGCACGCCCAAAAATCTGCCAGATGGTGCCGACCACGTTCCACGGGATCAGTAGCGGGATGGCCATCACAATCAATACCAGGGACGACCAGCGGCCCTTGGTCGGCATGGTCAGGGCAATCGCGATACCCAGCGGGATTTCGATCAGCAGCACACAGGCCGAATAGATGAACTGGCGCAGCAGCGAGTCATGCAGGCGCGGGTCCAGCAGCACCTGTTTGTACCAGTCAGCCCCGACGAAATAGCGGCTGGACTGGTCGAAGATGTCCTGCACCGAGTAGTTGACCACGGTCATCATCGGGATCACCGCGCTGAACGCCACCAGCAGGAACACCGGCAATACCAGCCACCAGGCCTTGTTGTTCTGCACCTTGTTCATGGCCGCACCTCCAGCAGGTAATCGTCGGCATACACCATCAGCCATTGCGCCGGAAAACTGATCGAGGCCCGCCCCACGGGCACCGGCTTGTCTTCGGCCAGGCGTACTTTCAACGGCGCACCGTCGAGGTTGAGCGTCATGATCTTGTAGGTGCCCAGGTCTTCGACATGCATGACGTCGGCCTGCAACGCGTCGGGATTAGGCTCGTCCCACACATGGATAAACTCGGGACGAATCCCGACCTGAAGTTTCTTGTAGGCTTTTTCCGAGATCTGACGTTGCTGCAGCTCGGACAACGCCAGGTGAGTACCGGCAAAACGCACACCACCGACATCGGCCTGCACTTCAATCAGATTCATCCCGGGGCTACCGATGAAGTAGCCGACAAAGGTATGGCTGGGGCGCTCGAACAACTCCCGCGGTGTGCCGAACTGCACAATCTGCCCGCCGTACATCACCGCAATCTTGTCGGCAAAGGTCGAGGCCTCCAACTGATCGTGGGTGACGTAGACCATGGTGATGTTGAACTGCTCATGGATCTGCTTGAGCTTGCGCCGCAGTTTCCACTTCAGATGCGGATCGATCACTGTCAGCGGCTCATCAAACAGGATCGCCGAGACGTCATCGCGCACCAGGCCACGCCCCATTGAGACCTTCTGCTTTTCATCGGCGCTGAGGTTGCGGGCTTTTTTGCCCAGCAGGTTCTGCAGGTCGAGCACCTCGGCAATTTCCTGCACCTTGCTGTGCACTTTCGCCTCGGCCATGCCCTGGTTACGCAGGGGGAATGCCAGGTTGTCGAACACCGTCATGGTGTCGTAGACCACTGGGAACTGGAACACCTGGGCAATGTTGCGCTTTTCCGGGGTCAGGTCGTTCACCACCTTGCTGTCGAACAGTACCTGGCCTTCTGAAGGGCTAAGCAGGCCGGAGATGATATTGAGCAGCGTCGACTTGCCACAGCCCGACGGGCCGAGCAACGCGTAGGCGCCACCCTGCTCCCAGACGTGGTTCATTTCGCGAATGGCGTAGTCCTCAGGACCAGCAGGTGTAGGGCTGTAGCTATGCGCCAGGTTCTGCAAATGGATCTCGGCCATCAGGCAACCCTCGCGACACGGCGCCCGGGTGCCTGGACCAAACGGCCCTGGCCATCGAACACAAACAGTTTATGGGTGGGGATATAGATCCGGATCGGCGCATCGACGTCGTATTCGTGCACCCCTGGCAGGTGCAACACCAGCAGGAAATGGTCACTGCGTACATGCAGAAAGGTTTCCGAACCACTGATCTCCGCCACTTCCACGGTCACGGCCAGCTCCAAGTCATCATCGTTGCTAGGTACCAGGCTGATATGACTGGGGCGCACGCCAAAACGGAACTCGCCTTCACCAATCGGCCGCAGGTCCACGTTCAACGGGAAGTGCACATCGTTGGCGAAACTCACCTCGTTGCCGCTGATCCGCCCCGGCATCAGGTTGATTGGCGGTTCGGAAAACAGCTCGGCGGCCAGCACCGTTTGCGGCTGGTGATAGACCTCGGCGGCCTTGCCGCTCTGGATCACCCGGCCTTCATGAAGGATCGTGGTGGTGCCGCCCAGGGCCAGGGCTTCATTGGGCTCGGTGGTGGCGTAGATGGCGATGGTGTTGCGCGCCTTGAACAGCTCGCGCATTTCCTGACGCAGCTCTTCGCGTAATTTGTAGTCCAGGTTCACCAGCGGCTCATCGAACAGGATCAATTCGGCGTCCTTGACCAGCGCCCGGGCCATGGCCGTCCGTTGCTGCTGGCCACCGGACAGCTCCAGGGGATGGCGTTGCAGGAACTTGTCGATGCGCAGCATCTGCGCGGTTTCCAGCACTTTGCTCTGGATCAGTTCGTTGGACACCCCGGCCTGGCGCAAGGGCGAGGCGATGTTTTCGAACACAGTCATGGTCGGGTAGTTGATGAACTGCTGGTAGACCATCGACACATTGCGCAAACGCACGGGCTTGTGGGTAACGTCCACACCGTTCATCAGGATGCGCCCGTTGTCAGGCTTATCCAGGCCGGCCATCAGACGCATCAGACTGGTCTTGCCGGACAGCGTACGGCCGAGCAGGACATTGAAGGAGCCTGCTTCGAAGCGCAGGTTGGCGTCATCGATCCAGGTCTGGCCTTCGACAACGCGGGTGACATGTTCCAGGGTCAATGACATGACACGACCTTTTTATTATTGGAATTGTTCTTCCAAGGCCAGAGCGAGTTTCGTGCCAGAAATAAAAAGCGCCAATGGTTCAAGGACTTGAGGAAAACCGCCGTTCAGCCCTGAACAAAAATGAACATTCGCAACTGAACAATTGAACAACCAGCGGGTTGACAATGAACAGTTCTGAACAACACTGAATAAGCCTCACCAACGACACGGATCAAAATGTGGGAGCGGGCTTGCTCGCTCCCACATTTCGATCCGTTTACACCGTTAAATTGCACAAGCCCAAATAACAATAAAAAGAAGGTCTCCATGGCCGAATCCTTGCCCCACGACACCATCATCCAGGACTCCTGGCGCCGCTGCCGTGCCTTTGGCCTCGATCACCAAAGCGCCCCCAGCTTCGACCAACTGCCCGCCGCGGGCATCAGCCAATTGCTGGAAAGCCAACATTCCCTGGTGCAGACCACCCACCAGGAAGTCCTGCCCTACTACGAGAACATCCTCAGCAACTCCAATTGCCTGATCATGCTCGCTGACAACCACGGCCAGGTCCTCACCTCCTGGGGCACCCAACGCTTTATCGAGCCCAAGCTGGCACGGGGCTTCAATGCCGGGGCCAGTTGGCTGGAGCGCGCCACCGGCACCAACGCCATCGGTACCGCACTGGCCTGTGCCCAGGCGGTGCATATCGAGCATGACGAACACTTCCTCAAGGCCAACCGCTTCATGACCGGCTCAGCGGCGCCGATCTTTGATGCCAACCGCGAGATCATCGCGGTGCTGGATGTGTCCAGCGACAGCTACCTGCCGCCCTCCCACACCCTGGGCATGGTCAAGATGATGAGCCAGACTGTGGAAAACCGGCTGATCCTCAACCTGTTTGGCGGCGAGCACTTCCAACTGACCTTCAACACCGGCCTGAACAACCTCGACAGCCAGTGGGCCGGCCTGCTGATCTTCGATGAAAGCGGCCAGGTGCTGTCAGCCAACCGCCGTGCCGACAATCTGCTGGGTATCAGCCTGTCACGGGTGATGATCGACAGCCTGTTCAAGGTCTCGCTGCTGGAGTTGCTCAATCAGCCCGAAGGCCAGCCCTTTGCCCTACAGGCTGCGGGGCGCAACCGTTTCCAGTGCTTGCTCAAACGGCCCAAACAAACGCCGGTACAGGCCCGGATCTTTAGCGAGCCCGCCCCTGTAGCCATTGGCCTGAAGACCCTGCACTTTGGCGACAGCCGCGTGGAAAAGGCCGTGCGCCAAGCCGAACGCCTGCTGGAAAAAGATATCCCGCTGCTGATCCACGGCGAAACCGGTGTCGGCAAGGAAGTCTTCGTCAAAGCCCTTCACCAGGCCAGCTCCCGCAGCCAACAGGCTTTTATCGCAGTCAACTGTGCGGCAATTCCGGCCGAGTTGGTGGAATCTGAGCTGTTTGGCTACGAAAAAGGCGCGTTCACCGGTGCCAACCAAAAAGGCAGCATCGGCCTGATCCGCAAGGCGGACAAAGGCACGCTGTTTCTCGATGAGATCGGTGACATGCCCCTCCCGACCCAGGCCCGGCTGCTGCGGGTATTGCAAGAGCGCTGCGTGCAACCGGTGGGCAGCAGCGAACTGTTCCCGGTGGACCTGCGTATTATCTCGGCCACCAACCGTTCGCTGCGCGAACAGGTGCAGATCGGACGGTTTCGTGAGGATTTGTACTACCGCATCGGCGGCCTGACCCTGGAACTGCCGCCCCTGCGTGAGCGCAGCGATAAACAGGCGCTGTTCAAGCAACTGTGGCAACAGCATCGCGAACCGACGCAATGGGCCGGGCTGAGTGCTGAAGTGCTAGCGTTATTCGAGCAACACCCTTGGCCCGGCAACTTGCGCCAGGTCAGCAGTGTGATGCAGGTCGCGCTGGCCATGGCCGAAGACCAGCCGATCCGCCCGGAGCATCTGCCGGATGATTTCTTTGTCGACCTGGGCCAAGCCTCGCCTGCTGCGCCATTGGTAATAGGCGATCTGGACGATATCCAGAACCTTCAGCAAAGACTGGCAGCAGTCGGCGGAAATATCTCCCACCTGGCGCGGGAGCTGGGGGTTAGCCGTAATACCTTATACAAGCGGTTACGCGCCGCTACGTAACGGTAACCGCCCCTACGGGCAGCCAGCCTCAGATTTATCCGACAGCGTTTTAGGTTGCTGCTCGGAAGATGCCCCAATAATCTTCGGCAGTCGCTGCAAATTCAGCGACCGGGTTTCGCAGCCCGTTTAAACGCTAGACGCACAGCGTCCACCACAAGATAACGGGCGCTTTTTTATGCCTGATGTTATGGCGGCTGTGCGCGGGATACCTTCGGGTATGCCGGGTTCCTAGAGTCCCGGTCTGCGAACCTGCGTACAGCTGCCACCCGGGTATCGTTTCGCAGCGATGGATAGCAGCGCCATAACTCCAGCTCCATAACTCTAGGTGGCTTTCGCCATCCAGATGAGTCTGCGATAGCCCGTCCGCCATCGCTGGCAAGCCAGCTCCTACAGTTGAGCGGTGTTGATTGGCAAAACCTGCACAAATAAAAACGCCCCAAGCCAGTCGGGGCGTTTTTATTTGTGCAACCATCAGTCAGCCAACCGCCATGGCGTTCCGCTATTCGGCGCCAGTTTGCAGGCGTTAAAGTGATACCGTCTTGATTCCACTTGATAAAAAAGGAGTGTTACCGCCAATGGGGATTAAATGTTCGGTCTTCATCGCAGCAAGCATTGACGGTTTTATTGCCCGTCCAGATGGGGATATTGAGTGGCTGCATCGACCGGAATATGAAAGCTCGGGCTTGAACGGCATCACGTATGAAAACTTCATCGCAACGGTTGACGCGTTGGTCATGGGGCGTAAGACCCTGGAGAAAGTACTGTCCTTTCCAGAGTGGCCCTACGAGGGCACCCCGGTCATAGCCCTTTCTCACAAGACCCTAGAGATTCCGGTGCATTTACAGGGCAAGGTGGAGGTGCTGGCCGCCGATGTGAGCACACTCGTCAAACTGCTTGCCGAACGCGGCATGAAGCATCTTTATATCGATGGCGGCCAGACCATCCAGGCATTTCTTGACGCAGGCCTGCTCAATGAGTTGATCATCACCCGCATCCCGATTCTGCTGGGTCAGGGGGTTCCCTTGTTCAGTCAAACCGGTCGTGAGTATGACCTTCGCCACATCGATACCTGTGCCTCAGACAATGGCTTTGTCCAGAGCCGGTATGCGGTTGAGCAGCGTTGACTGATAAACCAGCACACACAAAAACGCCCCGAACCAGTCGGGGCGTTTTTATTCAGCATATAACCATCAGCCGTCAGTCAGCCAACCGCCACGTCGTCCCGCCCTTCCCGTCTTCCAACACCACGCCCATGGCGGTGAGTTGGTCGCGGATGCGGTCGGATTCTGCCCAGTCCTTGTTGGCACGGGCATTCAGGCGCGCCTGGATCAGTGCGTCGACCTCAGCGGCATCCACACGCCCTTCGGCGCCGGCTTGCAGGAAGTCGTCGGCTTCCATTTGCAGAACGCCCAGTACGCTGGCCAGTTCTTTCAAACGGGCTGCCAAACCCGCTGCTGCATGCAGATCGCTCTCGCGCAGGCGGTTGATCTCGCGGACCATTTCGAACAGTACGGCGCAGGCTTCGGGGGTACCGAAGTCGTCGTTCATCACGCTGGTGAAGCGTTCAACAAATGCTTCGCCACCGGCCGGCGCCACCACTGGCAGGCCTTTCAACGCGTGGTAGAAACGTTCCAGGGCGCCTTTGGCGTCCTTGAGGTTGTCTTCCGAGTAGTTGATGGCGCTGCGGTAGTGGCTCGATACCAGCAGGTAACGCACGACTTCCGGGTGGTACTTTTCCAGCACGTCGCGAATGGTGAAGAAGTTGTTCAAGGACTTGGACATCTTCTCGCCATTGATGCGAATCATGCCGCAATGCATCCACGCGTTGGCGTAGGTCTTGCCGGTGGCCGCTTCGCTCTGGGCGATTTCGTTTTCGTGGTGCGGGAACTCAAGGTCGCTGCCGCCGCCATGAATGTCGAAGGTCTCGCCCAGGCAGCAGGTGGACATCACCGAGCATTCGATGTGCCAACCCGGACGCCCGGCGCCCCACGGTGATTCCCAGCTCGGCTCGCCCGGCTTGGTGCCTTTCCACAGCACGAAGTCCAGCGGATCCTGCTTGGCTTCGTCGACTTCGATGCGGGCACCGATGCGCAGGTCTTCGATCTTCTTGCGCGACAGCTTGCCGTAGCCCATGAACTTGGCGACGCGGTAGTACACGTCGCCATTGCCCGGGGCGTAGGCGTAGCCCTTGTCGATCAAGGTCTGGATCATCGCGTGCATGCCAGGGATGTGGTCCGTGGCACGCGGTTCCATGTCCGGCTTGAGGATGTTGAGGCGCGCCTCGTCCTCGTGCATGGCAGCAATCATGCGCTCGGTCAGCGCGTCGAACGACTCGCCGTTTTCATTGGCGCGATTGATGATCTTGTCGTCGATGTCGGTAATGTTGCGCACATACGTCAAATCGTAGCCGCTGAAACGCAACCAGCGGGTCACCAGGTCAAAGGCAACCATGCTGCGGCCGTGGCCGATGTGGCAGTAGTCGTACACGGTCATGCCGCACACGTACATGCGCACCTTGTTGCCATCCAGCGGCTTGAAGACTTCTTTGGTCTTGCTGAGCGTGTTGTAGATCGTTAGCACGATGAATCCCTTAAGACTGAATCACTGACCCCACGAATCACGCAAGGTCACGGTACGGTTGAATACCGGAGCGCCTGGTTTCGAGTCCTTGATATCCGCGCAGAAGTATCCTTCGCGCTCGAACTGGAAACGGTCTTCCGGCTGTGCTTCGCCCAACGATGGCTCGGCACGACAACCAGTGAGTACTTGCAGGGAATCAGGGTTGATGTTGTCAAGGAAACTGGCGCTGTCTTCGGCCTTCTCAGGGTTGGCCGAACGGAACAGGCGATCGTACAGGCGCACTTCGCACTCGACGCTGGCCGCTGCCGGCACCCAGTGCACCACGCCCTTGACCTTGCGGCCTTCAGGGTTCTTGCCCAGGGTGTCCGGATCGTAGGAGCAACGCAGTTCGACGATGTTGCCATCGGCGTCCTTGATCGCTTCGTCAGCACGGATCACGTAGCTGCCGCGCAGGCGCACTTCGCCGTTTGGCTCCAGGCGCTTGTAGCCTTTTGGCGGCTCTTCCATGAAGTCATCACGGTCAATATAGATTTCACGGGCGAACGGCAACTTGCGCACACCCAGCTCTTCTTTCTGCGGATGACGCGGCAGTTCGAGGTTCTCGACCTGGCCTTCCGGGTAGTTGGTGATCACGACTTTCAACGGACGCAGCACGCACATGGCGCGCGGGGCGTTGTGGTCCAGGTCCTGGCGAATGCTGAATTCCAGCATGCCGAAGTCGACCACGCCGTCGGAACGGTTGGTGCCGACCATGTCGCAGAAGTTACGGATCGACGCCGGGGTGTAGCCGCGACGGCGGAAGCCCGACAGCGTCGACATGCGTGGGTCGTCCCAGCCAAACACGTGCTTTTCATCGACCAGTTGCTTGAGCTTGCGCTTGCTGGTGATGGTGTAGTTCAGGTTCAGGCGGCTGAATTCGTACTGACGCGGATGCGCCGGTACTGGCAGGCTGTCGAGGAACCATTCGTACAGCGGACGGTGACTTTCGAACTCCAGGGTGCAGATCGAGTGAGTGATGCCTTCGATGGCGTCCGATTGACCGTGGGTGAAGTCGTAGTTGGGGTAGATGCACCACTTGTCACCGGTCTGGTGGTGATGGGCATGGCGAATGCGGTACATGATCGGGTCGCGCAGGTTCATGTTCGGCGAGGCCATGTCGATCTTGGCGCGCAGCACACGTGCACCGTCGGCGAACTCACCGTCGCGCATGCGGGTGAACCAGTCCAGGTTCTCTTCTACCGAACGGTCGCGAAACGGGCTGTTCTTGCCAGGCTCGGTCAGGGTGCCACGGTATTCCTTGGCCTGTGCAGGCGTCAGGTCGTCGACGTAGGCCTTGCCGGCCTTGATCAGTTCCACGGCCCAGTCAAACAACTGGTCGAAGTACTTGGAGGCGTAGCGCACTTCACCGGACCATTCGAAGCCCAGCCACTTGATGTCGCTTTCGATGGCGTCGATGTATTCCTGGTCTTCCTTGGCCGGGTTGGTGTCGTCGAAACGCAGGTGCGTGACGCCACCGAACTCCTGGGCCAGGCCGAAGTTCACACAGATCGACTTGGCGTGACCAATGTGCAGGTAGCCGTTGGGCTCTGGCGGGAAGCGGGTGACGATCTGCGTGTGCTTGCCCGAATCCAGGTCCGCCTGGATGATCGGGCGCAGGAAATTGACCGGGACGGCAGGTCCGGTCTTGGAATTCGAGGTAGGGTCGACAGTGGGCTTGCTCATAAGATCCTTGAACAGACAGGTTCGTGGCCGGTTGGGGCCAGATAAAACAAAGGGCTTATCATAGCCGAAGCTGTCAAGCCGCTGACAGAGCAGGCTCAAAAACTGCTGCATTTATTGCATGGGCGGTAAAAAACCACCTCGAAATTCTTGCAGGGCACGCTAAACTGCGCGCCTTGGCAGTGTATTGCTGAACGGATGCAGGCGTTGAATACGCCCAACCCCACGAATTCCTTGAAAGAGTAGTGAACATGACTCAAGTCAAACTGAGCACCAACCACGGTGACATCGTCATCGAGCTGAACGCCGAGAAAGCGCCGATCACCGTCGCCAACTTCATCGAGTACGTCAAAGCCGGCCACTACGAAAACACCGTTTTCCACCGTGTCATCGGCAACTTCATGGTCCAGGGCGGTGGTTTCGAGCCTGGCATGAAAGAAAAGAAAGACAAGCGTCCAAGCATCCAGAACGAAGCGGACAACGGTCTTTCCAACGACAAGTACACCGTCGCCATGGCCCGTACCATGGAGCCACATTCGGCCTCCGCGCAGTTCTTCATCAACGTGGCCGACAACAGCTTCCTCAACCACAGCGGCAAGAACGTGCAGGGTTGGGGCTATGCGGTATTCGGTAAAGTCACCGAAGGCACCGACGTCGTGGACAAGATCAAGGGTGTTTCCACCACCATGAAATCCGGCCACCAGGACGTACCAGCAGAAGACGTGATCATCGAGAAAGCCGAGATCATTGCGTGATATTGCTGATTTCAGACTTACATCTGGAAGAGGAGCGCCCGGATATTACCCGGGCGTTTCTGGATTTACTCAACGGCCGCGCCCGTGGCGCGCAAGCGTTGTACATTCTGGGAGATTTTTTCGAAGCCTGGATTGGCGACGATGCGATGACCCCATTCCAGCGCTCCATTTGCGAGGCTCTGCGTGAGCTGAGCGACAGCGGCACCCAGCTATTTTTGATGCATGGCAACCGGGATTTCCTGATTGGCAAGGCGTTCTGCAAAGCAGCAGGCGTGACCTTGCTCAAGGACCCCACTGTCGTGCAACTGTACGGCGAGCCCGTGCTGTTAATGCACGGCGACAGCCTGTGTACCCGCGACCTCGGCTATATGAAGCTGCGGCGCATCCTGCGTAACCCCATCGTGCTGTTTATCCTGCGCCACCTGCCCTTGCGCACCCGCCATAAACTGGCGCGCAAGCTGCGCAGTGAAAGCCGTGCGCAGACGCGGATGAAGGCCAACGATATTGTCGATGTGACACCCGAGGAAGTACCACGGGTGATGCAGCAGTTCGGCGTGCGCACCCTGGTCCACGGCCACACCCACCGCCCGGCTATTCACAAATTGCAGATTGGCGAGCAGGCGGCCAAGCGCATTGTGCTGGGGGACTGGGACAAGCAAGGTTGGGCGTTGCAGGCGGATGAGCAAGGTTTCCAGTTGGCGGCGTTTGACTTCGTCAATCCGCAGTTGGCGTTGCCTGGCGCCTGAGTTACCAACAACACGAATCAAATGTGGGAGTGGGCTTGCTCGCGATGAGGGCCCAAAAACCACCCAATCACCCGCGTCGGGCACCGCGCTCGCGCAAATACTCCAGCACCGCAGCCTGCTCCCCGGCAAACTCGATCCGCGCGCCCTTCTTCTCACGCTGGAAGGCGTACATCGGGTCGTAGTACTCGCGCAGCAGCCCCTCGATCCAGCCCCGATGCAGGTCCACCGAGCCGCTACGAGCCTGCTCTTGTAGGGCCTCCTGCAAGATTTGCTGCAAACGCTGGAACCGTTCGCCCCCCAGGCGCTTGTGAATATTGTCCAGGCTCTGGGTCAGGCGCTCGGCAAACAATGTGTAGCCGTTTTCGCCAAAGAGCTCAACGAACTCGGCACACAGATCGACGACATAGTCCTTGAGGATGCGCTCAACCCGCCCCGCCAGGCTGTCTTCCAGCCACACCATAGGCATGGTTTGCATGCCTTTGTGCAAGGCCAGCGGCAAGGCGCAACTGCCGATCATGCGGCTCTCGTCCTCAAGCACAAACTGTTCGATTGCAAGGGCGCGTTTTTTCAGCAAGTCGACCGCCAGACGGTTCTCAAAATCTATATTCGACGGTTGCCCGGTGGCCCGCTTGCCGAAGCTGGAGCCCCGGTGATTGGCATGCCCTTCCAGGTCCAGGGCATTGCGCAGTTGGCCGAGCACTTCGGTCTTGCCGGTACCTGTCATGCCACCCAGCAGAACGAAATCGCACTCGGCCGTGGCCTGCTCCAGCGTATTGAGCAAAAAGGTACGCATGGCCTTGTAGCCACCACCCACTCGCGAATAGTCGAGTCCCGCCTCGTGCAACCACTGCTGGACAATCTGCGAACGCAGGCCGCCGCGAAAGCAGTACAGGTAGCCGTCCGGGTTGGCACGGGCGAACTGTGCCCACTGCTCAACACGCTCGGCCTTGATCGCACCGGACACCAACTCATGCCCCAGCACAATCGCCGCCTGCTGCCCCTGCTGCTTGTAGCAAGTACCCACCCGCTGGCGCTCGTCGTCGGTCATCAACGGCAGGTTGACCACGCCGGGGAACGCGCCCTTGACGAACTCAACCGGGGCGCGGGTATCCATCATCGGGCGGTCGTTGAGAAAAATATCGCGGTAATCGGTGATGTCGATGGGCATCAAGACACCTCTACCGCGTTGCTCTGTCGCTCGACCAACTGACCGATAGGCGCAAGGTTCAGCCCCAACTCAGTGGCTGCGGCCAGAAACTCGGCTTCACCCTCAGGCGTGACCGCCACCAGCAGTCCGCCGCTGGTCTGCGGGTCGCACAGCACGCGCTTGTGCAACTCCTGGATGCGTCCCAACTGGCTGGCATAGCTGTCGAAATTGCGCAAAGTACCGCCGGGCACACAGCCCTGCTCCAGGTAGTACTCGACCCCCGGCAGGCGTGGGACTTTTTCGTATTCGATCAGGGCTGTCAAACCGCTGCCGTCGGACATTTCCACCAGATGCCCGAGCAGGCCGAAACCGGTGACGTCGGTCATCGCGGTCACGCCAGCCAGCTTGCCAAAGCGGCTGCCAGGCTTGTTGAGGGTACACATCCAGTCCCGCGCCAGGCCGATATCGGCTTCACGCAGTTTGCCCTTCTTCTCGGCCGTGGTGAGGATGCCGATGCCCAGGGGTTTGGTCAGGTACAAGCGGCAGCCGGCGGTGGCCGTGTCGTTGCGCTTCATATGGCGCTTGTCCACCAGACCGGTGACGGCCAGGCCGAAGATCGGCTCTGGGGCGTCGATGGAATGCCCGCCGGCCAGGGGAATACCCGCCGCGTCGCACACCGAGCGCCCACCACGAATCACTTCCCGGGCGATTTCCGGGGCCAGTACATTGACCGGCCAGCCGAGAATGGCAATGGCCATCAACGGGTCGCCACCCATCGCGTAGATATCACTGATGGCATTGGTGGCGGCAATGCGCCCAAAGTCGAAGGGATCGTCGACGATAGGCATGAAAAAGTCAGTGGTGGAGACCACGCCGCGCTCTTCATCGATGGCGTACACCGCCGCATCGTCCCGCGAGGCATTGCCTACCCAGAGCTTGGGGTCGAGGTTCTGCGCGCCGCTGCCGGCGAGGATCACTTCCAGCACCTGTGGCGAAATCTTGCAGCCGCAACCGGCACCGTGGCTGTACTGGGTCAGGCGAATCGGCTCGTTCATGGTGGACCTCAAGCTATCAAGTGCGGGGAGTCTACCAGACAGCAAAAAGCCGGCTGGGCTCTTGAGAGCGCAGCCGGCCTTTGGGGCTCAGCGGTTACTGACGGGTAGCGAGCAAACGCTTATGCCGATTGCGCCGTGCAATGTTCAGGCACTCGATCGCAGCCGAGAACGCCATGGCCGCGTACACGTAGCCTTTAGGCACATGGGCACCGAAGCCTTCGGCGATCAGCGTCATGCCGATCATGATCAAAAAGCCCAGGGCCAGCATGACCACGGTCGGGTTGTCGTTGATGAACTTGGCCAGGGGTTCAGCCGCCACCAGCATCACGATCACCGAGGTCACCACGGCAATGATCATGATCGGCAAGTGCTCGGTCATGCCCACGGCGGTAATGATGCTGTCGATGGAGAACACCAGGTCGAGCAACAGGATCTGCCCGATCGCTGCCGCGAAGCCGATGGCCACGACATTGCCAGTGCTGGTTTTCTCTTCGGGTTCCGGGTCCATGCTGTGATGGATCTCGGTGGTTGCCTTCCACACCAGGAACAGGCCGCCAGCGATCAGGATCATGTCCTTCCACGAAAACGCCTGGCCGAACACTTCGAACACCGGTGCGGTCAACTGCACGATGAACGCGATGGTGCTCAACAGACCCAAGCGCAAGACCAACGCCATGCTGATACCGATGCGCCGCGCCTTGGCCCGGTGCTTCTCCGGCAATTTGTTGGTAAGGATCGAGATGAAAATCAGGTTATCGATGCCCAGCACGATTTCCATGACGATCAGGGTTGCCAGCGCCACCCAGGCGGTGGGGCTGGCGGCCAGTTGTAAAAGGTAATCCATAGGTCAGTCCTGACGTTGTGCTGGGAGATTAGGTTTCTTTGGTGTTCGATTCAGACTCTTTAGTTTCCTGATCGTCCTTTTTTTCTGGACTGATCAAGCCTTGTGTCGCTTCACTCAATGCCTGCTCGGCAGCCTTCTGGGTGTCGTCGATCGCTTGCTTGGCCGATTCACTGGCTTTGTCCAGGACCTGCTGCGTGCTTTTTTCGACCTGATCGCAGCCGCTGATCATCACCAATGAAAGCGCAAGCAACGATGCCGCGCCGAAAGAATTGAGTTTCATGATGTATTCCTCGTTAGAACCATTGGGTCCAAGTAGTGGCCCCGCGATAGCGAGGCATTCTATGCAGGTGAACACTTCAGTAAAATTCGTATTTTTCTCGCGTATACTTCGATTTTTACGAAGTGATGGCCGCCATGCTCAATTACCGACAACTGCATTACTTCTGGGTGGTGGCCAAGACTGGCAGCATCGTGCGTGCCTGTGAGCAGTTGAACCTCACCCCGCAGACCATCAGCGGGCAAATCAGCCTGCTCGAACAGACATTCGGCATCGCCCTGTTTCAACGGGTCGGGCGCCAGCTGGAACTCACCGAAGCCGGGCGCCGGGCCCTGCCCTATGCCGAGCAGATGTTCCAGACCGGCAATGAGCTGGAAGCGATGCTGCGCGCCCAGCCCAATGAACAGCAGATTGTGTTTCGCGTCGGCGTGGCGGATGTGGTGCCCAAGTCCATCGTCTATCGCCTGATCGCACCGACCATGGAGTTGAGCGAGCCGCTGCGCATTACCTGCCGTGAAGACAAACTGGAACGCCTGTTGGCCGACCTGGCGATCCAGCGCCTGGACCTGGTGATCTCCGACAGCCCCATGCCCAGCCACCTGGACATCAAGGGCTACAGCCAGAAACTGGGGGAATGTGGCATCAGTTTTTTCGCCACCCAGGTATTAGCTGACCAGCACGGAGGTGATTTCCCACAGTGCCTGCACGGCGCACCGCTGCTGATTCCCGGCGCGGAAACCGTGGTGCGCAGCCGTTTGCAGCGCTGGTTTGCCGAGCAGCAAATCCAACCCAGGATCATCGGCGAATTCGACGACAGCGCCTTGATGCAGGCCTTTGGTCAATCCGGCAGCGGGATTTTCATCGCCCCCAGCGTGATTGCCGATGAAGTGCTGCGCCAATACGGCGTGGCACTGATCGGGCAGACGGACGCCGTCACCGAGTCGTTCTACGCGATCTCGGTGGAGCGCAAGGTCAAGCACCCCGGCATCGTGGCGATTACCGAAGGTGCGCGGCGCGAGTTGTTCACCTCACTGCCGGCCTAGGCGCAGGCAACCCGAGTCTTGGCGGTCATCAACCACAGGGCCAGCAGGATCGACAGCAGGATAAAGCCGGACGCCGCGAACCCCAGGCTGCCCAGCCCCAGAGTGTCGATCACCCGCCCGCCGACCATCGCCCCCAGGCCGATACCCAGGTTGGCCCCGGCAATGTTCAGCGACGCCGCGAATGCCGGGGCATGGGGCGCGGCCTTCATCAACCGCACATGGCTGACCAGGAACAGCGCCGCCTGGGTCACGCCCCAAATGCCCATGGCCGCTGCCAGGCCGAGGGTGGAGTGAATCGCCGGCACCAGTGCCACCATGCCGGCGATCATAAAACCGCAGAACACCATGGACGCGATCAGCGGATGCTTGTCGACCATGCGCCCACCCAACGAGTTGCCGATCAGGCCCACGGCGCCAAAGCCCATCAGGCACCATCCGACCAGCGTGCCGTCGAAGCCGGCCAGACGCTCAAGAATGTCCGCCAGGTAGGTATAAGCGGTGAACATGCCGCTAAATACCAGGATCGACAGTAAAACGTGGCCCTGCATCAAGGGGTTGCGCAGGATCTTGAACTGCGAGCGCAGGGTTACGACGTCTTTCTTCACTGTGGTCGCCGGCAGGTAAATCAACAACAGCAATGCCTTGAGCACCGCCACGCCGGCCAGAATGCCAAACGCGGTGCGCCAGCCGAACATATCGGAGATCAGGGTACCGACCGGAATCCCGAATACGGTGGCGCAGACGATGCCAAAGCCGATCTTGGCAATCGCCCGGCCGGCGTAGTCCGGGCCGACGATATCCACCGCCGTTTCACTGGCCAGGGCCCAGAACACCGGCAACCCCAGCGCCGGAATCAGCCGTGCCACGGCCATCACCCAGATATTCGGCGCCAGGGCCGCCAGGGTATTGGCCGCACCGAACATCAACAGAATGCTGATAAACAGGCGCTTGCGCTCGAAACGCGCGAAATACGCGGTCAGGAATGGCCCGAACGCGGCCACGGTGAAGGCAAACAGGGTTACCAGCAAACCGGCCTGGGACACGCTCACATCCAGGTCGCGGGCGATGGACGGCAACAGGCCGACGATGACAAATTCGGTGGTCAACACCGTAAAACCGGCCGCCGACAGCAGCAGGATGGGCAACAACATGAACAACTCCAGAAACGGCGACGCCAGCGTTAGCCCAAGGGCCCGCTGACAGAGAGATAAGAAGAGGATGGGGAATCTTAACAGAATGTGACCAAGCCCCGCACGGCGCTGGCGACTGAATGCCGCAGCAAACCGGATATTTCCTACAGCATGTTAGACTTCGCGCCCTGCATCGCGCTGCACACATTAAAAAAACTAGAGACAACTCTTTATGACTGCTGCCCCTTCGCTGCTTCAACGACTCATGCGCCTGAGCCTGGTGACTCAAATTGTCATCGGCCTGATCGCCGGCATCCTACTGGCCCTGCTGTCGCCCAGTACCGCCCTGTCCACCGCGTTTATCGGCAAGGTATTTGTCTCGGCGCTCAAGGCCGTCGCGCCGATCCTGGTGTTTGTGCTGGTGATGGCCTCGATTGCCAACCACAAGCATGGCCAGGAAACCCATATCCGCCCGATCCTGTTCCTGTACTTGCTGGGTACCTTTTCGGCAGCGGTCGTGGCGGTGATTGCCAGCACCCTGTTCCCGTCGAACCTGGTCCTGGCCACCCATGACGTGGCCGTCAGCGCGCCGGGCGGTATCGGTGAAGTGCTGCAGAGCCTGCTGCTCAGCGTGGTGGACAACCCGGTCAGCGCCCTGATGAACGCCAACTTCATCGGCATCCTGGCCTGGGCCATCGGCATGGGCATTGCGATTCGCCATGCCGGGCAAACCACGCGCACGGTGCTGGACGACCTGTCCAACGGTGTCACGCTGATCGTGCGCGTAGTGATTCGTTTTGCGCCGCTGGGCATTTTCGGCCTGGTGGCTTCGACCCTCGCCGCTTCTGGCTTCGACGCGTTGCTGGGCTATGCGCACCTGTTGCTGGTACTGATCGGCTGCATGCTGTTCGTGGCCCTGGTGGTCAACCCGGCCATCGTGTTCTGGAAACTGCGTCGCAACCCCTACCCGCTGGTGCTGCTGTGCCTGCGCGAGAGCGGTATCACTGCATTCTTCACCCGCAGTTCGGCGGCCAATATCCCGGTCAACCTGGCGTTGAGTGAGCGCCTGGGCCTGCATGAAGACACCTATTCGGTATCGATCCCGTTGGGCGCAACCATCAACATGGCCGGCGCCGCCATCACCATCACCGTGCTGACCCTGGCGGCCGTGCATACCTTGGGCATTGCCGTTGACCTGCCGACTGCCGTGCTGCTCAGCGTGGTGGCTGCGGTGTGTGCCTGTGGCGCATCCGGCGTGGCCGGTGGCTCGTTGCTGTTGATTCCACTGGCGTGCAGCCTGTTCGGCATTCCAAGTGAAATCGCCATGCAAGTGGTAGCCGTGGGCTTCATCATCGGGGTGTTACAGGATTCGGCGGAGACTGCGCTGAACTCGTCCACTGACGTGTTGTTCACCGCAGCGGCGTGCCTGGGCCAGGAAGACAAGAACCCAGCCTGATACAACAGTGGGCGCTGACTTCTGTAGGAGCTGGCTTGCCTGCGATAGCATCACCTCGGTGCAACTGATAGACCGAGGTGCCTGCATCGCAGGCAAGCCAGCTCCTACAGAGCCAGCGCCCACATTTGTTTTGGGGTGTTACTCGGTACTTAGAACGCGCCCATGTAGTCGCGCTTGCCCACTTCCACACCGTTATGACGCAGCAAAGCGTAAGCGGTGGTGACGTGGAAGAAGAACTGCGGCAGGCCGTAGGTCAGCAGGTAGGACTGGCCGCTGAAGCGTTTTTCTTTCGGGGTGCCTGGGCGGGTGACGATCTCGATACCTTCCTTGCCGTCGATCTGCGCCGGGGTGATGGTGTCGATAAAGGCCAGGACCTTGGCGATCAGCGCTTGCAGGTCAGCGAAAGTGACTTCGCTGTCTTCGTATTTCGGTACTTCGATCTCGGCCAGGCGCGCGGAAACGCCCTTGGCAAAGTCCACGGCGATCTGCACCTGACGTACCAGCGGGAACATATCCGGGAACAGGCGCGCCTGCAGCAAGGCATTGGGGTCGATGTTCTTGGCAGTGGCGTGGGCCTCGGCCTTGTTCAGCACGTCGCTCAGGGCGTTGAGCATTTGCTTGAAGACTGGGAGGGAAGCGGCGTACAGGGAAATAGTCATGACAGTCTCGACAATAGTGGCGGGGTTGGACAGCGGCGATTATAGCCATGCGCGTCGCTTGTCTTTTATTTTTTCGGGATTAGGCTAGTGGGCTCACAGCATAGGGAAAGCGCGATGACCACCGAGCACGACACCACTTCCTCCGAACCGCGCCTGAACAGCACGGAAATCCGCGTCCTGGGCAGCCTGATCGAAAAGCAGGCGACCAACCCGGAAACCTACCCGCTGACCCTCAATGCCCTGGTGCTGGCCTGCAACCAGAAAACCAGCCGGGAGCCTGTGACCAACCTCAGCCAGGGCCAGGTCGGCCAAAGCCTGCGCGCCCTGGAAGGACGTGGTTTTACCAAGCTTGTGATGGGCAGCCGCGCCGATCGCTGGGAACACCGCGTGGACAAGGCCCTGGAACTGGTGCCGGCACAGGTGATCCTCACGGGCCTGATGTTTCTGCGCGGCCCACAGACGGTCAATGAACTGCTGACCCGCAGCGGGCGCATGCATGACTTTGAAGATGCCGAACAGGTGGTACACCAACTCGAACGCCTGATCGCCCGTGACCTCGCGGTGTTGGTGCCCAAGCAGGCCGGGCAGCGCGAAGATCGCTACACCCATTCCCTGGGCGACCCGGCGGATATCGAGGCGATCCTTGCCGCCCGTGGCAGCCCGGTGGAGCGCAGCAGCGCCAGCGCAGTTTCCGTGGAGCGCATCGAAGAGCTGGAGGCGCGGATTGCGGCGCTGGAAGAGCGCCTGTCGCGTCTCGAATAACACCTTGTCCCTTGTAGGAGCGAGGGGGACGCCTAGCTCCTACAGAAAGCAGAATCCGCTTGACTGACTGGCATCAGGGCAAGCCCACATGGATCAACTGTGTTTTTTCAGAGCGATTACTGTCGGGCGAACGCCACCGCTTTCTGAAACTGCTCATCCGTCGGTCGGATGCCGGTGTACAGCACGAACTGCTCCAGCGCCTGGATCGCAATCACTTCCAGGCCAGTAATCACCCGCTTGCCCTGGGCCCGGCCACGCACGATCAGCGGTGTTTCAGCGGGAATCGCCACCACATCGAACACCGTGTCCGCCGAGTCAATCGCAGCTGCCTCAAACGCCAGATCCTCGGCCTGAGCGCCGCCGGTCATGCCGATCGGCGTCACATTGACCAGCATCTGCGGGCGCGTCTCGCCCAATGACGCCTGCCACGTATACCCCAGGTTGTGCGCCAGGGCCCGGCCGGCGGCTTCGTTGCGGGCAACGATCAGGCCATTGGCGTAGCCACCATCGCGCAAGGCACTGGCCACGGCCTTGGCCATGCCGCCACTGCCGTGCAGGGCGAAGGTCGAATCCTTGGGCACGGCATGCTTTTTCAGCAACTGCTCAATGGCAATGTAATCGGTGTTGTAGGCCTTGAGATGGCCGGCGGTGTTAACGATGGTGTTGATCGAGGCGATAGCACGGGCCGAGTCGTCCAGTTCATCGACCAGCTCGATGCAGGCCTCCTTGAACGGCATCGACACGCCGCAGCCGCGAATACCCAGGGCGCGGATACCGGCCACGGCGCCGTTTAAATCCTGGCTGCTGAAAGCCTTGTAATAGAAATTGAGCCCCAACTGCTCATACAAATGGTTATGAAACCGTAGGCCGAAATTGCCTGGGCGGGCCGACAGCGACATGCACAGTTGGGTATCTTTGTTGGGGTTCATCAACATCCAATGACTCCTTCATCAAGTAAGCAAACCGGTACAGACCTTACACAACCTTTACCTAGTGGCGGTGCTGTTTTCCTGAAATACGTTGTCTTAAAAGTATCCCCGCGACAATCCTTGAGTCTATTGATTACAGACCACAAGCGCAGGGGCCAACCGAGGAAAGACCATGATGCGTAAAATCCCCAGGATCGCCTTGCTGATCGGTGCGCTCGCTGTAGCCGGCCAAGCTTCCGCCCATGGCGGCGGTTGGGGTGGCCCGGCCGTATTGGGTGCGGTTGTCGGCGCAGCCGTAGTGGGCTCAGTGATCGCCAGCCATGATCGGCCGGTGTATGTGCAGCAGCAACCGGTGTATTACCAGCCCCAACCGGTGTATGCCGCCCCGCCGCCGGTCTATTACCAGCCAGCGCCGGTGTATGTGCAGCAGCCGGTGTATTACCGCCCGGCGCCCGTGTATTACGGGCCACCACGTGGCTACTACGGCCCACCCCGCGGCTATTACAGGCGCGGTTGGTAAACACAACGGAAAAAGCCCCGCACGCCAGGCGGGGCTTTTTATGGGTTGCCGGTCTGAATAAATCTTGCCAAGGTCGCTATGGGGACAACGCTGGCTGTTAAATCCGACATTATCAAGGCCAATGTGCGCTTGCCCAATCGGGGTGTGCGCTGTCATGTTTGTGTCACACGGCACTCTCACTATCGAAACTGTCCATCCCTAACAGGCCATAACAACAAGGACGATCCAGCATGCCCACACAAAATCCGCACCGTACCGCCGGTCTCTGCACGTCGAGCAAGGTCTATAGCGCCTTGACCGAACTCAAGCACCTGGAAGGCCATCGCAGCGCCAAGTTTCTCTCGTTGCTGGCCGAAAACCTGGTCCACAAGGGCCTGCTCAACGAGCAGGAAGTGCTGAACATGCTGGATCAGGTCGTGGACTGAGCGCCTGCGGGCGCAGTCTCGATAGCAATGATGTTGACTATCGAGCAGGGTGATTTTCCCTCAAGCGCTGGCCGCCGTAAGGTAACCTCCATCAGCAATGGAGGTAGATATGCCCACTATCCAGATCATGTCCGTCGTCGGCAGCGCCGTCCCCGTCCCTCTTCGGGAGTTGGGTTTGCTGGCCTGCTGGTACTTGGTACGCGACGGTGAAGCCATCAGTGGCCCGCTGACTTCGTTGTCGGCTGCACAAGCGCAAAGCCGCAAGCTTGAAGCTTAAGGCAACCGTACTTGCCGTTTGGTCTCGACAAACAGCGCCCAGCTGGACATGAACAGCGCGGCAATCAATGGGCCGATGACAAAACCATTGAGGCCGAAGATCGACAGGCCGCCCAGGGTCGAGATCAGGATCAGGTAATCCGGCATCTTGGTGTCCTTGCCCACCAGGATCGGACGCAGCACGTTGTCCACCAGGCCGATCACAAACACCCCGAACAAGGCCAGCACCACCCCTTGCCAGATTGAACCACTGAGCAGGAAGTACGCGGCTACCGGCCCCCAGACAATCCCCGCGCCCACCGCCGGCAGCAGCGACAGAAACGCCATCAGCACCGCCCAGAGCAATGCACTGGGAATATCCAGGAACCAGAAAATCAAACCGCCCAACGCTCCCTGGGTCACCGCCACCAGCACGTTACCTTTGACGGTCGCGCGCACCACGCGGTTGAACTTGAGCTGCAAGCGACGTTTCTGCGGCTCGGCCAGCGGCACCGCCGTACGCACTTTGCGCACCAGTTCGGGGCCGTCGCGCAGCAGGAAGAACAGCAAGTACAGCATGATGAAAAAGCTCACCAGGAAATCAAAGGTGCCCTGGCCAAAGCTGAACGCCTGGCTGGCAAAGAACTGGCTGCCCTGCATCGCGGCCTTGACGATCTTCTCGCGCAGCCCCTCCAGGTTGCCCATGCCGAAGCGGTCCAGCAGATGCTGGAAGTAAGGTGGCAGGAAGTTCTTGAACTGTTCGATGTAACCGGCGATATCCAGCCTGCCACTTTCGACGTTCCGGTACAGCGTCGCGCCCTCCTGCACCAGCAAGGCGCTGGTGATGATCACCGGCAAAATCGCGATCACCAGGCACACCATCAAGGTACAGAGCGACGTCAGGTTGCGGTTCCAGCCAAACTTGAGCTGCAGGCGCCGCTGCATGGGCGCAAAGATGATCCCGAGGATCACCGCCCAGAACACCGCGCCATAGAACGGCAGCAGGATCCAGAAAAACGCGACGGTCACCATGACCAGCAGCAACAGCAAGGTTTTGAATTGCAGATTCGTTTGGTTCATGTCCGATCCGTGCCAGAAAAACGCCAGGCGCCCAGCGCGCCCTGTTGCTTAGTCCACCGCACATCGCACGAGTGCCATCTTTATTTCTACAGCGTAGACCCAGATCAATAACCGCCAGGTCCGGCTCGGCTACCCTGCCGCCCTTTTGCGACCTGAATCCCCATGCCCCCTGTTCTCGCTCCCGAATTGCTCGCCCCTGCCGGCACCCTGAAAAACATGCGCTACGCCTTTGCCTACGGTGCCGATGCGGTCTACGCCGGCCAGCCGCGCTACAGCTTGCGGGTGCGCAACAACGAGTTCGACCACGCCAACCTGGCCCTGGGCATCGCCGAGGCGCAATCGCGAGGCAAGCGCTTTTATGTGGTGGTCAATATCGCGCCGCACAACGCCAAGCTGAAAACCTTCCTCAAGGACCTGGAACCGGTGATCGCCATGGGCCCGGACGCGCTGATCATGTCCGACCCAGGCTTGATCATGCTGGTGCGCCGGCACTTCCCGCAGATGCCGATCCACCTGTCGGTGCAGGCCAACACGGTGAACTGGGCCAGTGTCGAGTTCTGGCAACAGCAAGGCATCTGCCGGATCATCCTGTCGCGGGAACTGTCCCTGGAAGAAATCGCCGAGATCCGCCAACAGGTACCGGCCATGGAACTGGAAGTGTTTGTGCATGGCGCGCTGTGCATGGCCTACTCCGGGCGCTGCCTGTTGTCCGGCTATATGAACAAGCGCGACGCCAACCAGGGCACCTGCACCAACGCTTGCCGCTGGAAATACCAGGCCACGCCCGCCGCTGAAAACACCGTGGGCGATATCGTCCAGCAGTATCAGCCCGAGCCGACCCTGGGCCTCGGCACGCCCACCGACCAGGTGTTCCTGCTCCAGGAAGCCAACCGCCCGGACGAACAGATGCCGGCCTTCGAGGACGAGCACGGCACCTACATCATGAACGCCAAGGACTTGCGGGCAGTGCAGCATGTCGAACGCCTGACACAGATGGGCGTGCATTCGCTGAAGATCGAGGGCCGCACCAAATCCCACTTCTATGTGGCGCGCACCACCCAGGTGTACCGCCAGGCCATCGATGACGCGGCGGCCGGTCGCGCGTTCGACCGTGGCTTGATGACCAACCTTGAATCCCTGGCCCAGCGCGGCTACACCGAAGGCTTCCTGCGCCGCCATGTGCATGACGAATACCAGAACTACCAGAACGGCAGCTCAGTCTCCGAGCGCCAGCAGTTTGTCGGCGAATTGACCGGCGAGCGGCGCGGGGAGTTGGCCGAGGTCAAGGTGAAGAACCGCTTTGCCGTGGGCAATCATCTGGAATTGATGACCCCGGCGGGGAATTTCCATTTTGACCTGGGGCTGATGCACAACGCCAAGGGTGAGGCCATCGAGGTGGCGCCGGGGGATGGGCATACGGTGTATGTGCCGGTGCCGCTGGAAATGGATATCGGGTTTGGGTTGTTGATGCGGGATGTGTAGCGACTGTTAGCAAGCCCACATTCTGAACTGCAAATACATTCAAAATGTGGGAGCGGGCTTGCCCGCGATGAGGCCAGAACAAGCACCGCAATTGCCAGGTCAGATCCTGAACTGCCCCACCAACTGCCCCAACCGCTGCCCCAGGTCCGCCAGGCTGCGGGAGGTCTGTGCGCCCTGCTGGGTCTCATCCGCCACACTGTCCACCGCTACGGCAATCTGATGCACGCTGCGGTTGATCTCTTCGGCCACGGCGGTTTGTTCTTCGGCGGCACTGGCAATCTGCGCGTTCATCGTGTTGATGGTGCCGATCAGTTGCGCCATGGTATCAAGGGACGCCCCGGCTTCGTTGGCCTGAGCCGAGGTGCCCTCACCGGCATCGCTGGAACGGCGCATGGACTCCACGGCGGCCTCGGTGCCCTTTTGCAGGCGGTCGATCATGCCCTGGATTTCCTGGGTACTTTGCTGGGTGCGGCTGGCCAGCGCACGCACCTCATCGGCCACTACCGCAAACCCACGCCCGGCTTCACCGGCACGCGCCGCTTCAATGGCCGCGTTGAGGGCTAGCAGGTTGGTCTGCTCGGCAATCGAACGGATCACCCCAAGCACGCTGACAATCGATGACACGTCCTGTTGCAGGCTATCGAGGGATACGCCACTGCTGCGGATGTCACTCACCAACGCATGAATCTGCGCAATGCTGCCATCCACCACGCGCTTGGCGCTCTGGCCTTCGACGTCGGTTTGTTGCGCCGCCACCGCGGCGCCCTGGGCGCTGCGGGCCACTTCATGGGCCGCTGAGGACATTTCATTGATCGCCGTCGCCACCTGATCGGTCTCCTGGCGCTGACGCTCCATGGCCTGTTCCGAACGCTGGGCTTGCTCGGACACCTGGCTGACCAGGCCGGTCAGTTGCGACGTCATGTCGGTGATCTGGCGCACCAGACCATGGATCTTGTCGACAAACCGGTTGAACGAACCTGCCAGTTCGCCCAGCTCATCTTGGCTGGTGATCGCCAGGCGTCGGGTCAAATCACCTTCGCCGGCAGCGATGTCATCGAGGTTGGCCTTCATCAGGTGCAACGGCCGCAGGATGGTATTGGCCAGCACCATGCCCACCGCAGCGATCAGCAACAGCAGGACCACGGCGATCCCGATGATGCTCAACAGCACCCCTTCCATACGTTCGTTGACCTTGGCTTCTACCTCGCTGACCAAGGCATCGATACCGTCCAGGTTGACCGACGTACCAATCACCATGTCCCACTTGGGCAGGTATTCGGTATAGCCGAGCTTGGGCACCAGTTCGGTTTGCCCCGGTTGCGTGGAGCTGTATTGCAGATAATGGGTGCCATCCTTGCCGACCTTCACCAGGTCGCGGTTGACGTAGACGCCGTTAGGGTCGCGATTGTCCTTGAAGCTTTTGCCTACGCCATCGGGGCTATTGCCCTTGAACAGGCGGATGGTTTGCGAGTCGTAGCCGAAGAAGTAGCCGTCCTTGCCGTAGGTCGTGTTGGATAACAGCTTGACCACTTGCGCCCGCGCCTGCGTATCACCAGGGGCGGCGGCGTCGTACAGCGGTTTGATGGTGGTGATCGCCACTTCTACATAACTTTGCAGGGTGGCCTTGGCGTTGTTGAGCAGGCGCTGGCGGGTTTCGGCCACCTCGGTGCGCGCCTGCTCCTTGAGGATCCACACCGTGGTCAGGCTGATGACCACGGCAAACAACAACACCGGCAGGACGGCGAGGGACAGGACTTTGGCCTTCAGACTCAGACGCATGGATCTTCTCTCTTCTCGGGCAATGTTAAGAGGTTAACGGCCCTGTGAGAGAAAACTGTAGGAGCGAGCTTGCTCGCGAAAATCGTCGGCAATCACACGGGCATCCCGGATGGACGCGGTGCCCTTGAGTCCTTCGCGAGCAAGCTCGCTCCTACAAGAGAGGTCAGAGAGTCATCGCGGCAAACCAGCCGAACACCAGCAACGGCAGGTTGTAGTGCAGGAAGGTCGGGACCACGGTGTCCCAGATGTGGTGATGCTGGCCGTCGATATTCAAACCCGAGGTCGGTCCCAGGGTCGAGTCCGAAGCTGGCGAACCGGCGTCACCGAGGGCCCCGGCGGTACCGACGATGCACACAATGGCCAGCGGGCTGAAGCCCAGTTGCACACACAACGGCACAAAAATCGCTGCGAGGATCGGCACCGTGGAGAACGACGAGCCAATGCCCATGGTCACCAGCAAGCCCACCAGCAACATCAACAGCGCACCCACGCCACGGCTGTGGCCGATGAAGGCGGCGGAGGACTCCACCAGGGTCTGCACCTGGCCGGTGGCCTTGAGCACTTCGGCAAACCCCGAGGCGGCGATCATGATGAAGCCGATCATCGCCATCATCTTCATGCCTTCGGTGAACAGATCATCAGTGTCGCGCCAGCGCACGATGCCCGATACCGAGAAGATCAGGAAACCGGCCAGGGCACCGACGATCATCGAGTCCAGCCACAACTGGATGATAAACGCCGAGGCAATGGCCACCCCGGCCACCAACAGGGTCAGCGGGTTGTATTGCACCGCTACTTGTTCGACCCGCTCGATCTTCTCCAGGTCGTAGATGCGCTTTTTGCGGTAGCTGATAAACACCGCTACCAACAGGCCGAACACCATGCCCAGCGCCGGAATGCCCATGGCGTGGGTGACGTTGACCTGGCTGATATCCACGCCGCTCTTGGCGACATTGGCCAGCAGGATCTGGTTGAGGAAAATATTGCCAAACCCTACCGGCAGGAACATGTACGGGGTGATCAGGCCAAAGGTCATGACGCAGGCGATCAGGCGCCGGTCAATCTGCAACTTGGTCAGCACATACAGCAGCGGCGGCACCAACAGCGGAATAAAGGCGATATGGATCGGCAGGATGTTCTGCGAGGCAATCGCCACCGCCCCCAGCAGGCAGATCAGCAGCCATTTGACGTGATTGCCGCCGCTCGCCTCCTGGCGCCCCACCAGCAGCAGGGCCTTGTCCGCCAGGGCATGGGCCAGGCCGGACTTGGCAATCGCCACGGCGAAAGCCCCGAGCAATGCGTAGGACAGCGCCACCGTGGCACCGCCGCCCAGGCCGCTGTTGAATGCGCTGAGCGTTGCGTCGATGCCAAGACCGCCGGTCAAGCCACCGACCAGGGCGCCGACGATGATCGCGATGACCACATGCACGCGGGACAGGCTGAGCACCAGCATGGTACCGACCGCGGCGATTACTGCGTTAATCATGGTTACCTCAAGACAGAAACGTAATGCAGGAGCGAGCTTGCTCGCGAATAACCCAAGAACGCCGCGATCAACCGGCAAACCAGCATGATCGTTCACGATCTTCGCGAGCAAGCTCGCCCCTACAAAAAAACACACGCCAGAGCCTAGCCCGCCGAGGTAACGGCAGCGTGGACGCCAGCAGAAAAGGAGTTTTATTAGAGGGCGCGCACTTTGCAGCAGCAGGCGCGCCATGTCAAAGCGCGACGTCGCAGACAGAATTCAATTGAGCGTATGAATAAAGAAAAAAACCGGGCGGCCGATACAACGGATCATCTCTGTCGTAACGAAAGGTTAAGGATCTCCATGTCGCTCAGGCAGCTGTCCATTCAATGGAAAATCACCCTCCTCGCCGGCCTTTGTCTGTTGGGCATCGTGACCCTGCTGGTGGGCCTTTCGCTGTATCGGATGGACCAGAGCTCGCAACGCGTCCAGGCCTCCAGCACCGAGATGCTCAACGTCGCGGCCCAATCGCGCATCGAAGCCCAAGGTGAAGTCCAGGCCCTGGGTATTCGCCAGCAGTTCATGGACGCCTACCAGTACGGCCATGGCTTTTCGCGCCAGGTGCTGTTTTTGCGCGAACAGGCCGAGAAACGTTTCCTCGATGCCTTCGACCTGCGTGAAGACCTGACCCGCCAGGTCAAGGCCGCCCTGCAAGCCAACCCGGACCTGCTGGGCCTGTCCCTGGTCTTCGAAGCCAATGCCCTGGATGGCAAGGATGAGCTGTTCGCCGGTCAACAGGAGCTGGGCAGCAACGAAAAAGGCCGCTTCGCCCTGTACTGGTCACAACCGACACCCGGCACACTGACTTCGATGGCGCTGCCGGAAAGCGACATGTCCGACACCAGCATCGGCCCCAGCGGCGAAAAGGCCAACACGTGGTTCACCTGCCCGCGTACCACGCTCAAACCGTGTGTGATCGAACCGTACTTCTATGTGATCGACGGGCAAAACGTATTGCTGACCAGCATCGTGTTCCCGCTCACGGTCAATGGCAAAGTCATCGCCTCGCTGTCGGTGGACATCAACCTCAACAGCTTGCAGGCCGTCAGCCAGAACGCCAGCCGCAAGCTCTATGACGGCCAGACCCATGTCAGCATCATCAGCCCGGTGGGTTTGCTTGCCGGCTATAGCCCGGATGCAAGCAAGCTCAGCCAGCGCCTGGACAGCGTCGACACCACCAGCGGTGCGCAATTGATCAGCGCCATGGCCAACAGCACCCAAACCTTTAGCCTGCGCACCGATCATCAGCTCAAGGTGCTGGCACCGTTTCAGCCGATTCCCGACGGCAAGTCGTGGGGTGTGTTGCTGGATGTCCCGGAAAAAGTCCTGATCGGCCCCGCGCAAGCGCTCAAGGCCGAACTGGATGCCGACAACACCAAAGGCACCCTGCTGGAACTGGGCCTGGGTTTGCTGGCCGCGATTGTCGGCCTGTTGCTGGTGTGGCTGATGGCCCGCAGCGTCACCCGGCCAATCCTCGGTGTGGCCCATATGCTGGAAGATATCGCCAGCGGCGAAGGCGACCTGACCCGACGCCTGGCCTACGACAAGCGCGACGAACTCGGTGAACTGGCCAGTTGGTTCAACCGCTTCCTCGACAAGCTGCAACCGATCATTGCCGAGGTCAAACGCTCGGTGCAGGACGCGCGCAGCACCGCCGACCAATCAGCGGCAATTGCCAGCCAGACCAGCGCCGGCATGGACCAGCAATACCGCCAGGTCGACCAGGTAGCCACCGCCTCCCACGAAATGAGCGCCACCGCCCAGGATGTGGCCCGCAGCGCCGCACAGGCCGCACAGGCCGCCCGCGATGCCGATCAGGCCACCCGCGAAGGCCTGACCGTGATCGACCGCACCACCGCCAGCATCGGCGCCCTGGCGGCAGATATGAGCACGGCCATGACCCAGGTCGAAGGCCTGGCAGCCAATAGCGAACAAATCGGTTCCGTCCTGGAAGTGATCCGCGCAATTGCCGAGCAAACCAACTTGCTGGCGCTCAACGCCGCCATTGAGGCGGCCCGCGCCGGTGAGGCTGGCCGTGGCTTTGCGGTGGTGGCGGATGAGGTGCGCAACCTCGCCCGACGCACCCAGGAGTCGGTGGAGGAAACCCGCCAGGTGATCGAGCAGTTGCAGAGCGGCACCCGGGAAGTGGTGGGCTCCATGAACAACAGCCATCGCCAGGCCCAGGGCAGTGTCGAGCAGGTGGGCCAGGCCGTTACAGCATTGCGCCAGATCGGTGATGCGGTGACGGTGATCAGCGACATGAACCTGCAGATCGCCAGCGCCGCCGAGCAACAAAGCGCGGTGGCCGAGGAGATCAACAGCAACGTGGCGACTATTCGCGACGTGACCGAGTCGCTGTCGGGCCAGGCCAATGAATCGGCGCGGGTCAGCCAGACGCTCAACAGCCTGGCCAATCAACAGCAAGGCTTGATGGACCAGTTCCGGGTTTGATGGTGATTTAACTGGCGCTGTACGGCGCCAGCTCACAACTCCAGAGCTCCACCGCCGGCTGGCTCGCCTGTGGCGGGCCGAGCCAGGTGCTCATCCACTGGCAACGCTGGTTGAAACACAGTTGATAATCCCCGGCCTCGGGGGTTCGCCCCAGGCGTAGGGGTTGCAGCGGGGGCAATTGACGCTGGTAATGCCAACTGCCCTCGCGCAGTTCGGCGCCGTGCGGAATCTCCATACCGGCCCCGGAACCCTTGACCCGTGCCTCGCCCAACACCAGCCCCTCGGGTCTCACGCGGTAATCCTCCTCCCAGCGCACTTGCTCAATCGTATGCGTCCAGGCCAGGGTGAAGGCCGGCGTGGGCACCTGTGCCCACACCGTGCCCGCCAAGCCCAGACACAGGCCGATCACACCGTAGCCACCTGGGCACGATGGGCACGCCAGCAGTGCTGCGCAATCAACAGCGCCGCCAGGACAAAGCCGATCTCATCGCTTAACGGCGTTGCCAGAATCAGGCTGGTGCCGGCGGCAAAGCCCAGCAAGCGCTCCCACCAGCTCAGCCTGGCCTGCAAGTAACCGGTAAACGCAGCGCCCCAGATACCAATGGCCAGCAACGCCTTGGCCACCACATAAAAAGTGGCCAGCAGGCTATCGCCCTGCAGCATCAGTGCCGGTTCGTACACCGCCATAAACGGCACGACAAACCCGGCAACGGCGATGCGCACCGCCCAGAAGCTGATCTTCAGGCCGCTCTCCCTGGCAATCGGTGCCGCCGCGAAACAGGCCAGCGCCACCGGCGGCGTGAGGTCGGCCATGATGCCGAAATAGAACACGAACATATGCGACACAATCAGCGGCACGCCCAGGTCCAACAGTGCCGGGGCGGCAATCGAGCTGGTGATGATGTAGTTGGGAATCGTCGGTATGCCCATGCCCAGCACCAGGCAGGTCAGCATGGTGAGCACCAGCGAGAGGAACAGATTGTCCTGGCCGATGGCGAGGATGTAGCCGGCAAAGGTCGAGGCCACCCCGGTCAGCGACACCACGCCGATGATCACCCCCACCAGCGCGCAGGCGATCCCTACCGGTACTGCATGGCGGGCGCCTTCAACCAAGGCATGCAGGCAGATTGTCAGGGTGTCGCGGCCGCCCTTGATGAACCAGCACACCGCCACCAACAGCGCCACTACCCCGAATACCATGCCGATACCCAGTCGGAAGAAGCCCGCGCACAGCACGCCCAGGACGATCCAGAAGACAAAGCGCATGGCCGTGGACGACACCCGCAGGATGATCGCCGAGCCAAGAATCACTATGGACGTGAGGGCCAGGCCGACCATGCCCGAGAACAAAGGGGTGCGCCCGGAAAACAGCAGGTAGATCAGCACAAACAGCGGAATCAGCAGGTACCAGCGCTGCTTCACCGCCGCCCAGGGGTTCGGGCACTCATCCTTGGGCAGGCCACACAAGTTGGAGCGCTTGGCTTCCAGGTGAACCATCCAGAATACCGAGCCGAAGTACAACAGGGCCGGAATCAGCGCGGCCTTGGCCACCTCGAAAAACGGCACGTTGATCGTCTCGGCCATGATAAAGGCCACAGCACCCATGATCGGCGGCATGATCTGGCTGCCCATCGACGCGGTCGCCTCCACGCCACCGGCAAACGCCGATTTATAGCCGAAACGCTTCATCAACGGGATGGTGAATTGGCCGGTGGTGACCACGTTGGCCACACCTGAACCGGTGATCGTGCCCATCAGCGCCGAGGACACCACCGAAACCTTGGCCGGGCCGCCGAGCTTGTGGCCGAACAGGCCCATGGCGAAGTCGGTGAACAGCCTGATCATCCCTGCCTGTTCGAGAAACGCACCGAACAGGATGAACAGGAAGATATACGTGGCCGATACGTAGGTCGGAGTGCCGTACAGCCCTTCGGTGCCAAAGGCCAGTTGGTTGACGATCTGGTCAATGGCATAGCCACGGTGCATCAGCTCGCCCGGCAGGTACTGGCCGAACAGGCCATAGGCCAGAAACAACGCACAGATCAGCGGCAAGGCAATGCCCATCACCCGTCGCGCGGCTTCGAATACCAGCACGATCAGTACCAGGCCTGCGACCATGTCGCTACGGGTCAGGTCGCCGGAGCGTTGAATCAGGTCGGCCTCGAAATACCACTGGTAGAACGCCGTCGCCATCCCCGCAAGGCCCAGTAGCCAGGCCATTGGCTGCCAGGGCTGCTCCTTGCCACGCGCCGGAAAGCACAGAAACACCACCAACAGCAGAAAGCCCACATGCACGGCACGCAGAATCTGGCTGGATACCGGGTGAAAGGCTGCGGTGATGATCTGAAAGATGGAAAACAGCAGCGCGACATAGAACAGCGCTCTCGGCCAACTGCCGGGATTGGCGGCGAGGCCTTGGTCCTGCTCGCTCATGGGGTCACTCCCTGGTTACAACGTCGATGTGCGAACAAGACCCGCGCGCGATGGGCGCCGGTTTTGTTCGCAGTGCCAGCACATGGCCGGAGCGGATGACGCGGGCAAAGCGCCCTACTGTCCCGTCACTTACAGCGCGCCCGCTTCCTTGTAGAACCGCTCGGCGCCGGGGTGCAGCGGGATCGGCAGGCCCTTGGCCGCGCCTTCGAGCTTGATGTCCTTGGCGGCCGAGTGGGCGTTACCCAGGCGATCGAGGTTGTTGAACATGAGTTTGGTCATCTGGTAGGCGACGTCATCAGACACGCCATCATGGCTGACCAGCAGGTTGGTGATGGCCACGGTCGGTACATCGCTGTCCTGGCCGTCATAGGTGCCCGCCGGGATCGAGGCCGCCTGGTAGGCCTTGTTGTCGATCTTTGCAGTGACATCCGCTGGAATGGCCACGAAGGTGATCGGCATAGTCGCGGCCAGGTCGCGGATCGCCGCCATGCCCAGGCCCGAAGACTGCAAGGTCGCGTCCAACTGACGGTTCTTGATCAGCTCGACCGACTCGGCGTATGGCAGGAACTCGACCTTGCCCATGTCTTCGTAGCTCAGGCCGGCGGCCTTGAAGATGGCGCGGGCATTCAGTTCGGTACCGGACTTCGGCGCGCCGACGGAGATGCGCTTGTTTTTCAGGTCGGCCAGGGTGGTGATGCCCGACTCCTTGCTGGCGACAACCTGGATGTAGTTCGGATAGGTACCGGCAATCGCCCGCAGTTTTTTCAGTGGTGTCTTGAAGCCGGCGTCTTCCACGCCATTCCAGGCATCGGCGACCGAGTCGCCGAGGGCAAAGGCCAGCTCACCGCGACCGGCTTGCAGCAGGTTGAGGTTTTCCACCGACGCCTTGGTGGCCTGTACCGAGGTCTTCGAGCCCTCGATACCGTTGCTGTACAACTGCGACAAGGCCACGCCAATCGGGTAATACACGCCACTGGTGCCACCGGTCAGTACGTTGATAAAGGTCGGGGCGGCGAGTGCCGAGGAACTGGCGGCAAGGGCTGCGGCAGCAGCAAACAGACTGAAGCGTTTGGTCATTCGCATGGATTCACCTTTTATCTTTCTTATTAGGTGCCGAGCAGCCAAGTGCTGGCTGACGAGCGCTATGGCAGATGCCGTGCCTGCAAGCCTGGGAAACTTGCCCGGCACGGCTAACCAGGTGGCAGTTATAAGCGAAATTGAGTCAGCCAGGCTCTGTAAGAAAAGTCTTGTTGCAAATCGGCGCCCGACATTTTCAGCTGTCGGCCAATCAGGTTGGGCGTCGAGGCAACTCGATCAGCACCTTGAGGCCACCCAGTTCACTCTCGTGCAACTGCAATGCACCACCCCACACCTCGACGATATCGCGCACGATGCCTAACCCCAGGCCGTGGCCATGGGTTTGTTCGTCCAGGCGGGTACCACGGCTGAAAACCTGGTCACGCTGACTCTCGGGAATGCCCGGGCCGTCATCCTCGACGATCAGTTGGTAGTTGTGCGCAGTCTGCTCAATGCTCAGGCGCACTTCGGCATCCGCCCATTTGCAGGCGTTGTCCAGCAGGTTGCCCAGCAGCTCCAGCAAGTCTTCGCGGTCCCACGGCAGTTGCAGGCCAGGGCGCACGTGGTAGCTCAAGTCCAGGTGCTCGCCGTGGATCATGTTCAAGGTCGCCAGCAGGCCCGGCAGTTCACTGTCGCAGTCGAACAATGCACCAGGCAGGGTTTCACCGGCCAGGCGCGCGCGGTTGAGTTCACGGTTGAGCCGCTGCTGCACTTGCGTCAATTGTTCGCGAAGGAGCTTGGCCAGCTGTGGCCGGTCCTTGAGCTGCTCGCTGGACGCCACGCTCAGTAACACCGCCAATGGGGTTTTCAGGGCATGGCCGAGGTTGCCCAGCGCGTTGCGTGAACGCTTGAGGCTGTCTTCGGTATGGGCCAACAGGTGATTGATCTGCGCCACCAGCGGTTCCAGCTCCACTGGCACCTGGGTATCCAGTTGTGAACGCTGGCCTTGCTGCAACTGCGCAATCTGCTCGCGGGCGGTTTCCAGTGGGCGCAGTGCCCGGCGCACAGTGACACGCTGCAGGACCAGGATCAGCAGCAACGCCGCCAACCCGAGGACCAGGCCAACCTGGCGCATCAGGCGAAAGCTTTCCCTGACCGGTGTGTAGTCCTGGGCCACGCTGATCGAAATCGCCTGGCCAAACCGTTTGTAGTCCGAGCGCAATATCAACAATTGCTGGCCTTCGGGCCCCAACTGCAGGTTGCCCTTCAAACCCGCCTGGGGCAGTTGTGGCAGCTCCTGATCCCACAGTGAGCGGGAGCGCCAGTGGTTGTCGCCGAAGTCGATACGGAAATAATGCCCGGAGAACGGCCGCTGATAGGCCGGCGACAAGCGTTGCTCATCCAGTTGCACGCCACCTGGGCCGCGCACCAGGGCCACCAGCAGGTTTTCGCTGTCGTTGCGCAGGCCGGACTCCAAGTAGCGTTGCAAACCCATTTCGAACAACCACAGGCTGGTTTGCGCCAGCACCAGGCCGACGATCACCATCACGCTGATCAGCCCCAGGCTCAGCCGCCGCTGGATCGACCTCACGTGGGGCTGGCGCCAAAGCGATAACCCTGGCCGCGCCGGGTTTCAATCACACTACGGCCGAGCTTGCGCCGCAGGTGGTTGACATGGACTTCGAGGACGTTGGAGTCACGTTCGGTTTCACCATCATACAAATGCTCGGCCAGATGGCTTTTCGACAGGATCTGCTCGGGATGCAGCATGAAGTAGCGCAGCAGGCGAAACTCGGCAGCGGTCAGTTGCACCTCGGCACCGTCGCGTATCACGCACTGGCGGCCTTCATCCAGATGCAGGCCGGCCGCCTGTAGCGTCGGCTGGTTGGCCTGGCCATGGGAGCGGCGCAACAGGGCCTGGATGCGCAAGTGCAACTCCTCGGGGTGAAACGGCTTGCTCAGGTAATCGTCGGCCCCGGCCTTGAGCCCTTCGATGCGCTCGGCCCAGGAGTCGCGGGCGGTGAGGATCAATACCGGGGTCGCCAGGGCAGCGGCGCGCCATTGGCTCAGTACCTCAAGCCCCGGCAGCCCGGGCAGGCCGAGGTCAAGGATGATCAGGTCGTAAGGCTCGCTGCGCCCCTGATACACCGCATCGCGACCGTCCGCCAGCCAATCCACCGCATAGCCCTGGGTTTTGAGCCCGGCCATCAACTCATCGGCCAGGGGCACGTGGTCTTCCACCAGAAGCAGGCGCATCAGTCATCTTCCTCGTCTTTAAGCAGTACGCCGGTGGTCGCGTCCAGTTTGATTTCCCGAACCACGCCGTCGGTGGTCACCAGCTCCACTTCATAGACGTAACTGCCGTGTTTACTCTCAAGCTCGGCCTCCAGCAACCGCGAGCCGGTATGTCGTGCCATGGCCTGCTGCAACAGTTGCTCAAGGGGCAGGATCACCCCTTGCTGGCGCAGTGCCAGGGCTTCGTCCTGATTGAGGTCCCGGGCAGCCACCACCGAGCAAAAGGCCAGGAGCACCAGCGCCAGTCGACTGCCGGTGCGTAGATTTACCTTCATTACGTATCCTGATGATCCTTGAGGACTTGCCCGGTGACCGCGTCCAATTCCACATCCCACTCCACACCTTGGGCATCGCGCAGGTCAACCTGGTAAATGTACTTGCCGTACTCCTGTTCCAGCTCGGTCTCATGCACGGTGCCGCCAGGATGTTTGGCCAGGGCGGCGGCATTGAGCTTCTCGAACGACAGGATGGTACCAGCGTCACGCAATTTGAGTGCTTCATCCGGCCCCAAGTCCCGCGCCTGAGCCAGGCCGGTGGTGAGGGCGATGATACTGGCGACAATAGTTGCCGTGAGGATTTTCATGATGATTCTCCATTTCAGGATGTTTTGCCTACGGCCCCCACAGTACGGATCGCAACTTAACTGAAACTGAATTGCCATCATGGCAATTATCCCACAACACCTTGCCAGGCCCTGGGGAAGATTTCCTATACTGCCCCGCTCGCCTGCACAGAGATCGGTATGACGGCCATCCACATCAAGTTCCCAGCCCTGACGATCAAGGCTGGCCAGCGCGCCTTTTCACGCATTCGCGAGCAAGGCCTCAAACCTCAAGACGTGGGCATCCTGCCCGGCGCGGCCGGTGGCCCCAAGGCCTTGGGGATCCAGGGCCTGGACTTGGCGCTGTTCGGTGACTGGCTGGCACGCGCGCCCCGCGAGCGCTCGCTGATTGGTGCGTCCATCGGTTCCTGGCGCTTTGCCAGCGCCTGCCTGCCCGACCCGGTGCAGGGTCTGCTCGACCTCGGTCGCCTGTACAACGAGCAACGCTTTGCCAAGGGCGTGACCATGGCCGAGGTCAGCCAGAGCTGCCAGCGCATGCTCGATGACCTGCTGGCCGGCCGCGATGCGATGCTTCTGGCCAACCCGCACTATCGCCTGAACATCGTTGTCGTCAAAAGCCATGGCCTGCTGGCCGACGACCACCGTGGGCGCCTGGGCCTGGGCCTGTCCTCGGTGATCGCCGACAACCTGCGCGGGCGTGCGCGGCTGTCCCGGCATTTTGAGCGGCTGATCATCCACGATCCGCGCCAGGCGCCACCCCTGCATCCGCTCAAGGATTTCCCTTCGCGCTTTCTCGACCTGGAACTGGGCAACCTGCGCCAGGCATTGCTGGCGTCCGGTTCGATCCCGATGGTCATGCAAGGCGTGCGCGACTTGCCGGGCGCCGGTGCCGGCACCTATCGCGATGGCGGCCTGCTGGACTACCACCTCGACCTGCCCTACCACGGCGATGACATTGTGCTGTACCCGCACTTCACCGATCGGGTCATCCCCGGCTGGTTCGACAAGAGCCTGCCCTGGCGGCGCAGCAACCCGCAGGGTTTGCAGGATGTGTTGCTAGTGGCCCCGTCACGGGACTATCTGGCCCGCCTGCCCCACGGCAAATTGCCGGATCGTAGCGACTTCAAGCGCTTTCTGGGGGACGACACCCGCCGCAATCAGTACTGGCAAACCGCAATGAGTGAAAGCCAGCGCTTGGGTGATGAATTCCTAGAATTGGTCGATAGCGGCCGATTGGGCGAGCGACTGATTGCGCTCTGAATTGCCTGCCGTGGACACGGTTAATAATTTCGAAAAAATTATTGTAATTAGATAATTATTCATGGATTATGCTTCCATCAACCCCGTATGGATCTGTCCATGAACAATCATCTCGATTCCGTCTCCACCAACACCCGATTGCGATTCATCGGGGCATTTGCCGCGCTGCTGGCATGGTGTGTCGCATTGATCGAATTCGGTGTGCCCATTTTGTTCTGGGTCTTCGACTATCCCAGCACCCTGGCGGACTACATGAAGACCTACGGCGAACAAATGCCTTTGTTGCTGGCGCCCGGCTATCAGCCATCTTCGCTGGCCATGGGCCTGGCCCTGGCATTGGAAATGCTGCCCATCAGCCTGACGATTGTTGCACTGGTGCTCACCGGACTATTTTTCATGGGTATTTCCAAGGGCCGTATCTGGACCGAGTCAAACATCAAGATGCTGTGGTGGATGGGGTTACTGTTTATTATCAACCCCCTGCTGGCCCCCATTATTCATACGCTCCAAGGGTTGGCCTTTGCTATCGACATGCCACCCAATGAGCGAAGCATCAGCATCGGCATTGGTATTTCATCCCAAGCCATCTATGGAATACTGCAAGGCATCTTCCTTTGTGCATTCTCACTCATAGTGGCCGAATCAAAAGTTATCAACGATGAAAACAAAAGCATCATCTAAACCATGACCATCATTATTCGTTTGGACGTCATGATGGCGAAGAAAAAGGTCCGCTCCAACCAGCTTGCAGAAGCCATTGGGATTACGGAAGCCAATCTGTCGCTATTGAAAAACGGAAAAATCAAAGGCTTTAAACTCGAAACCCTGAACAAGCTCTGTATCGCCCTGGATTGCCAGCCCGGCGACTTGCTGGAATTCGAGCCTGAAGAGCCCTAGGCCCTGGACTGTACTGCCTGGCTCTTGGGCAGCCTTGTAAAAACACTGACCAACTTAAAGCGGACCTTTTCCTATGAAACCCATGAAGTTCCTGGGCCTCTTCACTATCGTCCTGATGACTGGCGGATGCAGCAACACCAGTTTCAACCCGTCCTCGTTCAAGGTTTATGAACCTGGCACACAGTTTGGCAACCGCTACGGTTCTTCTGCCTGGCTGGAAACTCCTTGCCGTAAACGTGGCTGCGACAACAACAAGTTGTTCTTTAATCCAGCCCAACCCGAGTCAACCATGGAAAACACTCATCATGGGTTTTAACAGCAAAACATCCCGTAGCCTTGGCTTGTTGCTGCTTCTGGCGCTAGGCCATGCAAGCGCGCAAGACCTGCCCAATCAATCGCTTCTCACTCGATATGGCGTCACCGAGGATCAATTGCCAGCAGCCCCCGCCGCCCCGGTACTGAACCCCGAGCCGACGAAAAGCCGCTTTGCGATTCAGCCCGAACGGCCATTGATCAGAGTGGAGAAAAATGGCGATCTGGTATCCGAAACCACCGGCAATATCAGCATTGATAACGCCGCCGCCCAAGGGCAGGAGCAGTGCGCACGCGCGTATGCAGAACTGGGGCGCCGAGGGTCGCAGCGCACACTGCCGTGCGGTGATGGGGTCAAGGTCAGTACAACGGTATGGTCCCAGGAATAACCGGACTTTATACACACCGCCAGATCACTTGATAAAACAGGTTAGAATGCGCACCACGTCGCTCGCCCGGGCCCATCAAGCGCCCACCCGATACTGACAATCGCACATCGTCCTAGAAACTCCTGCCTTACAGGTCATACCGTGGAAATTTTCAAAGAGTTCACATTCGAGTCCGCCCACCGCTTGCCTCACGTCCCCGAAGGCCACAAATGCGGGCGCCTGCACGGTCACTCGTTCAAGGTGGCCATCCACCTGAGCGGCGACCTCGATCCGCATACCGGCTGGATCCGTGACTTTTCGGAGATCAAGGCGATTTTCAAGCCGCTCTACGAGCGCCTCGACCATAACTACCTCAACGACATCCCCGGTCTGGAAAACCCTACCAGCGAAGTGCTGGCCAAGTGGATCTGGAACGAGTTGAAGCCGTTGCTGCCAGAGCTGAGCGCCATCCGTATTCATGAAACCTGCACCAGCGGTTGCATTTATCGCGGCGAATAGCCAACCGAGGGACCGAACCATGGAATCCACCTGGCTGGCCCAGGCCAAGCGCCTGCAGGCATTGGCCTCCACCGGGCTGCACTTTTGCACCGATGACTTCGAGCGCGAACGCCTGGAAGAGATCGCCCAGATTGCCCACAACATGCTCGCGCAGTTGGGGCACGTGCCGCTGGAGCGCATTACCGGACTGGTCTCGGACTTCGCCCAACGTTATTCAACACCAATGATCGATGTCCGTGGCGCGCTGATTGAAGGCGATCGGATCCTGCTGGTGCGCGAAGCGACTGATGGCTGCTGGGCATTGCCGGGGGGCTATGCCGATATCGGGTTGTCGGCCGCCGAAAACATCGTCAAGGAGCTTCACGAAGAGGCTGGACTGAGTGTCACCGCACGGGCGCTGTACAGCGTGACCCACAAAGCCAAGGGCCTGTACCGGCCCGACGTGCGGGACTTCTACAAGTTGTATTTTCTCTGCGAGCGCACCGACCAGGCCGCGCCCATGGCGGGTTTTGAAACCACCGACGTCGGCTTCTTCCGCCTCGACGAACTGCCGCCCCTGTCACGCGGGCGCACCATCGAGAGTGATCTTGAAGCGGCCTTCGCCTTTCACCGCGGGGACATCACCCAAACCCTGTTCGACTGACACCCAGGCGCAGTGATCCAATTTGTATCACCCCTGCACCGCATTCGTGCCCGGCAGGGCAACACCCACAAGCAATTTCGCCTTCCGGGCCTGCCCAGCCCTGAATACTGTGCAACCTGCACAGCGTCCACCGTGCACCCATCACTGCCACGCAGTTGGCACGCGCGCTGCAACAGACCCTGTGTCACTCACAGGGGAACGGCACATGACGCAGAACGAACCGGGCAACGATTACCCTCTCAGCGAAGTGCCCATGCATGCACGCAAGGGCCTTGGCTCCACGGCCATGGTGTTGCTGGGCTTTACCTTTTTTACCGCGACCATGTTCGCCGGCGGCAAGCTGGGGGTGGCCTTCAGTTTTACCCAGATGCTCGGTGTCGTGGCCCTGGGTAACCTGCTGTTGGGTATCTACGCCGCAGGCCTGGGTTACATCGCCTTCAAGAGCGGCTTGAACTCAGTGTTGATGGGGCGTTTCTGCTTCGGTGAAGTGGGTAGCAAGTTGAGCGACCTGATCCTGGGCTTCACCCAGATTGGCTGGTACGCCTGGGGCACCGCCACGGCGGCGGTGGTGCTGGGCAAATATTTCGAATTGAGCCAGGGCAGCGTGCTGGCGCTGATGGTGCTGTTCGGACTGGTGTTCTGCGCCACGGCCTACGTGGGTTATCGAGGCCTGGAAATCCTCTCTTACATTGCCGTCCCAGCCATGGGCCTGCTGCTGTTGCTGTCGATGTGGGTGGCCACCGTAAAAGTCGGCGGGCTTGAAGGCTTGCTCGCGGTCGTGCCGAGTGGCGCGCTGGATCTGTCCACGGCCATTACCCTGGTATTCGGCACCTTTGTCAGTGGCGCCACCCAGGCGACCAACTGGACACGGTTTTCCCGCTCGGCCAAGGTCGCGGTACTGGCCAGCCTGATCGGCTTTTTTATCGGCAACGGCCTGATGGTGCTGATCGGTGCCTACGGCGCCATCGTCTATCAACAGCCGGATGTGGTGGAAGTGTTGCTGCTGCAAGGTTTCGCCATGGCCGCAATGGCCATGTTGCTGCTCAATATCTGGAGTACCCAGGACAACACCATCTACAACTTCGCCGTCGCCGGCTGCAACCTGCTGCGTACCAAACGGCGCAAGACCGTGACCCTGGCCGGCGCCGTGATCGGTACCCTGCTGGCCTTGCTGGGCATGTACGACATGCTGGTGCCCTACCTGATTTTGCTGGGCACCGTGATTCCACCGATTGGCGGGGTGATCATGGCCGACTTCTTCTATCGCTATCGCGGCCAGTATCCTCGGTTGGCAGACGTGCGCTTGCCGGCGTTCAATTGGCCGGGGCTGATTGCCTATGCCGTCGGGACGGTGCTGGCATTCAGCTCGCCGTGGGTTGCGCCCCTGGTCGGGATTGTCGCTGCGGCCGCCACTTACATTCTGCTCACGGCCGTCCTGCGCATACGCGTGCCATTGGCTGACGTTCAGGCATGAGCCTGACCGTGGCGGATGTGCTGGCCCTGCCGGGGCTGGAGTCCATGAGCCTGCGCGCGGGTAGCGCAGGCCTGGATAATGGCGTGCGCTGGCCTTATGTGGCCGAGAACAACGGCATTGCCGAGTGGGTGCTGGGGGGTGAACTGGTGTTCGTCACCGGCATCAACCATCCACGGGATGAGACCAATCTCCTGCGCCTGCTGGACGAAGCCTGCTCGCGGCGCGTCGCTGGCCTGGTGATCCTGACCGGGCCGGATTACATCCAGGGGATTGCCCCGGGATTGCTGGAAGCCGCCGACGCCGCCGGGATGCCGCTGATCGAACAACCTTATTCACTGAAAATGGTCCTGGTGACCCAGGCCATCGGCTCCGCGCTGATTGAGTCCGAGCAGTTGGGACGTTCACGGCATGAGGTGCTGGAGCGCCTGTTGGCCGGAGACTATCAATCCCTCGACCTGCTCCTGCACCGCGCTAGCCAACTGGGCATGCCACTGACCGGGCACTGGCAAGTCGTGCAGTTGCAACTGGACGGCGGCGACGCGTTATTTGCGCAAAACCTGGCGGGGGATGCCGAGGCCCAGTTGGCCCGCCAGCACGATGGCATTACCCGTCGATTGCGCCAGTTCGCCGCCGAGCATCCCTCGCGCCTGCCCGTGCTCGGCAGGGCTGGACAATGGACCCTGCTGCTTGCGGCCACCCATCAGGACCACCGGCAACGCCTGGCGAACTGGCTCAAACCATTGAATCTGCGCCTGGCCCCGCTAAAGCTGAGTGTCGGCTTGAGCGCGGCCCAACACCCGGCCTCCGGCCTGGCCCAGGCCCTGGACGAAGCTCGCCAGGCGCTGGTGGTCGCCCGGCGCTTTGGCGAACATGCCGGTGTCTGTGTCTACGATGAACTCGGGGTGCTCAAGCTACTGAGTGCGGTGCGCGATCGCGGGCTACTCGACCAGTTTCTCCATGAGCGCCTGGGGCCGCTGCTGCGCCATGACCAACGCCACGGCCCCAGCCTGATGCCGACCCTGCAAGCCTGGTTCCTCGACAATGGTAACCTTGTGGCTGCGGCCCTGCGGTTGGCGGTCCACCGCAATACCCTGACCCACCGCGTCCAGCGCATCGAGGCCCTGTGCGGGCTATCGCTGGACAATCCCAATGACCGTCTGGACATCGGCGTCGCGCTGATGATCTGGCGGCTGTCTGCCTGATTGCTTTTTGCCCAAGAGGAACTTGCCCATGCATATCATCAACGCCCGCCTGCGCAACCGTGAAGGCCTGCATGATCTGCACCTGGAACATGGCCGGATCGCCAGCATTACCCTACAAACGGCCGTACCGCCCCTGGGGCCGGACGACCTGGACGCCGCTGGCAACCTGGTGGTACCGCCTTTCGTCGAACCCCATATCCACCTCGACGCCACCCTCACCGCCGGCGAGCCGCGCTGGAATATGAGCGGGACGCTGTTTGAAGGGATCGAATGCTGGGGCGAACGCAAGGCCAGCATCACCCAGGAAGACACCAAGACCCGCGCCAAACAGACCATCCAGGCCCTGGCGGCCCATGGCATCCAGCATGTGCGCACCCACGTGGACGTCACCGATCCCGACTTGACGGCGCTCAAGGCCATGCTCGAAGTGCGCCAGGAGAGCAGCCACCTGATCGACCTGCAGATCGTCGCATTTCCCCAGGAGGGCATCGAGTCCTACCGCAATGGCCGCGAGCTGATGGAGGAAGCCATTCGCCTCGGCGCCGATGTGGTGGGCGGCATTCCCCATTTCGAGTACACCCGCGACCAAGGGGTCAGCTCGGTCAAGTTCCTCATGGACCTGGCCGAACGCACGGGCTGCCTGGTCGACGTGCATTGCGATGAAACCGACGACCCCCACTCGCGGTTTCTCGAAGTGCTGGCCGAAGAGGCACGCAGCCGTGACATGGGTAGCCGCGTCACCGCCAGCCACACCACGGCCATGGGCTCCTACGACAATGCCTACTGCGCCAAGCTGTTTCGCCTGCTGGGACACTCCGGCATCAGCTTTGTGTCCTGCCCCACCGAAAGCATTCACTTGCAGGGCCGTTTCGATAGCTTCCCCAAACGCCGGGGCGTGACCCGGGTCAACGAACTGCTGGAGGCCGGCATGAACGTCTGCTTCGGCCAGGACTCCATCGTCGACCCCTGGTACCCACTGGGCAACGGCAACATCCTGCGAGTGCTCGAAGCCGGTTTGCATATCTGCCATATGCTCGGCTACAGCAACCTGCAGAGGGCCCTGGACCTGGTCACCGACAACAGCGCCAAAGCCATGGCCCTGGGCGATCGCTACGGCCTGGAGCCCGGGCGGCCGGCCAACCTGTTGATCCTGTCGGCAGACAGCGACTACGAAGTCATTCGCAGCCAGGGCCTGGCGTTGTATTCGATCCGCAACGGCAAGGTGTTGATGAAGCGCCAACCGGCGCAGGTGACGTTTCTATAAACAATCAAGTCCATATACCCCTAAGCCTTGGTGCGTCGCGGCCCCGAACAGACTGACACTCAGCAGCGTATCCGCCTGAACCTGCAGACGTACCGGCGCCGTGCCACCCGGCATCACCACGGCAACTTCTCCCGCCTCGACCCAGCCAGCCCGCCATGCCGCACAGGCAACCGCGCTGGCACTGGTCCCGGAGGACGCCGTAGGCCCCTCGCCACGCTCGAATACCCGGGCGATCAGCCGGTTGCCAGCCTCGCGCGCGACCCATTGCAGGTTGACCCCGGCCGCACAGGGCCGGCCATCACCTGCTGGAGGGGCAAAGGCAATCGCTTTCAACGCATCGAACAGCTCAGGCTGGTGCATTTGCCGATTGTCCGGCAAGTCCGATACTTGCTCGACCAAGGTCACACAATGGGGGTTGCCAATACGCACAAATTGACTGCGCGCCCATTGCGAGTTAATCGCGGCCAGCGCACTCACAGGGCCCGGTTCGGCACTCCCCACCCCCTGCGCACCCACCGCCTGCGGCCCGAATGCCGGCTGCCCCAGCGCCAACCAGAACCCTGGAACCTGCTCATGGACCGCCAGCTCAACCCAGGTCGCCACCGGCGATAGCGCATCAGGTTTGTCATGGTGTACCAGCAGTTCGCAGGCCTGGGTCATCAACCCCGCATCCGTCAGGGCCTGGGCAAAGATCGTCAAGCCATTGCCGCTGCGCTCGGCCAGGGAACCATCGGTATTGATGATCAGCAGGTCATACGGCGGCGCAGCCTGAAACGGCCCGACCAGCAAACCATCGCAGCGATAGGCCTTGGCCTCGGCTGGCCGCGGCGACGTCCCCCAGCCACATTCAGACGCTATCGCCGACGCCGCCCACGCCTGGCGGGTACTGGCGGCCAGCGCGGCGCTAGTGGGCACGGCAATGCCCCGGCGACGTAACAGGGCCGGGCTGACCACTCCGTAGATATTGCCGCGAGCGTCGTAGAACAAGGTCATTGTGTGGTCCACCTCAACATCCGCCGATTGTCGGCAATGGGAAAAGCGCATGGCGATTGTGGGGGATGTCGGCGTAGGACACCACTTACGGGAGTGCTGAGCATGACCATGGCAAAAACACCTGGGTCACTCGTGCCGAGGTCGTGCAAGTCAGGGTACGTCCCGGTAGCCACCTGACCCGCATGCAGAAGTGGCCTGGAAGGTGGTAATCCTGTGCAAACAGCCCGGGGTTCAACGCCATTCACACGGATTACGCACCATCCAGGCCACCTCAAGCAGGTCCGATAGCCTCTATGTGGCGGTCATTGGCAAAAGTGTTCCGTGTTGTAAAAAGAAAGTTCATGGCGCCCAAGGGAACCTGGCTCGCTCGATAAGGCCTGATGTGCAAGGATGTCGCGCCGGACATCGTTCGCTGAACGCAAAACCAAGGATTTTCATGACTGCCATTCCCACCCCTACGCCTGTGGTTCCAGGACGCCTGGAACAAATGTCGACCCGGATCGCGTTTTTTATTGCAGGCTTCGGTATTGCTGCCTGGGCCCCCTTGGTCCCCTATGCCAAGGCTCGCGCACAACTCAACGAAGGTACGCTGGGCCTGTTGCTGTTGTGCCTGGGCGTGGGGTCCATAATCGCCATGCCGGTAGCCGGCGCGCTGGCGTCACGCTATGGCTGCCGACGCGTGCTCAGCGCCGGGACGATCCTGCTTTGCGTGGCCTTGCCAATGCTGGCCACGGTCAGTTCGATTCCGTTGCTGATGGCGGGATTGTTTCTGTTTGGTGCAGGCCTTGGCACGGTGGACTCCACCGTCAACCTGCAGGCGGTGATCGTTGAACGAGCCAGTGGCAAAACCATGATGTCGGGCTTCCACGGGCTGTTCAGCCTGGGAGGGATTGTCGGGGCGGCGGGTGTCAGCGCGTTGCTGGGTTTGGGGCTCTCACCGCTTTCAGCCACCCTGGTGGTCATCGTGATTACGCTGGCCGCACTGCTCAAGGCAGCCCCGCACTTGCTGCCCTACGGCAGTGAAAGCCGCGGCCCAGCCTTCGCCATCCCCCACGGGGTGGTGCTGTTTATCGGCTGCCTGTGTTTTATCGTGTTCCTGGCAGAAGGTGCCGTGCTCGACTGGAGCGCCGTGTTCCTCAGTGACGAACGCGGCCTCGATGAAGCCTATGCGGGCCTGGGTTATGCGGCGTTTGCCTTGACCATGACCATCGGACGCCTGACCGGTGATGCCATTGTTCGTCGCCTGGGTGCCACCCGGGTGATCGTGATCGGTGGTGCGCTGGCCACCGCCGGCATGCTGCTGGCCACGCTGCTTCCCGCGTGGGAAACCGCACTGCTGGGCTATGCACTGGTAGGTGCCGGCTGCTCGAATATCGTGCCGGTGCTGTACACCGCTGTCGGCAAGCAAAAGGTCATGCCGGAGCATATTGCGGTGCCCGCCATTACCACACTGGGTTATGCGGGTATTCTCGCAGGCCCCGCGCTGATCGGCTTTATCGCCCACGGCAGCAGCTTGAGCGTGGCCTTTGTGTTGATCGCCGTGCTCCTGCTGGGCGTAGCGATCAGTGGGAAAATACTGCGAGTGTGATGACCCGGGGCACTACAGGTTCTTGTTGTTTTCAAGCCAGCCGTCAAGGTCTTTGTTGCTCAACCATCCCTTCTGGTAATGACTGCCGTAAATACGTCGCCAGCCAGAATGGATACGCTCCAGTGAGTTCAATAACCTGGGACGGTCCACCAGGTTTTTTGACATGTACACCAGTTGCTCGCTGTACATCTTTTTCGGCAACCCCGTGGCGGGGTCTCGAATAACCACGCCCTCCTTGTCCATTTCGTCCGGGTCCCTGCTGATTGAGACAAGCCTCTCGATCTGCACATAGCCGACGCTCTCAAAAAAGCTTGTGCGGTCCCTGGACCTGTCACGCAGTTCATCAAATGCCGCCCTGAACGCCTGCACCAGCTCGACATTGGTCTTGGCGTGAAAGGGGTCCGAGCTGAAGGCATTCGGGTCGCTGTTGCCAAATACGCCCTCTACGGCCCTCGACAGACTTTGCCGCGTTATAAAACCCTTCTCATCGAGGATTGCGTCGATCAACCGTGGGCGCAGGACAAGGGCTCTGGCCAGCAGGATGGCGTTATTGAGCGCCGGTGTATCAGTCATTTTTTCACTGGCGATTCGCTGCAGCGACGACAGTTTCAATCCTTCATTTTTCATGAAAGTTTTCCAGCGCGGAAAAATGATCACCCAGCGCCTTCACTAGCTGGCTATCCGGCAGTTGGGTATAGGGGTTCACATGTGTTGCACGCGCCGGTGGCGTGTTTTTCAGCTCCTGATGATGCTGCGTGATCTCGTCAGCCGTGGCCCATCGCAAGGGGCGCCGGAAGCCTGAAGATCGAATCGTGCTGGGCAAAGGTTGATTGTCAACCTGCCACCCACGCGGCGTGTTCTCGCTTGAAACAGCATGAGCTTTCTGTTGTGCGTCATCCGGTATCGCATCATGGCGGCTCGTGATATCGGGCCGCAGCAGAGGTACCCCACCGTCAATTGCCATGTTTCATTTCCACCTTTACTAGATCCATACTCAGACCGGCCACCACCGTCACTGCAAGAGTGGCTTCCAACAAGCGCAAAGTATGTGGCCTACCACCCGCAATGGTTCCGGGGTAGCCGATCATTTTCGATGACTGCATGTAAACAACGAGCAGGGCCTGGGCGCAGATTCAGTCAGGCTCTCGGGACGACAACGTTCCCGACCTGGCCCCCCCCAGCAAGGCTTTTATAGCGCTGATCAGCCCCGTTGTGACACCTGCGCCAGCCTCCATTGTGGCGCCTGGAGCAACGGGGAGTCGGTAGGGCAGCATGCCCTTGGCAAAGTCGTCCGCCGCCGGGGCCTTGAATGTGTATTGACCGGAAAAATTCTTGAATTGCTGAACTTCGGCACCGTCCTTGCCAGGCACATCCTGACTCTGGACGCCGATAGGTGGCACAAGAAGGGATTGCGGCAGGCCGGGAGTTTGAGTTCCAAACGACGTTGAAGTCATGTCAACACCCTCTCTTTGAGTAAAACCGGCGGCGTCATAAAGGCCGCCAGATACACGTTATGTGGCAACCCACTGAAAACAGTTCCTGATCATTGGAGTGGCAGGCGATGAGCGGATGCGGGCAGTATCAGCCGGCCCTGTCATCTAGAAATTGGGAATCCGGGGCGAACCGGGAAACACCGCGAAAGACTTGCGGCACTTCCCGGCTCTGTACTCCCGGTGCAATGCCAGCGGTCTAACGGGACAGCTTCTTCAACGCTTGCTTGCTGATCCTGCCGTCATAGTCGGGGCCAGCAGTATTGTCCATTTGTTGCAGCAGGTTGGAGCGGTTGGAGACCTCCCTTGCCAGTTGGGTGAGTTGATCCCTGTAAGAGTTACCCGTCAGCGGGCGCTGGGCCTTGGCATCGAGATCGGCGAACTTGATATCTTTGTCCCAGAAGCTTCCTTTCAACTGATTGAAGTTCTTAAGCATGTCCTTGGCGAGTTGTTCGTCGTCCTTGAACTTCAACGGGTTGTCGGAGCGTATGACGTCATAGATGTTTTGCCGGGTAAGCTGAGCATCCAGCCCACCCGTACGACCGTCGCGGTCAAGCGCTTTGAGAAGGTCCGGACGTTTCATGATTTCCCTCGCCAGCCGGGTGTCCTGATCCTTGTTCGGGTAGCCTGTCAGAGGGCTTTCAGCCTTGGTTTTCAAACCTTGTGGCGTAATATACGACGGGTTTTTCGGATCGTTGAATGCCTTGAAGTTGTCCAGCAGTTGCTGGGCCAACTGATCATGGCTGCGTTTTGAATAGATCGGATCAGGCTGCTGGGGAAAAGGCCTTGGCGGCGGGCTCCCATGGTGCGGAGGCCTGCCCCCCCGAGTTGCATCGCTCTGCACACCAGCAAACACAGGCCCCAACTTAGTCTCTGGCCCGCCGAAACTAGGCCCCTTGGAGGCTGGTCCGGTGGCCGGCGCTGCAGCGCCCGTGGTGCTGGCCTTTGCTTCGGCCCCGTGACGCGTGGCGTCATTAGGTAGGTTGACGATAGGCTGATTGAACGCAGGTACCGACATAATGTTCTCCAGTGCGGCTTGTTGACACGATGTACCTCACCGTCCAAAGCACCCCGGCGATAAGCTGATCGCGGGATGCCCGTGCACAGTGGGCTAATTGTGTCTGTGGCAGGCCTGTGGAGTTCGGTTCCTGAAAGCGATGAAAATCGCTTAAAAAAGGTAGGACGGGTACCAGAACAACCCTTCAACATCGACAGAAGGATCGTAAGAGGCAAGAGCAACACCAGGAGGAAAAGCGCATTGACGCGTGTCAGCATCAATGCCCTCATCAAAAGACAAAGCGCCGCCGCCCCGATCCCCCTCAGGACAGGCGACGATCCCCGTCAGAAACCCACGCTCGCCTGTACAAAGAACGTGCGCGGCTCGCCCAGGTAAATCCCGGAGTTGTTATCGCTGGAACGGGTGTAGTGCTGCTGGTCGAACAGGTTTTTGACCCCCACGCCCAACTTCAGGTTCGACAGTTGGGCGCCAAAGTCATAGCCACTGCGCACGTTGACGGAAACATACCCCGGGATATCACCGTATTGCCCGTCAGCGGTCGGCTGCGTGATATAGGTGCTGGTGGTACCGGGTGCCCGTTGGCCGGACTGAGCATACGCGTCAAGGTTATGGGTCCAGTGGTTGACGGCATAACGCAGCCCCAGTGTCGCCACTTGCCGGGAATACAACGGCAGGTCACGGCCCTTGAACGCCACGTCACCTTCGGCGGTCGCCTTGGTGTAGGTGAAGCCGGCGTTGGCGGTCAACCCCTCCAGGCGCGGGTCGAGGTTGGACAGATCGTAGTGGGCCGAGGTTTCGATACCGGTGTGCTTGGTGGCGCCCAGGTTGGTCCAACCCACGTCATTGCTGACGTACTGCAACTCGTCGGAGAAGTCGATATAGAACAACGTCACTTCGCCACCCCAGACATCATCGTTGTAGCGGGTGCCGATCTCGTAGGTCTTGGCCTTTTCCGGTTCCAGGCCATTGGCCGTCTGGTCGCCGTTACCGCCCTGGCCCAACTGGAAATATTGCAGGCTGCCGAAGGACGTTTCGTAGTTGGCAAACAGTTTCCAGGCATCGGAGACGTGGTACATCACGCTCAGGGCCGGCAACGGTTCGTTGTTCTTGACCTCGCGACGTTTCTCCTGGGTACGGGTGCCGTTCAAGCCCACCACCGGCCGGTCATGCCATTCGGTGCGGATGCTCTCAAAGCGGATGCCTGGCGTGATCGTCCACTTGCCGACGTCGATCTTGTCGTCAATGTAGAACGCATTGGCCTCGGTGCCACCGGTACGGTCCTGATAGACATGGCCGTCATTCTGGCCGACCGGGGTGGGCACGTTGTTGACCAGTCGCAGGTTGCTGGCCTGTTCGTGCATCCCCTCTTTCAGGTAGCGGTAGCCGACGCTGACTTCCTGGCTGGTCGGACCCAGGTCAAACACATGGGACACCCGTGGCTCGATGCCAAACGTGTAGTAGGTGCGTGGAAAGGAACCGAGGGTCACTTGGTCACGACTGGCGATGTTGCTGCCGCGAAAGCTGTCGGAATAGTACGTCAGCACTTCGGCCTGGGTACGGTCGTCGATCTGGCGGATGTACTTGAACGAGACATCCTTGCGCCGTCCGCTGAAGTTGTCCCAATCGCGCACCGATTGATAAGGATTGGCGTCGAACTGCTTCTGGGTCAGGCCGCCGGGCATGTCGGCGCTGGCGTCGTAGTAGTGGAAATTGAGGGTGAAATCATCTTGATCGGTCGGCGCCCAGTGGGTCTTGAGGATCACATCGTCGATATCGTTGCCGCTGTTGCTGTCGCGGTACCCGTTGCCATTGACCCCGGAATACAGCAACGCCATGCCAATGCCATTGTCCGCGGTGCCACCGATAAAGGCATTGTCGACATGTTTCCAACCCCCGTGGGACGAGGTTTGCAGGGTGGTGCCGACTTCACCGGAAAAAGTCTCGGGAATCGCCCGGGTCACGAAGTTGATCACCCCACCGACGTTCTGCGGTCCATAACGCACGGAGCCGGCGCCACGTACCACGTCGATACTCTCCAGGTTGCCGGCTGAGATCGGCGCCATCGACAACTGTGGCTGACCGTAGGGCGCGAAGGCAGCGGGAACACCGTCAATCAATACCGTGGAGCGCGGTGACAAGCGCGACGTCAGGCCACGTACTCCGACGTTGAGGGAAATATCGCTGCCGCCGGTACCGTTGGACTCCTGCACCTGCACACCGGGCACCCGGCGCAGCACATCACCGACGTTCATCGCGCCCTGCTCCACCATGGCTTCGCGACGGATCACGGTTCGTGCGCCAGGGTGGTTCTGCACCACTTCGGCATTGGCATCGCCCAGCCAGTCGCCCACCACCTTGATATCGGTCGCACCGAGCTCCAGGGGGGAACCGGCTTCACCGGTACCATTGGCCTGAGGATGCAGGGTCACTGAACCCGAGTCGATCTGATAGTCCAGGCCACTGCCTTGCAACAACTGGCGCAGGGCCTGTTCCGGCGACAGGTTGCCATCGACGGCCGGGGCTTGTTTGCCGGCCACCATCTGCGGGCTGAAAAACACTTGCAGCGCGGTTTGCTGACCCAGTTGGCTCAAAGCCGCACCAAGGGACTGGGCCTTGATATGAATGGCATCGTCAGCAAAAGCCGCTGGCATTGCGGCACTAACCGCCAAGGCCAGGGCCAGGGGGGCCCAGCGGGAGGTTTTATTGTTGTTCGCAGCGAGTTTTTTCACGTCGTACCTAGTCCGGTGATGCCAAGAGAGCGCGGCTGTTAATGCAAACCAGTTGCAGTTGGACAAGAAGACGAAGAACTCGAAAAAAACCTGAACCTAGCGCGAAATTATTTCCTGACTACCGTCAGGCAGCGTGCGCAAGGCCACCGGCAGAATGTGCGGCAAGGCCTTGAGCAAGGCATCGGTGTCGTTGGCCTTGAACACGCTGGTCAGGCGCAATTCACTGGCTGACGCACTGACCCGCAGCGGTTTTTCACGGTAACGCGAGACTTCCCGGGCCACTTCGCCGAGGCTGGCGTTGTTGAATATCAGCTTGCCGGTACGCCAGGCCGTCAGTTCCTGCGGGTTGACCGCATAGGCCGCCGCCACCGCGCCCTGGCTATCGACTGCGGTACCCAGGCCGGCCGTCAGTGTGACCACCGGCTGCGCCGCATGCCCTTGCACCTTGACCGTCCCCGACTCGACTACCACCCGGGTCTGGTCGTCATCTCGACGCACGTCAAAGCGAGTCCCGGTGACCGTCACCTGCCCGGCACCGGCCTGCACCACAAACGGCCGACTGGTGTCATGTTCGACGCTGAACATCGCTTCGCCCTGCTTGAGCTCGATACCGCGCCGTCCCTTTTCGTAATGCACCACCACCACACTGCGGCTGTTCAGATCCATCAGCGAACCATCAGGCAGCGCCACCTGGCGACGTTCCCCCAATACGGTGCTGAATTGAGCGTCATAGGCCGCCGGATGATCCAGGCCGCTGAACAGCCCAAGGCCAACGGCCACCGCCAATACACTGGCCGCCATGGCATATCGCACGACCGAGCGCCGCTTGTGTACGGCCGGCTCATCACACAGCGCCTGCAAACGGCCCTTGGGCAGCAGATCGGTGGCGTTCCACAGCCCTTGCAGTACCTCGAATTCATACTGGTGTTCAGGATGTTCCCTGCACCAGTCATCGAAAAGACGCTGGTCTTCGACACTCACCGGGCTGTCCTGCAAACGCACGAACCACTGCGCCGCCTCGTCACGCACCGTTACGCTGCCACAGGCACACTCACGGGTATCCATCATGGAAGATCCTGTTTCAAAGCGGGCATTAGTCATGGTGCCAGCGCGTCCAGGCGGTCACGCAGATGCCGCAGGGTGCGGATCATATACTTTTCCACCATGTTTTTAGAAAGCCCCAGGCGCTCGGCGATTTCCTGCTGGGTCAGGCCCTCGATCTTTTGCCAGATGAAGATCTTGCGGCAATTGAGGGGCAACTCCGCCAGGGCTCGCTCGATGGAGTCTGCGAGCTGGAACGCGTGCATGAAATGCTCCGGGTCGCCATTAGGCGACGTACTCTGATCAAAGGCTTGCAGCTCCATTGCCCCGCGACGATCTTCGCGACGATAGGCATCCACCGCAATATTGCGCGCCGTCTGGTGCAAATAGGCACGCGGCTGTTCGACCAGCGCCGACTTGGACTCCAGGACCCGCACAAACGTATCGTGGGCCAGGTCCTCGGCCTGCTGTCGATTGCGCAGGCGCCGCGTCCACGTCCCGACCAACTCTTCGTAGTACGCGAAAAAGCCTGGTCTGCGGGGCGGCTGGGGAGTCATCGGGATGCACTGGGTAGGCGGGGCGTGAATAGTAATGCTTCCTATTAAGTGGAGCAATTGCTTCCCGTCGCCAATCCAGTCTCTAGACCAACCGCTTGATCTGCTTATGCCGCCACACCAACCGGTAATACGCGGTCTGCAACCCGAGCATCACCAGGTAGGTCACCGGAAACGCCATCCACACCCCTTCCAGGCCAAAGCGCGCATTGAGCAGATACGCCACCGGCAACTCCACGCCCAGCACGCAGAAGATCGAGATCGCCACCGGCATCAGCACCACGCCACTGGCGCGCATGATGCCGCCAATCACCGCCTGGAAGCCAAACACCAGAATGCTCCAGAGCATGATGTGCAGCAGGTGTTCGGCCTGGACCCGCGCCTGGTCATCGGTGATGAACAGTCCTAGTAGCCAGTGGGACAAAGCGTAGCCGAGCAGGATCAGGCCACCCGTCAGGCACAGGTTGATGGCAAGCCCGGTGCGCAGGATCGGGCCGATGCGTTCCAGGCGTCCGGCGCCAATGGCCTGGGCGCCGAGGATCGAGGCGGTGATGGCAATCGACAGCGCCGGGAACTGTACGTAGTTGACGATCTGCGTCACCGCACCGTACGCCGCCGTCGCCTGGGAGCCGTGGCTATTGACCAGCGCCAGGATGACCAGCTCCGACAGGGACAGCACCACCATCTGCAACCCCGTGGGCAGGCCGATGCGCAGGACCTTGCCGAGGACCGCCCGGTCCAGGCGCAAGGCTGCCAGCAACGCGCGATCCGGCGCCATCACATGCTTTTTATGGCGCAGGCGCAGCACCAGAAACAGCATCGCCACGGCGTTGGCCACCAACCCTGCATAGGCCGCACTCTGGATGCCCATGGGCGGCAACCCCAGCCACCCGCGGATCAGCGCCGGGGTCAGTAACAGGCCGACCACCGTCGAGACCATCAACGCCAATAACGGCGAAATCGTATCGCTCACACCCCGCAGCAGTTGGGTATAGAGAATGAACACCAGCAGCAGCGGCATGATCAGCATCATCACCTGGGCATAGCCGACGGCTTCGTCCAGCACATCCAGCGGCGTGCCCAGCGCTTGCATGGCCCCACGCGCAAACAGGCTGCCGAGCACGGCCGCAATCACCCCGATCAATGCGCCCAGGGTCAGCGTTGCACCGGTGATGACCTTGACCAGCGCGGTCTCCCGCGCCCCCCAAGCCTGGCCAATCAGCACCGAAGCGCCCGCCCCCAGGCCAATCACCAACGCGATGAAAAAGAACACAATGGGAAACATCCCCGACACCGCCGCCAGCGCCTGGGTGCCAAGCATCTGCCCGACATAGATGCCATTGAGAGTGCCGGAAAAGCTCTGGAGGAAGTTGGACAGCACCATCGGCGCAAGAAAGAACAGGTAGACCTGCCACAGCGGGCGTTGCACAGGACTTTGCATGAAAAACGGGGCCTTTGGAGTACACAGCGACCGAGGGGTTATAGCGTATTGGATCCGATCTTGCTGTGTTTTAAATCACGCCCCCGCGAACACCCTCTAACCCAGCATTTCCCGAAGCCTGTACCACAACATGCCCAGTGCCAGTAATGGCGAGCGCAATGCCTTGCCACCGGGGAAGGTCATATGTGGCACCCGGCTGAAGGTATCCAGGCCCGGGCTGACGCCTGCGTGAATAGCTTCGGCCAGCAAACGCGCGCACCAGTGGGTGACGTTCAACCCGTGTCCCGAATAGCCTTGGGCGTAGAACACGTTGGGGTACTGCTGTAACCGGCCGACCTGGGGGAAACGATTGGCAGTAATACCAATCTTGCCGCCCCATTGGAACGCGATGGTGGTGTCGGCCAACTGCGGGAAGACCTTGAGCATCTTCGGCCGCATATAAGCGGCGATGTCCACCGGGTCACGCCCCGAGTAATGGCAGGCGCCACCGAACAGCAGCCGCCGGTCTGCCGAAAGCCGGTAGTAATCCAGGCCGACTTTCTGGTCGCACAATGCCAGGTTTTGCGGGATCAACTGGTTGGCCATCTCATCGGATAACGGCTCGGTGGCGATGATGTAGCTGCCAGCAGGCAACACTTTGCCACTCAAGCGCGGCTCAAGTTCTTCCAAATGCGCATTGCACGCCAAGACCAGGCTAGCGGCCCGTACGGTGCCGCTGGCAGAGCGCACCTGCACGGTCTCGCCATGGATCAATTCCAGCACCGGAGTGTGCTCGAAGATCCGCACGCCAAGGGCCTCGGCCACGCGGGCTTCGCCCAGGACCAGGTTCAGCGGATGCAAGTGGCCCGAGCCCATGTCCACCAAGCCCCCGGCGTACACCTGCGAACCAACCACCTGCGCCATATCCTGCGCCGCTATCAGTCGGGTTTCAGGCACATAACCCAAGGCGGCCAGGCTATCCTGCTCGCCCTTGAACGCGGCAAATTGCGCCGGCGTATTGGCCAATTCACAAAAACCCCAGCGCAGGTCACAGTCGATGGCGTGCTCGCGAATGCGCTCCCCCACCAACGCCACGGACTCGATCCCGGCCCGTTGCAGGTAACGCACGCCCTCCTCGCCCACATGCCGGGCAAACCCTGAGACATCATGGCCGATCCCCCGGATCAACTGCCCACCATTGCGCCCGCTGGCGCCCCAGCCAATACGCCGGGCTTCCAGCAGGATCACCGAAAGGCCGCGCTGGGCCAGTTCGATGGCCGTGTTGACCCCGGTAAACCCGCCGCCGATCACACACACATCGGCACTCAGGTCCTCGGACAATGTTGGGCGTTGCACCATGGCATTGGCCGACGCCAGGTAGTAGGAACGGGCGTGGTCTTGGGACTGATTCATCGGTTGGACTTCACTTTGCTCCAGGCACGGGTCATCACACGCATGATGGCCGGGCTGGGGGTGGTGGAAATATACAGTTTGTCGAGCACATCCTGGGGTGGGTACACCTCAGGATTGTTCACCAGTTCCGGCTCCATGAAGGCCTTTGCCGCCAGGTTGGGGTTGGCGTAGCCGACGTAGGTGCTGACCTTGGCAATCACCTCAGGGTCCAGCAGGTAGTTGATAAACGCGTGGGCTTGCTTGGGGTTGGTGGCGTCCGCAGGGATCGCCAGTAAGTCGAACCACAGGTTGCTGCCCTCCTTGGGAATCGAATAGGCGATGTTCACGCCGTTCTTGGCTTCCTTGGCGCGGTTGGCGGCCTGGAACACGTCGCCGGAATAACCGAAGGCCACGCAGATATCGCCGTTGGCCAGGTCCGAGATGTATTTGGAGGAGTGGAAATAGGTGATGTACGGGCGCAGGGTCAGCAACTTGGCTTCGGCCTTTTCGTAATCGCCGACCTTCTCGCTGCGCGGGTCCATGCCCATATAGTTGAGGATCGCCGGGAACGCCTCGTCCGCCGAGTCCAGGAATGCCACGCCACATTGCTGCAGCTTCTTCAGGTTCTCGGGCTCGAACATCACCGCCCACGAATCAATGTGGTCCACCCCCAGCACTTGCTTGACCTTATCGACGTTGTAGCCGATGCCATTGGTGCCCCACAGGTACGGCACCGAATGCGCATTGCCCGGGTCGTTCTGCTCCAGCAATTTCAGCAGTTTGGGGTCCAGGTTCTGGTAATTGGGCAACTGCGCGCGGTCCAGCTTCAAGAAGGCACCGGCCTTGACCTGGCGCGCCAGGAAGTGATTGGACGGTACCACCACGTCATACCCGGTACGCCCCGCCAGTAATTTACCCTCCAGGGTTTCGTTGGAGTCGAACACGTCGTAGACCACCTTGATCCCGGTCTTGGCCTGGAAATCGGTCAGGGTGGTCTCGCCGATGTAATCGGTCCAGTTGTAGACACTGACCGTCGGTGCGGCGTGGCTGGCGCTGCTGAATACCGCAGCCAGGGCCAGTGGGAGAAGCTGTTTGACGAGACGCATATCGACACCTTTTTTATGGTTGATGGTGGAGTCAGACGCTCAGCAACAGGAACTCACGCTCCCAGGAGCTGATCACACGCTTGAAGTTCTCGTGCTCGGCGCGTTTCACCGCGACATAGCCACGCACAAACTTGTCCCCCAGGTACTGCTTGACCGTGTCGCAGGCCTCCATTCTTGCCAGCGCATCTTCGATGGTGATCGGCAGGCGCAGGTTGCGGCGTTCATAGGCGCGGCCTTCCACCGGAGCACTCGGCTCGATCTTCTCGATCATCCCCAGGTAGCCGCACAACAGGCTGGCGGCGATGGCCAGGTACGGGTTGGCATCGGCTCCCGGCAGGCGGTTTTCCACGCGCATGGCATCGGGGCTGGAGGTCGGCACCCGCAGGCCGACAGTGCGGTTTTCTTCGCCCCACTCCACGTTGACCGGGGCCGAGGTGTCCGGCAAAAAGCGGCGGAACGAGTTGACGTTGGGTGCGAACATCGGCAGCAACATCGGAATGTATTTCTGCAAACCGCCAATGTGATGCAGGAACAGCTGGCTCATCTGCCCGTCAGCATCGACAAACACCGGCTTGCCCGTGGCAATATCCACCACGCTCTGGTGCAAGTGCATGGCGCTGCCCGGCTCGTCGGCCACAGGCTTGGCCATGAAGGTCGCGGCCACATTGTGCTTGAGCGCGGCTTCGCGCAGGGTGCGCTTGAATACGGTGATCTGGTCGGCCAGGTCCAGAGCGTCGCCGTGACGGAAGTTGATTTCCATCTGCGCCGGACCGTCTTCGTGGATCAGCGTGTCGAGGTCCAGGCCCTGGGCTTCACACCAGTCGTAGACATCTTCGAACAGCGGGTCGAACTCGTTGGCCGCGTCTATGGAGAACGACTGGCGCCCGGTCTCGGCGCGACCGGAACGACCCACTGGGGTTTTCAGCGGCAGGTCCGGGTCTTCGCAGCGCTGGGTCAGGTAGAACTCCATTTCCGGCGCAACAATCGGCTGCCAGCCCTGCTCGGTGTAGAGCTGCAGGACTTTTTTCAGCACATTGCGCGGCGACAGCTCAATGGGGTTGCCCTGCTTGTCGAAGGTGTCGTGGATCACGATGGCGGTGGGCTCGATGGCCCACGGCACCACATAGGTGGCGTTGGCCACCGGGCGACAGATCATGTCGATATCGGCCGGGTCCAGCAGGTCGTAATAGATGTCGTCGTCGACAAAGTCCCCGGTTACCGTTTGCAGCAACACACTTTCCGGCAGGCGCATGCCGCGCTCATGCAGGAACTTGTTGGTGGGCGCAATCTTGCCGCGGGCGATGCCCGTCAGGTCGCTGATCACGCATTCGACTTCGGTAATCTTGTGTTCTTTCAGCCAGGCAGACAGCTGATCGAAAGGGGCATTCATAAAGACCTCGGCATGGGTTGGGTGCTGCGCCGGCTTGTACTCCCGGTGCATTGAGGTCTATCTTGGGCCAGCCTTCAAACGGCATCTATCCACTTTGCACGAACCACAACGCACCAATAGAGTGCGCACGGATCACCCATGACACAGGCAACAGCTTTGCGCGTACAGGCCTTCACCACCGGTGATGTGGCCGCTCAATGCAGTGCGACACCCGGCTGGGTGCAGCAGTACCAGCAGATGTCCCCAGGGCATTTTGCCGGGCAGGTCCGCTACCTCGACCTGCAAGGCGTGGAAGTGTACGAAGAGCGGATGAACACGCGGATCGAGCAGAATTTCAACGCGCCTAAAGGCTCCCTGGCGTTCTGTTTCGACGGCAGTGATAACGCGCTCTACCTGCTCAATGGCGAAAGCCGCAACACCTGGATCACCCCGGAAAACTACCGTGAAGTGGCGGTGGTGTTCGGCCCGCAGTTCGTGCAACGCCATGGCCTGGACGTGGCAAAGCTCGAAGGCTTGTTCATGGCGCCATTGACCTGCCAACAAAACGCCCTGTTCAGCCGCTGGCTCAGTGGCACCCTGACGCGCTTGTCCAGCGTGATCGACCCGATCAGCCGCGACACCCTCACCCGGCAACTGCTGGACGACTGCCTGTTCATCCTCGACAACGCCTGCGTGTGTCTGGACCAGGGTTCGCTACGCCGGCGCAACGCAGAACGCAGCCTGATGGCGCGTATCGGCGAGTGGGCAGCGGATGTGCCAGACGAGACCGTCAACCTGCTGCAACTGGCGCAGATTGCCGGTGTACCGCTGCGCCAGCTGCAGCAAGGCTTCAAGACCTACACCGGGATGAGCCCGGCGCAGTGGTTGCGCCTGCGCCGGTTGAACGGTGCGCGGCGCGAGTTGTTGAGCGCAGCCCAGACCACCGTGGCCGAGGTCGCGATGAACTGGTCGTTCTGGCATTTGGGACGGTTTTCCAACAGCTACCGTGCGTTATTCAAGGAACTGCCCAGCGAAACCCGCAAACGCCACTGCTGAAATGCAATCTACTGTGAGCGGTGTTCCGACAAAAATCCCACAGGCGCCTCGGGTTGCTTTTTAGTGCTGCGTTATCGTTAATGATGTTCGCGGGCAAGCCAGCGCCTACATTTAGAAAGTGGCGCCCAGCAGTTGGCTCAAGACCGCCCGCAGCTTGCCCGGCTTGACCGGTTTGTTGAGCAACGGCGCTTCCAGGCGCTGCAACGAGCGTCGGCACTGGTCGGTGCGGTCGGCAGTGATGATCACGGCGGGAATCTTCAACGCAAAATGCGCGCGCAACTGCCTGACCACCTCGCAGCCAACCACGCCATGGTCAAGATGGTAGTCCGCCAGGATCAGCTCCGGTGCCCGGCCCTGCAACGCCTTCAAAGCACCCGCCTGATCCGTCGCAGTCACCACCTCGCAGCCCCACTGCCCCAGCAACGCGCTCATGCTTTCCAGGATGCTGACTTCGTTATCCAGCACCAACAACCGTCTCCCGGGCAGGGGGTTGCCGGTGCCGGCCTGGGGCGCTGCCTGGCCAATAGGCAACGGCATTTCAGCCGACAGCGGCACCTCGATGCTGAACATCGATCCGCGCCCCGGCCACGAACGCACCAGCACCTGGCAACCGAGGATCTTCGCGATGCGCTCGACAATCGCCAGCCCCAGCCCGACGCCCTTGCGATCTGCCGCACGGCCCACATCCAGTTGGTTGAACTCCAGGAAAATCGACTCCAGGCTGTCGGCGGCAATCCCACGGCCGGTGTCCCACACTTCCAGGCGCAAGTGATCACCCCGTCGTCGCGCGCCCAACAGGATGCACCCAGCGTCGGTATAACGGCAGGCATTGCTGAGAAAGTTACGCAGGATACGCGTGAGCAAGCGCAGGTCGGTGCGCAGTGCATAACGTCCCATATGCACGCGCAAATTCAGGCCCGCCGCTGCGGCCACCGACTCAAACTCCGAGACCAGCGGCGCCAGCAGTTCGTCGAGGCGATACAGGGCGAAATCTGGTTTTACCGCAGCCTGATCGAGGCGGGAAATATCCAGCAGGTCCGCCAGCAGATCCTCGGCGCCTTCCAGGGCCTGATGCGTGCGCTCCACCAGGACCTTTTCCACACTCGGCAAGTCCCGTTCGCGCAGGGTCGAAATCAACAGGCGCGCGGCATTGAGCGGTTGCAGCAGGTCATGGCTGGCGGCGGCCAGGTATTTGTCCTTGCTGCGGTTGGCGGCCTGCGCCGCGTCGCGGGCGTCGCGCAGGTCCTGCTCGATGCGCTCGCGCCGGGCGATCTGCTGCTGCAGGTTGCGGTTGGCGTCGAGCAATTCATCGGTGCGCGCGGCGACCCGTTGCTCCAGTTCGTCGTTGAGACGGATATAGCGTTTGCGCTCGGCCTCCAGCTCATCCAGCCGCGCTGTCAGCTCCGGATAATGGCTCTTGCGCGCCGAGTGGTCGCCCAGCCCCAGCAGCCCGGCCAACGCCCGTTGCTGATCGTCAGAGAGCTTCGCCATAGACGACCTCGACGTCACGCTGACTCGACTCCCGGGGGTTGGTCAGGATGCACGGATCATGCATGGCGTGTTGCGACAGGAACGGGATATCCGCCACCCGCACCCCGTGCAGACCGAGGGTTTCATGGAAACCAATCGCGTGCTTGAGCGCAATCAGATGCTCCACCAGCCGCCCGCAGATCTGCCGGTGATTGAGGCCTCGACAGTCGATGCCGAAGGTCTCGGCAATCACCTTGAAGCGCTCAGGCGCCGAATTGTAGTTGAACGCCACCACGTGCTCGACCAGCACCGCATTGCACAAGCCATGGGGCAGGTCGAGAAAACCGCCGAGGCTGTGGGACATGGCATGTACCGCGCCGAGAATCGCATTGGAAAATGCCAGGCCGGCCTGCATGCTGCCTAGCATGATTTTCTCGCGCAAGGCGATATCGCCGGGGTTGGCAATCATCTGCACCAGGTTGCCGTTGATCAGGCGCATGGCCTCCAGCGCATGGGGGTCGGTCAGTGGCCCGTGACCGGTGGACACAAAGGCCTCGATGGCATGCACCAACGCGTCGATGCCGGTACAGGCCGACAGGAACGGGTCCATGCTGGCCGTGGTTTCCGGGTCGATCAGCGATACATCCGGCACCACCGCCTTGCTGACGATGGAGAACTTCATGCGTTCTTGTTGGTTGGAAATAATCACGAACTGCGAGACATCGGCCGAGGTGCCGGCGGTGGTCGGGATCAGGATCAGCGGCGGGCTGGGCACGCGAATGGTGTCCACCCCTTCGAACTCAAGAATGCTGCGCCCGTGGGCAACCACAATGCCGATGGCCTTGCCGCAATCCATCGGGCTGCCACCACCGACCGCGACGATCACGTCGCAATGGTTTTCGCGGTAGACCTCGGCGCCCTGCATCACTTCTTCGACACGCGGGTTGGGCGATACGGCGGTGTACAGGCAGTAGTCGATACCCAGGGCTTGCAGGCTGGCCTCGACATCCGCGACCCAACCGGCGGCGACCACGCCAGGGTCGCTGACCACCAGGACCTTGCGCGCACCAAAGGTCTTGGCGTAATTGCCGACATTGTGCCGGGAGCCGGCACCGAAGATGATTTCCGGGGAGACGAATTTACGCAGTTGGCTGAGACTTTGGCTCATTGGTAAGCCTGTTTTTATTGTTTTTGGAAGATACGGGCCACACTAACGCATCCGCTGGCGAATGCAATCAGACCAATGGGTGGCCCGCATCCCCGCTGAATTTTCAGCGGTTGGCGAAATACATGGTCACTTCAAAGCCGATACGCAGGTCGGTGTAGGCCGGTTTGGTCCACATGGGGCAATCCTCTTGTTATGCCGGGAGAGTCCGGTGAAGGCATTAATGCATGGCTGGGCTGACAGGCGAATGCTACTTTCGAACGAGCCGGCAACCTGCAATGGTCGCGGGTGTACACCCATCAAAATGTGGGAGCTGTCGAGCCCTGGCGAGGCTGCGATAGCACATCTTCGCTGCCTGTGCCGCCGCCATCGCAGCCTCGCTAAAGCTCGACAGCTC
>NZ_JAHIDY010000040.1:0-53957 GCF_018732265.1 Pseudomonas sp. TAE6080
TAAAAGTTGCGCTAGGTGGTATGCCGGGGAAATACATGGCTACTTCAGACCATCCCAAGGCCTTCAGGAAGGAGTTAAAACAGGCACGGTAACGCAGACCCTTGATAATATTTCTAAAGACTCGATATTTGGCAAGTGGTGGTCGCACTTTAATGATGCGGTTACAAGTCCGACGTTTACCACCTGGGCAAAAACCAAAAAAATTGATCTTTCAAAGCCCATTCATATATATCCTGGCTACAACCAGATAGTTTGTACTATCAACGGCAAGCGTGAGACGTTACAGGGATCTAAGCAAGACAACAGTTGGTCGGCAGCTACGGAGTCCTTGATGCAGGCTGCTAGAGTCGTTGGGGCGCAGGGGCCGGGGTTAGCAGCACCTACCTCCAGCTCATCCGCACCTTTTTCGGTGGTGGCCCACTTCTATGGCGAACATGGGTTTAGCGCATCGCCGGAAATGCAGGCTAAACGCGTGGGCGAACTGCAACACAACAGTCGCTTTGCGGATATACCTCCCAGCGATACAACTCGTACCGCACAATCGCGTTCTGATAGTGCACTGGATTCAGCTAACACCGCTTTGCGGGATGGCCAGGATAAGCAGGCGCTGCTGGAAAAGTTGCAGGGTTTTCCCAGCAACGGATCACGGCGGCTTGATGAGTATTTGAAGAACACCACTTTGCCAGTTCATCCTCAGGGAACCTATGCCCAACTGAAGGAAGCACACGAAACCAATACCGTCAGTCTTGAGGCATTCATCGGCAACAGTGGCTGGACGGTGCCCAAAAACGAGGATGAGCTTGCCAACCTGATCCGTGTCCTGAGCACTCCGAAGTTGCCCACGGTGCGCCTTGGCAACTTCGGTGGTGCACTTTCATGGAGTGTTCCGCTTGAGAACGATAAACAAAAGCTGACCTATAGCCATGTCATTCACAATAACCTGCGACTGCCTGGCTTGGGGGACCAGTTCAGACGATCAGGAGCCCTGGGTTACCTCAGTCATAACCTGCACTGGTCCACCAATACCATGCGTAATCCTGAGTGGATCGTTGAGCAGATCATTGATTCGCCCAAGGCTAAGGCGCTGGGTAAAGCCTTGCAGGAAAAGATGGGGGCACTCTCGACCACGACGAGCAACCAGGACTGGGTTCTCGCGGCCATTGCCACTACGCTGGATAGTGAAAGTGTGTTTCACCCGAAAAAAAACCATGTGGCGGGGTTCAACCTGGCTGCGGACCAACACTACGGACGACCTCTGGCGACAATCAAACAGGGCTTGATTGATCACTTGAGCAGTACACGCAAAACCACAATGGAAATGGCCCCAGTGGCGGCTCATCTGCTGCTCTCCCGGGTGGCACCCGAACTGCTGGTCAAAGATATTCCGCAAAGCGTGACCTATGGCTCTATCGCGTGGGCCAGCCTCAAGGCTGCGGTTGCGCGGATTGAGGCGCAAAGCTCCGGTGCCAGTACTAGGATGACCTTTGTGGAGGTGGTTTCACGAGATGCAAACGATCCGATTTCAGCCGCAGACGAGTTGATTCAGAGTCAAACGCTCAAGGCCGTGCTCAGTGAGTGGGGGGAGATCAATGGGGTGCTGCCAAAGATCGAGAGAGGTAACCATTCGTCATCGGAAATTGAGTCTGCGCAAAAAATGATGGCTGAAAAACGAGACCTGTTGAGCCAGGTTCCTGCGGCGCTGAATACCGAAATGCCTACACAGAAAAGTATTGCGTTAAAAGTACTGAGGGAGACCTTTGGAGAGCACATCCCGTTTGAAAGAAAGTGCATCACCAGTCATGTTGTGACGCAAGACAGTTACAAGTTGACCCCTTCACTGACCACCGACCCCGTCGGCAACTACTCACTCCTCGATCTCTACCTGTCCGGTCGCTCTAATGATCCAGTAGGGTGGACCACAACTGACAGCGGCGTGCCTATCAATGACATGCTCAGCAAGCTTTCCAGGCTCGCAAAGCCGGACGAACTGCACATCGAAGCGTTTGCCAAGTACCGGAGCGGTATAGAGAGAGCCTACGCCATATCCACCAGGAACCTGATCTCACAGCTACCCCTGGAAGATAGAAAGAACCTTGAATATGGAGCAATCAAGGTGTATGTCGAAGGCGAGGTCAGCCGCACGACAAACACTCTGCCAACAGGTACTGTCGTCCATGGGCCGCATTTTCCCGAACAAACACTGAAAGAGCGTGCGTTACTGATCAAAGCCACGCGCAACGGTAATGATGAGTTCTATGAGATCTCGCCACAGCAAGGAAGGATTCGCAAGCGCGACGAGTTCAAGATCAATTTCAAGGAAGGCGTACAAGACCAATGGGTTGTACGTCCCAGCGATATAGGCAAGAAAGAAGTCAATAGGAGCATCGAGGAGCAAAAGCCAAAAACAACTCAGGATAAAGCTCTCAGGGCTCCCCAGTCTGAATTGAGCATTGCGCCGGAATCTTTTACCAGTCAGCGTAGTCTTTATCTTGGTGAGCTACTGTCGAAACACACCACTAATGCATTTCAATTTGACGATTTATTTGAGTCATCCAAGGCTGTTACAACCTTTGATGAGGAAGAAGCCAGGAAGAGACTGGCCACTGAGGTTTTCCTGGGGGTTATTCCGGGCGCCTCGGCAATTCGTCATCTGATCCAGGGCAAACCGCTTGAGGCGCTGGGGGATGTGATTTTCGATGGTGTCATGTATGCGACAACCCTTGGATTTGGCAAGGTTGCCGGTAGTTTCAAAGCCTTCAAGTCGGTGAAGTCCTTTGGTCGTGCCCTAGCCAAGGGCGCAAAAGTTGGATTAAGACGCCTCGGCGGTTTTTCATCGGATGTAGCACAGGCTGCAGGGCGTGGGGTAGGAGCGACGGTGGCACGTGTGCGTCAGGGCTTGCGCAACTCTGACGTGCTCAAAATCGCTAAGAGGACAGATGTTGCCGAGGGCACTATTAAGATGGGCAACAACATCGATATCATGAAGGGCACGGCAAAACTCGATGAGGCCACCGGGAAGTGGTTTCACTATGATCTGAAAACAGGTAAGTCATATGGCCTGCCCATCAACTTTACGCCCGATGATATTTCCAGTTCCAGCTTACAGAAAAACCTCGATATTTTAAGCGCCAATCCGAAAACAGATTTTATTGACAGTATCTGTTATGCGAATGCATTACTCGTTGGGTCGGCAGAGAAGAAATTGTCAAAGACTGCTGTCGATACTGTACTGCGAGCAACTAAAGAGGCACCTGGAAGTGGTACAAATTACACAGCAGGTTATAAGCGGCTGATGGGGATTACAGACGAAAGCCCTAAAAAGGCACTTGATCTCGGCGAGATCACTGAGTCTGGAATTGTCAACTTCAAGTATGGACACGAGGGCGGAAATTATTTCCATACGGCCTATATCCATAAAACCGACACTGGAGAGTTTTTTCTCTATCACAGCAATTCATTTACTCTGGATGTCGCACTTTCGGAAAAAAATACGCTACCCACCGTGGTTGGTCGCTCAAACATCTATCCGCTTGATAGGGTCCGGTTGGAGAAACTTCAGCAGTGGATCGTCGAGAACAAACATGAGGTTGTCTTCACCAAATCCAGCGTGCTGGAGGCCAATGTGCGTGCGCCCGCTGCCTGATCGTTGTGCGCTGCGCGAACATTACTTTGAAAATGCTCGCGCAGTGTTTATACGCCTCATGCTCGAATCATCTCCCGCACCTTCGCGGTCAACAGATCAAACGTAAATGGCTTGGTGATCAATTGCATCCCAGGATCCAGGAACCCCCCGCGCACCGCCGCATGCTCGGCATACCCGGTAATAAACAACACCTTCAGGTCTGGGCGAATCTGCCTGCCTATCTCCGCCAGTTGCCGTCCGTTCATCCCCGGTAACCCCACGTCACTGATCAGCAGATCAATGCGCTGGCTGGATTCAATAATCGGCAGCGCGCTGTCGGCATCCGAGGCTTCGACAAAGGCATAGCCCAATTCACTCAGCACCTGGCTGACCAGCACCCGTACCGCCGGATCGTCCTCGACGATCAGCACGGTCTCACCGCAATTGGCGAAAGGCAGCAGGGCAGGGTCTAGGGGTGTATCGGCGGTGATTTCGCCGATAAAACGCGGCAGGAACAGGCTCACCGTGGTGCCTTTGCCAACCACACTGTGGATGGTCACATGGCCATGGGACTGGCGAGCGAAGCCGTAGATCATCGATAACCCCAGGCCGGTGCCCTGGCCGATGGGCTTGGTGGTGAAGAAGGGGTCGAAGGCCCGGCTGATCACGGTGTCCGGCATCCCGCAGCCAGTATCGCTGACGCTCAGCTCCACGTAGTCGCCCGGCGTCAGGGTGCCGTAGACCGCAGTGAATACACTGTCCAGGTGACGGTTACGGGTTTCGACCACCAGCCGGCCGCCATCCGGCATGGCGTCCCGGGCATTCAGGGCCAGGTTGAGCAGGGCGCTTTCCAGTTGGTTGGGGTCCGCTTCGGCGGTCCACAGTTGCCCACTCAGTTGCATGTCCAGCACGATGCTTTCGTTCAGGCTGCGTTGCAGTAGCTCGCCCATGGCCGTCACCAGTTGGTTGATCTCCACCGGTTTGGAGTCCAGCGACTGGCGGCGAGAGAACGCCAGCAGGCGGTGGGTCAGGCCGGCGGCGCGGTTGGCTGAGGTGACGCCGAGGTCGATCAGGCTGTCGAGGTCATCCAGGCGCCCGCGCGCCAGGCGCCGACGCAGCAGTTCCAGGCTGCCGATAATGCCGGTGAGCATATTGTTGAAGTCGTGGGCGATGCCGCCGGTCAATTGGCCGACGGCTTCCATTTTTTGCGACTGACGCAAGGCTTCTTCGTTAGTGCGCAACTGTGCGGTGCGTTCCTCGACTTGCTGCTCAAGGGTTTCCAGGGTGCGTTGCAGGCGCAGTTCGCTCTGGCTCAAGTCGATCAGGCGGTCCCGGGCCTCGTACTGCCTTCGGCGGCCACGCAGGGCGGTGCTCACCAGGCTGATCAAGGTCACCGGATGAAACGGCCGCTCCAGCAAAGTGATATTGCCCAGCCTGGCGCTCAGGTGCGAGGACGCGTTCTGTTCGCAGCCGCCGTGGTGAGTCAGCAGCACGATCGGCAGGTCCGACCAGGCCGGCTGCTGGTGCAGGTAGTCCAGCAGTGGTTCCAGGCCGACCCCAAGCAAGGCTTCGGCGGCAATAATGAGCAGGCCCGCACCTTGTTCCGCCTCCTCGCAAAGCATCGGCAGGTTGGTGGCAGCGATACCACTGAAACCTGCCTCGTTGAGCATCATCAGCGCCAGCGAGCTGTCCCGTCCCAAGGGCGCGAGAATGATCGCGCGCTCGGAAACGGCCGGCAGGCTACTCACAAGCTCTCATCCTTGAGCAACGGGTTGCCAGCACCCATGTAGGTAGGGACGCCACGTAGCACGCCCTGGAAGGCTTCGAGAGGTTCGCCGATAGTCATGCCCTTGCTGGCGATGCGGTACTCGCGAATAGTCGACTCATGGCTGCCGGTGCGTTTCTTGATGATCGAAATGGCCCGTCGCACCTTGCCCAACGCTTCGAAGTAGCGCAGCAGGATCACCGTGTCTGCCAGGTAGGTGATATCCACCGGCGCCTGCATATCGCCGACCAGGCCGTGTTGGGCCACGGTCATGAAGGTCGCCGCGCCCCGGCGGTTGAGGTACAGCAACAGCTCGTGCATGTGCAGCACCAGGGCGTTTTCCTCGGGCATGGCCGCCTGATAGCCGTTGATGCTGTCGATGACCACGGTCTTGATCTGGCGTTCGTCCACACAGCGCCGCACCCGGTGGGAAAACTCGCCCGGCGACAGCTCGGCGGCATCCACCTGTTCGATCAACAGGTTGCCAGTGGCTTGCAGGGCGGCCAGGTCGATGCCCATGTTTTTCATGCGGTCGAACAACAGGCCCAGCTCTTCATCGAAGATGAACAGTGCAGCTTTTTCACCACGGGCCACAGCTGCGGCGGCGAAGATCATCGAAATCAACGATTTGCCAGTACCAGCCGGGCCCAGGATCAGGGTGCTGGAGCCGGTCTCGATACCGCCCCCCAGCAGCGCGTCCATCTCTCGAATGCCGCTGGTCAGGGTCTGGCGGTTGTAGCCGCCCCGGTGCTCGGCCGCCACCAGGCGCGGGAACACATGCACGCCGTCCTGCATGATGGTGAAGTCGTGAAAGCCGCCACGGTATTTCTGCCCACGGTACTTCACCACCCGCACACGGCGCCGCTCCGCGCCGTAGTTGGGGGTCAGTTCTTCCAGGCGGATCACCCCGTGGGCAACGCTGTGTACGGTTTTGTCCAGGGACTCGGTGGTCAGGTCGTCCAACAGCAGCACGGTGGCGTCGTAGCGCACGAAGTAGTGCTTGATCGCGAGGATTTGCCTGCGATAACGCAATGAGCTTTGTGCCAGCAGGCGGATCTCCGAGAGGCTGTCGATCACCACGCGGGTGGGCTTGACTCGTTCCACCACTTCGAAGATCTGCCGGGTGGCCTCGCCCAGCTCCAGGTCGGAGGAGTACAGCAGGCTTTGCTGATGCTCGGCATTGAGCAGGCTTTCCGGTGGGGTCAGTTCAAAAATGTGGATGTGTTCGTCCAGGTCCCAGCCATGGGACTTGGCACCCTGGCGCAGCTCGCGCTCGGTTTCCGACAGGGTGATGTACAGCGATCGTTCGCCGGCCTTGGCCCCGGCCTGGAGAAAGTGCAGGGCCACGGTGGTCTTGCCGGTGCCGGGTTCACCTTCGAGCAGGAACAGGTGGCTACGCGATAGGCCCCCGCAAAGAATGTCATCAAGACCTTCGATGCCGGTGGCCGCTTTTGCTGTGAACAGCTCTTTGGATGTAGACAAGAAGTGCCCTCGGGTCACGTATCAAATGGAGGGGCGTGCCGGCTAAGGCACGCCATATTCACTTGACCGTTGGGCTATGGGGCGGTTCAACGTTTTCTATCAAATGTGTAATCCAGCGCGCAGTTCTTAACCGCTTGAGCGCTTCAAAGCCCTTGTTGCAGCGCCGGATCGTCGGGGTTTTGCTGTTCCAGCTGTGCTAACAGCACCTGCACGTTCTGCAACTGGCCGCTTTCCTTCCAGTAGTTGATCAACAGTACCCGGGCCTTGCGGTTGGCGGGGTGGCGCTGGACGATTTCTTCCAACTGGCGCTGGGCGGCTTCCAACTCCTCCTGATCATGCAGGGTGGTGGCCAGGTCGTAGCGGTAATCCTGATTGTCGGGTTCCAGTTCCACGGCCTTGGACAGGCCCAGCAGGGCGTACTCGCGCTCGCCATGGTGCAGCAGCCACATGCCCAGGGCATGTTGCAGGTAGGCCGACTCGGGATGGGCTTGCAGTTGGGCCGCCAGCACTTGGCGCGAATCATCGACCTTGCCTTGCTTATCCAGCAACTCGATGCGCGCCACCACGGCTGGCAGGTTCTCCGGGTCCAGGCGCAAGGCCTGTTCCAGGGCATGCTGTGCCTCGGGCAACAGGGCGCTGTGGATGTACAGGCGTGCCAGCTGGATCCAGCCTTCGGGGCTTTCGGGTTGGGACTTGAGGTATTTCACATATTCATCCAGCACCTGCTGCAAGGGGCCGAAGTACAGGCCCAGGGTGTCGGGAGACAGCCCCAACAGGGCATTGGCGGCGGCAAACCGCACGCTTTGCTCGTCATCGTCGAGCAAGGGGCCGAGCAACAAGGTGCGCTGGCCGCTGGGCACCAGGCCGACGATGCTGGCAATGGCTGCCTGGCGCACCAGTGGTGCCGGGTGGCTCAGGTCCTTGTCCGCCAGTTTCAATGCCTGGGGGCTTGGGTAGTTGTGCAGCTCACTGTGCAGGGCCGCGCGGCGCACATCGGACAGGTCCGGCCGGGCCAATTGCTGATACAGCACCCGCGCCGCGCCAGGTTCACCGTTATGCGCCTGTTTCATTGCTTTGGAGTAACCGTGGGCAATAGCCGGGGGGACAGACACGCTGGGAATGCGGGAGAAATACCAAATGATCAGTACGACAAACAACAGGGCGCTCAGGCCGATGATCGCGTAACGGCGTGACTTTGACATGCAGGCGTCCGAAAGCTGGGCAGCTAGTGCAAAGTGCTCAGCTTCGGTCAGACACCGGCGAGTGTCAAACCTGTGTCACGTCAGTACGTAGTCCACGGGTTCCAGGGGCGCGGGCAGCTCGGTTTCGCCCAGCGCCGCAAGGATCTCGCGCTCCAGGGTACGCACGATGGCATTGCAGGGCAGGTCGTTTTCGTCGAAGCCGAACGGGTCTTCCAGGTCATCGCCGATCTCATCCAGGCCAAAGAAGGTGTAGCTGACGATGGCGGTGAAAATCGGCGTCAGCCAACCCAGTGGCTCGGCCATGGCAAACGGTAGCAGGATGCAGAACAGGTAGATGGTGCGGTGCAGCAACAGGGTGTAGGGAAAGGGCAGTGGCGTGCTCTTGATTCGCTCGCACGCGGCTTGCACCTGGCTCAGGCCCACCAGGCGGGTTTCCAGCTGGGTGTAGCGCCAGTCACTGATCCGGCCCTGTTGCGCAGCGTTTGAGCAGTGCGCGCCGAGAGATTGCAGGATGCTGTCGGGCAGGTTCGGGTGGCTGGGCTCAACGCGGGTCCACGGCTTGATGGCGCGGGCCTCGTCTTCGTGGCGCAGGCGGGCAACCAGGCCGTGGGCAAAACCACACAAACCACGCAACAGGCCTTCACGCTCGCCAGGCTGTGTGAACACCTGGGTTTCACGGATCAGCGAGCGGATCTCAACGATCATCTGCCCCAGTTGCTTGCGGCCCTCCCACCAGCGGTCGTAGCAGGCGTTGTTGCGAAAGCTCATGAAGATCGACAGCGACAACCCCAGCAACGTGAACGGCGTGGCGTTGACCTTGGAAAAATAGGCCGGATGCAGGGTCTCGACCAGCACGATCACCGAGGCCAGCAGCGTGACCAGTAGGCTGCGCAGGGCAATACGCTTGGCAATCGAGCCCTTGAGGGAGAACAGGATGCCGAACAGATTGGGTTTGGGGCGAACAATCATCGAGGAGCTTCTTCGGTGGCGCAGGCCCTCAGATTAGAAGCAGGCGGGCAGGGCGTCCAATCGCTTGCGTTGACTGGATGATTGTCGGCCTCTATGACGGAGCCGTTTTTGCCAGGCGTCATTGGCCAAACCAGTCAGCCACATTGAAAGCTTTGACCATTGTCCCTGTGCCGCTCTGGCGCCACTATTTGCGCAGGTTCACCCCGCAAAAGCACGCCCCCAAAAACAACAAAAGACACAGGGATTTGCCACGATGCGCGATTATTTGGCTGCTACCACCCAGTTCAACTACCAGCAAACCGTCGAGGCCGCACTGGCCGGCCACCTGCAAGGGCTCAACGCTTGCATTGAATGCTGCGACCGGCACGCGCTGCCGGGGCGGATTGCCTTGTTCTGGGAGGGCAAGGATGGCCGTAGCGCCACGTCCACCTTCAGCGACCTGCAAGACCAGGCGGCACGTTTGGCCAACTTCCTGCTGGCCCAGGGCGTCAAGCGCGGCGACAAGGTTGCCGGCCTGTTGCCGCGTACCGCCGAACTGCTGGTGACGGTGCTCGCCACCTGGCGCATCGGCGCGGTCTATCAACCATTGTTCACCGCGTTCGGTCCCAAGGCCATCGAGCATCGCCTGAACAGTTCCGGTGCGGCACTGGTGGTGACCGACGCAGGCAACCGCAGCAAGCTGGCCGAAGTCGCCGATTGCCCGACCATCGTTACCGTGGCCGGTGCCAAGGGCGAAGGTATCGTGCGTGGCGATTTCAGCTTCTGGGCCGAGTTGCCCAACTATTCCAATGTTTGCGAGCCGGTCCTGCTGGGCGCCGATGATCCCTTCCTGCTGATGTTCACCTCCGGCACCACCGGCCCGTCGAAAGCCCTGGCCGTGCCGCTCAAGGCCCTGGTCGCGTTCCAGAGCTACACCCGCGACGCCGTGGACTTGCGCCCTGAAGATGCATTCTGGAACGTCGCCGACCCAGGCTGGGCCTACGGCATCTATTTCGGCGTGGCCGGGCCGTTGTCCATGGGCCATCCGATCACCTTCTACGATGGTCCGTTTACCCTCGAAAGCACCTGCCGGGTCATCAACAAATACGGGATCACCAACCTCACCGGCTCACCCACGGCCTACCGCCTGTTGATTGCCGGCGGCGAGCAGTTCGCGCGCTCGATCAAGGGCCGGCTGCGCATCGTCAGTAGCGCGGGCGAGCCGCTGAACCCGGAAGTGATTCGCTGGTTCGCCGATAACCTGGGCGTGACCATCCATGATCACTACGGCCAGACCGAGTTGGGCATGGTCCTGTGCAACCACCATGGCCTGGAGCACCCGGTGCATGTCGGTTCCGCCGGCTTTGCCTCGCCGGGGCACCGCATCGTGGTGCTGGACGACAACTATCAAGAATTGCCCGCCGGCCAGCCGGGCATCCTGGCGATCGACCGCGAGCAGTCGCCGATGTGCTGGTTCGCCGGCTACGAGGGAGTCAAGACCAAGGCTTTTGTTGGCAAGTACTACTTGAGCGGCGACACCGTGGAGCTCAATCCCGATGGCAGTATCAGTTTTGTCGGGCGCAGTGACGATGTGATCACGACCTCCGGCTACCGCGTGGGGCCGTTCGATGTGGAAAGTGCATTGGTCGAGCACCCGGCGGTGGTCGAAGCGGCGGTGGTCGGCAAGCCGGATGCGGAACGCACCGAGCTGGTCAAGGCGTTCGTGGTCATCAACAGCCAATACCGTGCCGACGCCGAGTTGGCCGAAGAGCTGCGCCAGCATGTGCGCAAGCGCCTGGCAGCACATGCTTACCCACGGGAAATCGAATTTGTCAGCGACTTGCCCAAGACCCCGAGCGGCAAGCTGCAACGTTTTATTTTGCGTAACCAGGAAATCGCCAAGGTCCAGGCAGCGACCACGGCTTGAACCCTCTTTAAGGAAACAATGATGCAGATTGAAAACAAGGTATTTATGGTCAGCGGCGGCGCGTCGGGCCTCGGCGCGGCGACTGCCGAAATGCTCGTGGCCGCTGGTGCCAGGGTGATGCTGGTGGACCTGAATGCCGAGGCCGTGGCGGCCCAGGCCACAAAACTGGGCGCGCAGGCGCGCAGCGTGGTGGCGGATATCAGCCAGGAAGCAGCCGCCGAAGCGGCCGTGCAAGCGACCGTTGCGGCGTTTGGCGGCCTGCATGGGCTGGTCAACTGCGCAGGCGTGGTACGTGGCGAGAAAATTCTCGGCAAGAACGGGCCGCATGCCCTGGCCAGTTTTGCCCAGGTGATCAACGTCAACCTGATCGGCAGTTTCAACCTGCTGCGCCTGGCTGCGGCAGCCATCGCTGAGTCCGAGGCCAATGCTGAGGGGGAGCGCGGCGTGATCATCAACACCGCTTCGGTGGCGGCCTTCGACGGCCAGATCGGCCAGGCTGCCTACGCGGCGTCCAAGGGTGCGATTGCCAGCCTGACCCTGCCTGCCGCACGGGAGTTGGCGCGCTTCGGCATTCGGGTGATGACGATTGCCCCGGGCATTTTTGAAACGCCGATGATGGCTGGCATGACCCCAGAGGTCCGCGACTCGCTGGCGGCCGGTGTACCGTTCCCGCCACGCCTGGGCAAACCGGCCGAGTACGCTGCACTGGCACGGCATATCATTGAAAACAGCATGCTCAATGGCGAGGTGATCCGTCTCGACGGTGCCTTGCGCATGGCGGCCAAGTAAGGAGGATTTGTCATGACTCAGCTCCACGATCCGATTGTTATCGTCAGCGCCGTGCGCACCCCCATGGGCGGCTTCCAGGGCGACCTCAAGGGCCTGACCGCGCCGCAACTGGGCGCCGCTGCGATTCGCGCCGCTGTCGAGCGCGCCGGTATCGCCACTGACGCAGTAGATGAAGTGCTGTTCGGTTGCGTACTGCCCGCAGGCCTCGGCCAGGCCCCGGCCCGCCAGGCTGCACTGGGCGCCGGGCTGGATAAGTCGACGCGTTGCACCACCCTCAACAAGATGTGCGGGTCAGGCATGGAAGCGGCGATTCTTGCCCATGACTCGCTGCTGGCCGGCAGCGTGCAAGTGGTGATCGCCGGCGGCATGGAGAGCATGTCCAACGCGCCGTATCTGCTGGACCGTGCGCGCAGTGGCTACCGCATGGGCCATGGCCGGGTTCTTGACCATATGTTCCTCGACGGCCTTGAAGATGCCTATGACAAGGGTCGCCTGATGGGCACTTTTGCCGAAGATTGCGCCGAGGCCAATGGCTTCACCCGTGAAGCCCAGGACGCATTTGCCATTGCTTCGCTGACCCGTGCGCAGCAGGCGATCAAGGCTGGCAGCTTCAGTGCCGAGATCGTCCCGGTGCAGGTCACCGTGGGCAAGGAACAAAAAACCATCACTGACGACGAGCAGCCGCCCAAGGCCAGGCTGGACAAGATCGCCACTCTCAAACCAGCGTTTCGCGAAGGCGGTACGGTGACGGCGGCCAACTCCAGTTCGATCTCCGATGGCGCGGCAGCCTTGCTCATGATGCGCCAGAGTGAAGCACAGCAGCGTGGGCTCAAGCCGTTGGCGGTGATCCATGGTCACGCCGCGTTTGCCGATGAGCCTGGGCTGTTTCCGGTGGCACCGGTGGGGGCGATCCGCAAGCTGTTGAGCAAGACTGGCTGGAGCATGGGCGATGTCGATCTGTTTGAAATCAACGAAGCCTTTGCCGTGGTCAGCCTGGTCACCATGAGCAAGCTGCAAATCCCCCACGACAAGGTCAACGTTCACGGTGGCGCTTGCGCCTTGGGGCATCCGATTGGCGCATCGGGCGCACGCATCCTTGTGACCCTGCTCTCGGCCCTGCGCCAGAAAGGCCTCAAGCGCGGTGTCGCGGCAATCTGCATCGGTGGCGGCGAAGCTACGGCCATGGCTGTCGAGTGCCTGGATTAAGGAATTGATATGTTGCCCAATGACGAACAACTGCAAATCAGCGACGCGGCCCGGCAATTTGCCCAGGAACGACTGAAACCGTTCGCTGCCGAGTGGGACCGCGAGCACCGTTTTCCCAAGGAGGCCATTGCTGAAATGGCCGATCTGGGCTTTTTCGGCATGCTCGTGCCGGAACAGTGGGGCGGTTGCGACACCGGTTACCTGGCCTATGCCATGGCCCTGGAAGAAGTCGCAGCGGGGGATGGCGCGTGCTCGACCATCATGAGCGTGCACAACTCGGTCGGTTGCGTGCCCATCCTCAAGTTCGGCAATGACCAGCAGAAAGAGCAGTTCCTCAAGCCCCTGGCCAGCGGCGCAATGCTCGGTGCATTCGCCCTGACCGAGCCCCAGGCCGGGTCTGACGCCAGCAGCCTGAAAACCCGGGCCCGCCTTGAGGGCGATCACTACGTGCTCAATGGCTGCAAGCAGTTCATCACGTCCGGGCAGAACGCCGGGGTGGTGATTGTGTTTGCCGTGACGGACCCGGCAGCCGGCAAGCGCGGGATCAGCGCGTTTATCGTGCCGACCGATTCACCGGGCTACTCGGTGGCGCGGGTCGAGGACAAGCTTGGCCAACATGCATCCGATACCTGTCAGATTCTGTTTGAGGATGTGAAGGTGCCAGTGGCCAACCGCCTGGGCGAAGAGGGCGAGGGGTACCGGATTGCCCTGGCCAATCTGGAGGGCGGTCGCGTGGGCATTGCCTCGCAATCGGTGGGCATGGCCCGCGCGGCGTTTGAAGCCGCTCGTGACTACGCGCGTGAGCGTGAGAGTTTTGGCAAGGCCCTGATCGAGCATCAGGCCGTGGCGTTTCGCCTGGCAGACATGGCCACCCAGATCGCCGTGGCCCGGCAGATGGTGCATTACGCCGCGGCCCTGCGCGACAGTGGTCGGCCTGCGCTGGTGGAGGCGTCCATGGCCAAGCTGTTCGCCTCGGAAATGGCCGAGAAAGTCTGTTCTGCCGCCTTGCAAACCCTGGGCGGATACGGTTACCTGAGCGACTTCCCGCTGGAGCGAATCTACCGCGACGTGCGGGTCTGCCAGATTTATGAAGGCACCAGTGATATTCAGCGCATGGTCATTTCGCGCAATCTTTGAAGAGGAACGGATCGATGAGTTACGAAACCATTTTGCTCGACGTTCAAGGCCGTGTCGGGCTGATTACCCTCAATCGCCCGCAAGCGCTGAATGCCTTGAACGCGCAACTGGTCAGTGAAGTGAACCAGGCCCTGGACAGCCTGGAAGCCAACCCCGAGATTGGCTGCATTGTGTTGACCGGCTCGAAAAAAGCCTTTGCCGCAGGCGCCGATATCAAGGAAATGGCCGAGCTGACCTACCCGCAGATCTACCTCGACGACCTGTTCAGCGACAGTGATCGCGTGGCTAACCGACGCAAGCCGATCATTGCCGCAGTCAACGGCTTTGCCCTGGGCGGCGGTTGCGAGCTGGCCTTGATGTGCGACTTTATCCTGGCCGGTGACAACGCCAAGTTTGGCCAGCCGGAAGTCAACCTCGGCGTGCTGCCGGGCATGGGCGGCACCCAGCGCCTGACCCGCGCGGTAGGCAAGGCCAAGGCTATGGAAATGTGCCTGACCGGGCGCTTTATCGATGCGGTGGAGGCCGAGCGTTGCGGCATCGTGGCGCGGATCGTGCCGTCGGACGAACTGCTGGAAGAGGCGCTGAAGGTCGCTGCGCTGATCGCCAGTAAATCGGTGCCGATCAGCATGATGGTCAAGGAAAGCGTCAACCGCGCCTTCGAGGTCAGCCTGTCGGAAGGTGTGCGCTTTGAACGCCGGGTGTTCCACGCAGCCTTTGCCACCCAGGATCAGAAGGAAGGCATGGCAGCATTCGTCGCCAAGCGTGCGCCTGAATTCAAAGACCAATAACCTGCCGATCTTGCCCCTTGTAGGAGCGAGCTTGCTCGCGAAAAACGTCAACGATAACGCGTACTGCCTGATAAAACGCGATGTTCTGACGCTCTTCGCGAGCAAGCTCGCTCCTACAAGGGCATGTGCGCGGGTGCCAAAGCGTTTCATCGCCTGTAATATGAGCCCCAATTTTCAGGTTTCAGGAACCCGTCATGACCCAGAAGCAACGCTTGATTTACTCGATTCTGATTTCGCTGGTCGTCCTCGGTACGATGTTTGGCCTGTCCTATTTGCAGAACACCGGCGCCATCAGTGAGAAGACGTTCCAATACATCGCCATTGCCGTGGCGGTAATCGTGGTAGTGATCAACGGCATCATGCGTCGCAAGGTCAAGCCTGGCCGTTGAGTCAGGCGCCGGCGGCCAGTACCTTGGCGGCCTCTTCATGCAGGCTGTAGCTTTTGTCGCTGTTGAGGGTGATCACACCCTCGCTGCACAGGCGCTTGAGCACCTCGCGCACACTCAAGAACGATAACGGGATGCCCAGTTCCAGCAAATGGCTGTGCACACCCCGTACGCCCAGCGTGCGGCCGTTGTCGGCAGCGGTGAGCAGGGCGTCGATCACCTTCAGCCGGATCAGGCTGGTACGCAACCCAAAACACTTGAGCAAATGCCGGATGCGTTGGTTGCCTTGATGCTCGGGTGCCTTGGCGAAGGCTTGGTTACCCGGGCCAAAAGCGGCGTCGTGGGCCATAGAATGTCCGTCCGTGGGCAGTTGCGGGTTGTACATGCAAAAACTCCTTATCAGAGCCTGATCAGGAAAATGATGGTGCTCTCTAAGTAATAAGACGTATGAGCGGCGCAAATCATGAAGTCCAATGTGTATAAATTTTGTCAGTAACAGCGCTGTCACATTCCTGGCGCCTGGAAATAATCGGCACGCAGACTAAATTTCTTCGATTTTTTACGTCTCTATCGGTGGGTTGGCGCTGGCAGGCCGGCTTCGCCTTGGGCGTTTAATTTGGCTTGATGATGGGGTCTTCGTGATTATTTCCAACGGGTTGTCCAGGGTGTGCGTGGCGGGTGTGTTGCTGGGGGTGAGCCTGTGTGCGACGGCCCGGCAGGTGATCGAAGTGCAGGCGGGTGCGATGAGCGCTGATATCCGGCGCACCGCTTTTGGTATCCCGCATATCCGTGCCAGCGACGAGCGTGGCCTGGGGTATGGCATCGGCTATGCCTATGCGCAGGACAACCTGTGCCTGCTGGCCAACGAAGTGGTGACGGTCAATGGTCAGCGTGCCCGCTATTTCGGCGCCGAGCAGGCGACCCTGGAAGAGCGTAACAACTTGACCAGTGATGTGTTTTTTACCTGGCTCAACACCCCTCGGGCTGTGGCGGCTTTCTGGAAGGCGCAGACCCCGCAGGTACAGCAGCGTCTTGAGGGGTATGTGGCGGGGTACAACCGTTATCTTCAGGAGCGCGGGGCAACGGGGCGGCCGATGCAGTGCCAGGGCGCCTGGGTGCGGCCGATCAATACCGCAGACCTGGTGAAGTTGACCCGACGGCTGTTGGTGGAAGGCGGTGTGGGGCAATTCGCCGAGGCGTTGGCGGGGGCGGCGCCGCCCCAGCCTGGCGTGGCGGTGCAGGATCGTGCACGGGCGTTTGATATCGCCACGTTGAATCAGCAACGCTTCACCCTGGATCGCGGCAGCAACGCCGTGGCGGTGGGTGGTGAACGTTCGTTCAACGGGCGCGGCATGTTGTTGGCCAACCCACATTTCCCGTGGATTGGCGGCATGCGCTTTTATCAGATGCACCTGACCATTCCTGGCCAGTTGGACGTGATGGGCGCCGCCTTGCCGGGCCTGCCGGTGGTCAACATTGGTTTCAACCAGCATGTGGCCTGGACGCACACGGTCGATACGTCCAAGCACTTCACCTTGTACCGCTTGACCCTTGACCCGAAAGACCCGACCCGGTACCTGCTCGATGGCAAGTCGATCCCCATGCAGAAAACCCAGGTAACGGTGCAGGTCAAGGGTGCTAAGCCTCACACTCAAACGGTCTACAGCTCGCAGTTCGGGCCGGTGGTGCAATGGCCGGGCAAGCTTGACTGGAACGGGCAATACGCTTTCAGCCTGCGCGATGCCAACCTGGGCAACGACCGTGTGCTGCACCAGTGGTACGCGATGAACCAGGCCCGCAGCCTCAAGGACTTGCAGGCCTCGGTGCACACCCTGCAAGGCATTCCGTGGGTCAACACCCTGGCGGCGGACGACCAGGGGCAGAGCCTGTATATGAACCTGTCGGTGGTGCCCAACGTCAGTGCGAAAAAACTGCAGCAATGCAGTGACCCGCGTGCCGGTCTGCAACTGATCGTGCTCGACGGTGCCCACAGTGCCTGCGCCTGGGACATTGACCCGCGTGCGGCGCAGCCGGGGATTTTTCCGGCGGACCAACTGCCGCAACTGGAGCGCAAGGACTATGTGCAGCACTCCAACGATTCGGCCTGGATGGCCAACCCCAAGGCGCCGTTGACCGGTTACTCGCCGCTCATCAGCCAGGATCAGATTGCCCTGGGCGCGCGTGCGCGTTTTGCCTTGCAGCGTTTGCAGGACCTGGACAAGCAGCCGATCAGTATTGCTGACCTGCAGCACATGGTGCTGGACAACCAGGTGTATCTGGCCGGTCAGGTAATGCCGGACTTGCTCAAGTTCTGCGCACAACAGACGGATGCATCCTTGAACACCCTGTGTACCCACCTCAAGGACTGGGACCAGAAGGCCAATCTCGACAGCGGCCTGGGCCTGGTGCACTTCATCCACGTACTGGAGCAGATGCAGCAAGTGCCGGATGTATGGCGTGTCGCGTTTGACCCGCGCAGCGCGCAAACCACGCCACGGGGGCTCGCCATCGAGCGGCCGGAGGTGGCCAAGGCGTTGCGTGAAGCGATGCTGGCGTCAGTCGCACAGGTGACCGAGCTGGGGTTGAATGCCGGCGCTCATTGGGGCGATATCCAGGTGTCGGGCAACACCCCGATGCATGGCGGGCCGCAGGAACTGGGGATCTACAATGCGATGCAAAGCGTGCCCAGGGCAGATGGCAAGCGTGAAGTGGTCAGTGGCAGCAGTTACTTGCAGATCGTGACGTTTGACGACAAGGGGCCTAAGGCTGAAGGGGTATTGGCGTTCTCGCTGTCCAGCGACCCGGCGTCACCGCACTTCAAGGACCAGACCCAGGCCTTCTCCGAGAAAAAACTCAGCCCATTGCCGTTTACTGAACAACAGATCAAGGCTGATCCGCAGTATCAACGGCAGGTGATCCGCGAGTAGGGGATTTATTCGGCGAGCAGTTGCGTCACCGCCGCAAAGGCCTGGTCATGCCGCGCTTGCCAATCCCCCCCTAGCACCCGGTACGGCTGGTGATGCTGTTCCAGCCAGTCGCGGCTGACCTGGAAGAACGCTTGGCGGTCAGCCAGGTTCGGCTGGCAGCGCTGACCATCGGCAGTCCAGCCAATGCCTTCGGGCGACAGCAGCAGATGCAGGTCGTAATGGCGTGCCAGCAGCGCGTCGTCGAGCCACGCGGGGGCATCACCAAACAGCGTCAGGCTCCATAGCTTGTTGGTCAGCAGGTTGGTGTCGAGGATCAACAGCTCTGGCGCTTGGGCGCGGCCCGCATCCTCCCAGGCCAATTGGCCTCGGGCGATTTCGGGGATGTCTGCCAGGGTGGTATCACGCTGGTAGTGGTCGATGAAATACCGCACGTATTCCCCCACCAGCACCGCACCGAAATGCGCCTGCAACTGCTCGGCCAACCAGCTTTTGCCGCTGGACTCGGGGCCGGCCATCACCAGCACCTTCATGTGCGCAGCGCCGGGTCAGCACGCCATTCCCGCCAGCCCTGCACGGCTATCACGGTGAACAAGGCATAGAGAGCCGCTGTCAGGTACAGCCCTTTGTAGACAAACAGGCCGACAAAAATCACGTCAACCACGATCCACAGCGCCCAGCATTGCACGCGTTTTTGCGCCATCCACATTTGCGCCACCAGGCTGAAGCCGGTCAGCGCAGCATCCAGCCAGGGTTGTGCGGCATCGGTCCAGTGCGCCATGGCGGCGCCCAGCAACAGGCTGCCGGTTGCGCCAATGGCCAGGCTCAGGAGGATCGATGGGGTGCCGAGGCTGGTGACCTGCCGCCCTTGCCGTACTTCACCTGCGCGCGTCCATTGCCACCAGCCGTAGACTTGCAAGCCGGCATAGACCACTTGCAGCAGCATGTCCGAATACAGCTTCACTTCGAAGAACACCCAGGTGTACAGCAGCACCATGACCAGGCCGATTGGCCAGCACCACGGGTTCTGTTTGACTGTCAGCCAGACGGCAATCACCCCCAGCGCGGCGGCAAACAGTTCAAGCCCGGACATGGGATTCCTTGGAAGAGTCGAAGAGGAGGGCGATTGTACCCAACCTCCCGGGTAAAATCCTGTTGTGGCCGCGGCGGCTTTGGCGACATTGTGTAGGAGCGAGCTTGCTCGCGAAGGACGTCAACGATAACGCGTATTCGCAGGGTAAGCGCGGCGCTTTCAAGTTCTTCGCGAGCAAGCTCGCTCCTACAGGGCTTGCCCGCATCTAGACCTTGAATTGGCGCAGCAGGCCGTTGAGCTCTTCGCTCAAGTCCTTCAAATGCACACTGGCCACGCTTGATTGCTGTGCCGCCAGCGCGGTGCTGTGGGACAGGCCGGCCGCCTGGGTCACGTTCTGGTTGATGTCTTCCACCACATGGGCTTGTTGCAGGGTCGCGCTGGCAATCGAGGCGTTGAGGCCGTTGAGGTTGCGCAGGGCCTGGCCAATGGCGGTCAGGCTGGCGCCCGCCTGGCCGGCTTGTTCGATGGTCAGTTGCGAAGCCTGGTGACTGTCGCTGATGACCTTGACCGCGGCTTCGGAATGGCCTTGCAGGCGTTCGATCATGCTCTGGATCTCGGCGGTGGATTTCTGCGTGCGCTGGGCCAGCAGGCGTACTTCGTCGGCCACCACGGCAAAGCCGCGACCCTGTTCGCCGGCGCGGGCCGCCTCGATGGCGGCGTTGAGGGCCAGCAGGTTGGTCTGGTCGGCAATCGAGCGAATCACCTCCAGTACGCCGCCAATCTGTGTGCTTTCGGTGGACAAGGTGCGGATGACATCCACGGCCTGGCTGATGGTGCCGGACAGTGCATCGATCTGTTGCAGGCTGCCGTCGATATTCACCTGGCCCTGTTCGGCCTGGGTCTGGGCGTCGCGCATTTCGCTGGCGGCGTGTTCGGCATTCTTGGCCACGTCCTGCACGCCGTAGGTCACCTCATTGATCGCGGTGGCCACCAACTCCATCTGCTGGGACTGCTGCTGGCTGCGGTCATGGGCCTGGCTGGCGTTGCTGCCCAGTTCGGCAGATGACTGGCCCAGGGCATTGGCGCAGACCTGCAACTGGCTGACCACCTGGCGCAGTTTGGCGGTGAACGTATTGAAGTGCCGGGACAGTTGGGTGACTTCGTCCTGGCCGTGGGTGTCGAGGCTGCGGGTCAGGTCGCTTTCGCCGCTGGCGATATTGGCCATGGCGTGTACCGCTTCCTGCAGCGGGCGCACGATGCTGCGGGCAATCAGCACCACCAGCAGGGCCATGATCAGTGCAATGCCCAGGCCGACGAGGGAGGCTTGCCACACCTGGCCACGGAACTGCGCCTGCACATCATCCACGTAGACGCCGGAGCCAATGATCCAGCCCCAGGGTTCGAACAACTGGATATAGGAGGTCTTGGCTACCGGTGCATCCGCGCCGGGTTTCGGCCAGCGGTAGTCGACCATGCCGGCGCCCTTGGCCTTGGCCAGGGTGACAAATTCGTTGAACACCGCAAAGCCGTCCGGATCGCGGATAGCCGAGAGGTTCTGGCCGTCGAGCTTGGGGTTGGCCGGGTGCATGATCATTACCGGCGTCAGGTCATTGATCCAGAAGTAGTCGTCCTGGTCGTAGCGCAGGCCGCGTACCACGCTCAGGGCCTGCTTCTGCGCGGCTTCGCGGGTCAGCACGCCGGTGGTTTCGAGGCCGTGATAAAAATTCAGAATCCCGCTGGCGGTCTGCACCACATGCTGGGTCTGCTGGCTCTTGGCCTGGTAGAGATCGTCGTGGATCTGCTTGAGCATCAGCAAACCCAGGGTCAGCAACATCAACACGGCGACTATCAGGATCATCCAGAGGCGCCGGCTGATCGACATATTGCGCAAACTATTCATAGTCATGTCACTCCGCGTTCTTATAATTGTCAGTGCTGTATTGATCGGCCAGTGATAACGCGAAGCGCAATTCGGGCTTGTCTGATAGGCTTTCGGCCCGGAATCAAAAAACCTGAGTCCTGCCTGATTTTTCACACAAATTCTGCAGTTCAGCCTTGAACCTGCGCGCGGCCTTGCAGCGTGCTCATCGTTAGTGAACACCTAGAAAATATCAACGAGGCATGCCGTCGCATGACCTTTTGGGGGAATAATGGATCTTTGGACCGCCTTTCAGGCACTGATACTTGGCATTGTCGAAGGGCTGACGGAGTTCTTGCCGATCTCCAGTACCGGGCACCAGATCATCGTCGCCGACTTGCTCGACTTCGGTGGCGAACGCGCCATGGCATTCAACATCATCATTCAACTGGGTGCGATCCTGGCGGTGGTCTGGGAGTTCCGACGCAAGATCCTCGACGTGGTGACCGGCCTGCCGACCCAGCGCAATGCGCAGCGCTTCACCATCAACCTGCTGATCGCGTTCATGCCGGCGGTGGTGTTGGGGGTGATTTTCGCCGACCTGATCCACGAGTACCTGTTCAACCCGATCACCGTGGCCACCGCGCTGGTGATCGGCGGTGTGATCATGTTGTGGGCCGAGCGCCGCGAGCATGAAATCCATGCTGAAACGGTGGATGACATCACTTGGAAAGACGCCTTGAAAGTGGGCTTTGCCCAGTGCCTGGCGATGATTCCGGGTACTTCGCGTTCCGGCTCGACCATTATTGGCGGCCTGTTGTTTGGCCTGTCGCGCAAGACGGCCACCGAATTCTCGTTCTTCCTGGCGATGCCGACCATGGTCGGTGCGGCGGTGTATTCGGGCTACAAGTACCGTGACCTATTCCAGCCTGCGGACCTGCCGGTGTTTGCCGTCGGCTTCGTGGTCTCGTTCATTTTCGCGATGATTGCGGTGCGCGGTTTGCTCAAGTTCATCGCCAGCCACAGCTACGCCGTGTTTGCCTGGTATCGGATTGCATTCGGTCTGCTGATCCTGGCCACCTGGCAGTTCGGCTGGATTGACTGGGCGGCGGCCAAGGCTTGATGAACATGCCTCGCAACACAATCCAGCATCTGCGATCCAAGGCCCTGGTGTTTGTGCTGTTGTGTGCCGTGCCGCTGTTTGGCGCGGCACTGCTGGCGTATCGCGGGGTGTCGCTGATCCCGCTGGCGGCCTATGGCCTGGTCAGCGTGGTGACGTTTTGCCTGTACTGGAGCGACAAGCGCAAGGCCCAGAGCGACAGTTGGCGCACCCCGGAGAAGATCCTGCATGCCATGGAACTGGCCGGTGGCTGGCCGGGTGCGTTGATCGCCCAGCAGGTGTTTCGCCACAAGACGCGTAAGGTGTCGTACCAGGTGGTGTTCTGGCTGATCGTGCTGCTGCACCAGGTGTTCTGGATCGATCAGTTGTTTCTTGGCGGCACGCTGCTGTCAGTCTTCTAGATAACCAACCTTGTAGGAGTTGGCAAGCCAGCTCCTACAGGGAACCTTATTCTTCCAGCCTCAGCCCGATCTGCGTGCGCTTGGGCAGTTTGCTCACCACCAACTGGTGGGAGCGTTGCAACAAACCACGTAGTTCCTCGCCGCCCAGCGGGTAGGGCGCTTGCATGATGATCCACTGCGCCCGCGCCAGGTACGGCGCAGGGTGGATTCCCGGGCGGTCCACGTGGCCGAGGAACAGTTCCTTGTCGACCTTGAACGCCAGGGAATCGCCCCGCAGGTTCTGCAAGGCGAACATCTTGTTGCCGGCAATTGAGAACACCCGTACGCCGCCCCACTTGTAATCTTCCCGTGCGCCGGGCAAACCCAGGCAGAACTGGACGACGTCGGCTTCGGTCATGATCCGCGTGCTCATAGCTGTCGATCTCCACAATTGTTGAAGGCATGGGCCAGGAAGTCGATCCAGGCACGGATCGCTGGCGATACGCCGCGCCGGTGCGGGTACACCGCTTGCAGCCAGCCACCCGGCAATGACCATTCAGGCAGCAGTTGCACCAACTGGCCACTTTCCAACTCTTGCTCGCAATACATCATTGGCAGCACGGTAAAGCCCAGGCCGGCGAGGGCGCTGGCCTTGCGCACCAGGAAGTCGTCGATGCCCAGGCGCGCCTCCAGCACCAGGTCGGTGGCATTGCCTGCTGGGTCGAGCATGCGCAGGTGGACCATGCGATCGGCTTCCAGTGCGCCGAGCACGGGCAGTTGCTTGAGGTCGGCCGGGGAATTGACCGGGTGCTCACGCACAAACTCGGGGCTGGCGACCATGGCCGTCTGGGCCTGGCGCAGGCGGCGGGTTACCAATAGCGGATCTTCATCCCCCAGTTCGCGTACACGCAGGGCCACGTCTACGCCCTCGGCCACCAGGTCGACGCGGCGATTGACCAGCATCATTTCAAGTTGCACCAACGGGTGCGCCGCGAGGAATTGCGCTACGACGGTCGGTAAAACTTCGTGGGCCAGGCCCACCGGGCAACTGACCCGCAGGCGGCCCCGAGGCTCGCTGGACATGTTGGCCACGGCTTCGTCGGCCATTTCCGCTTCCAGCAGCATCGCCTGGCAATGCCCCAGGTAGCGTTCGCCGACGGCGGTCAGGGTCAATTGCCGGGTGGTGCGCTGCAACAAGCGGGCGCCGAGGCGTTCTTCCAGTTCGGCAATACGCCGCGACAGCCGTGACTTGGGGATCCCCAGCAGTCGGCCAGCCGCCGCGAAGCCGCCGGCTTCCACCACCTTGGCGAAATAGTAGAGGTCATTGAGGTCTTGCATGTTGGGCCTATTGTCCTGTCAGTGGGACGAACTATCGCATTTTAACCGGCTAATCGGCTATTGGATTGATCTGTAGGATTCTCTCCATCAGATCGCCCGGTGGCGGTCCTCACTTGGAGATCCCACATGAAACTCTTGCATATCGATTCCAGCATCTTGGGCGACAACTCGGTGTCCCGTCAGTTGAGCCGCGAAGTGGTCAAGGCCTGGCAAGCAGCCGAACCGGGTGTGGACGTGACCTACCGCGACTTGGCCAGCGAAGGGATCAACCACTTTTCCGGGATTACCCTGGGCGCCCTGGGCACCGCTGCCGAGCTGCGTGATGCGGTACAGAAGCACGAAGCCGACCTGAGCGCCTCGACCCTGGCTGAGTTCCTGGCGGCTGACGCGGTGGTCATCGCAGCGCCGATGTACAACTTCACCATCCCAACCCAGCTCAAAGCCTGGATCGACCGCATTGCCGTCGCCGGCCAGACGTTCCGCTACACCGAAGCCGGCCCTGAAGGCCTGTGCGGCAACAAGAAAGTCATCGTGGTTTCCACTGCCGGCGGCCTGCACGCCGGCCAACCTACCGGTGTGGCGCACGAAGACTACTTGAAAGTGTTGCTGGGTTTCCTCGGTATCACCGACGTAGAGTTCGTGCGCGCCCATGGCCTGGCCTACGGTGACGAAGTGCGCAGCAAGGCGCTGAACGATGCCAACACCGTGATCAGCGAGCAGCTGTTTATCGCTGCGTAAGTACGCTGTAAATTTCACTGCGGCTCGCTATCAATCTGATTCGAGACGCCTAAACTCTGTATTCTGATGGCCTGAAAGCCAGCGGAATACGGAGTTTTTTTGTTTTGAACGGGCGAATCTGGCGCAGGTTATGCAGTGCAGAGTCACACCGCCCGGGCCTGAGCCGACTCCCAGGCATCACGCAGCACAGGTGGACATCCCCATGATGCGTCTTTGTGCAGTCTTGCTGGTTTCCCTGCTCGGTGGCCTCGTTTCAGTGCAGGCTGCGGTAGCGCCGCACCCTCATTGGAGTGTGGGCTATCACCGGATGAGCTTTCTCGACCCGCTGGATTTGCAGCCGATGAAAGCCATCGCCTTTTACCCATCCACAGGCCAGGAACATACCAGTCAGGTGGGGGCGTATCGTGTTGCCGCCACGGAGGACGCCAAGGTCGCCATTGGCCGCTTTCCGCTGTTGATGCTGTCCCACGGCAATACCGGCACGCCCCTGGCCCTGCATGACCTGGCGACGTCGCTGGCGCGCAAGGGTTTTGTGGTGGTGGCGGTGCTGCATCCGGGCGACAACTACAAAGACCACAGCCGCCTGGGCACCTTGAGCAACCTGTATGGGCGGCCGATCCAGATTTCCACGGCGATTACCGCGACCCTTGGCGACCCGATGCTGTCGCCATTCGTCAATGAGGACCAGGTGGGGGTGATTGGCTATTCGGCGGGCGGGGAAACGGCGTTGATCCTGGCCGGGGCCAAGCCGGATTTCGAGCGTTTGCGCCGTTATTGCCAGGAGCGCCCCGAAGACCGTGATGCCTGTACGACCAAGGGGGAGCTGGTGGTCGACCGCGATGACCTGCAACCCCAGTCCGACCCACGGATCCATGCGTTGATGCTGATGGCACCGCTGAGCCTGATGTTTGGTCGGCACACCCTGGGCGACGTGCATGTCCCGGTGCTGCTCTACAGCGGTGATGGCGACAAGCTGGTTGCCGTGGATAAAAACGCTGCCGCCCTGGCGCGCAAACTGCCGCAGCCACCGGACTTCAAACTGTTGGCCGGGGCTGGGCACTTTATCTTCATGGCTCCGTGTGATGACGAGCAACTGGCGCTGATGCCGGCGCTGTGTACGGATGCCGACGGGGTGGACCGTGAGGGCATTCACCGCGACCTGATTTCCGAGGCTGGCCGGTTTTTCAGTCGCACCCTCGGCCAGCACTCGCGGGCCGGCATGCAGACCGCCGATCAGTAAGCCCGGCGCATCAACAGCAAGGTCAGGCCCAGGCCCGTGACGGACAGTAGGGCCGCACAGAAGAAGATCCACGAATAACCCAGGTTCAGCGCCACCGCGCCCATCAATGGCCCGGCAATCGCCAGCGCCAGATCAAAAAACACCGCATAGGCACTCAGCCCGGCGCCCCGGCTGCTGTTGGGCACCTGCTTGATGGCTTCGACGCCCAATGCCGGATACACCAGGGACAGGCCAAAGCCGGTGAGGCCGGCGCCGATCAGGGCGATGGCGGGAGACGGTGCGAGCCACAGCAGGACCAGGCCGACAGTTTCCAGGGTCATGCAGGCAATCGCTGCGCGAAAGCCGCCGAAGCGGTTGATGCTGGAGATAAACAGCAGGCGCGACAGGATAAAGCAGATGCCAAACACCGTCAGGCACCAGGCGGCGCCGATCCAGCCGCGACTGAGGTAGAACAAGGTAATGAAGGTGGTCAAAGTGCCATAGCCAATGGAGGCCAGGCACAGGCTGGCGCCAAACGGCGCAATTCGCCCGAACACCGCCCAGAACGGCAGGCGCTCGCCGCGCACCACCGGCACCGAGGGCTTTTTGTGAATCAGCACCAGGCCCAGCGCAGCCAGCAGCGCCAGGGCGATACCGAGACTGTTGTAGCCGTATTGCGCAACCATCACCACGCCCAGCGGTGCGCCAATGGCGATGGCGCCATAGGACGCAATACCGTTCCACGAAATGGAGCGAGCGGTGTGCTCGGCGCCGACCTGGCCCATGCACCAACTGATGGTGCCCACGCCGATCAAGCCCTGGGCCACGCCGAGCAGTACGCGGCCGACAATCAGAACCCCCAGGCTCAGGCTGGGCAGGCTTTGCAGCAGAGTGGCAAAAAAGGTCAAGACACCGCTGAGCAGGATGCCGCTCAAGCCGAGCACGATTGCGCGCTTGGTGCCGACGTTGTCCGACATGCGCCCGGCCATGGGGCGGCTGAGGAGGGTGGCCAGGTACTGCGAACCGATCGTCACACCCGCCACGACGGCGCTGAAGCCCAACTGTTCGTGGACGTAGCCGGGAATCACCGCAATCGGCAGGCCGATGCAGATGAAAGCAATAAAGGTATAGAAGACGATGGAGACGATCTGCAGGGTGATCGACAGGGAGCTGGGAGCGGCAGGCATGGAGGCTTATTCGCGGCAGGGCGGTAAAGGCATCATGGCAAGGGCTGGGGAGAAAAGGAAGCAGGCTAACGATCCGTTGATAGCCTAATTACCGTAAATCTAAAAAGCCCCGTCACTGCTGGCGGGGCTTTTACTTGCTGCTTGGGGCTAACCGCTATTGGCTGCCCTTAAAACACCACCCCCTGGCTACGCAGGTAGTCGTCATAGGTGCCGCTGAAGTCGATCACGCCGCTTGGGCTCAGCTCGATGATACGGGTGGCCAGGGACGATACGAACTCACGGTCGTGGCTGACGAAGATCAGCGTGCCCGGGTAGTTCTCCAGCGCCAGGTTCAGCGCTTCGATGGATTCCATGTCCAAGTGGTTGGTCGGTTCGTCCATGACCAGCACGTTGGGCTTTTGCAGGATCAGCTTGCCGAACAGCATGCGGCCTTGTTCGCCACCTGAGATGACCTTGACCGACTTGAGGATCTCGTCGTTGGAGAACAGCATGCGCCCCAGGGTGCCACGGATCACTTGTTCGCCCTGGGCCCACTGGCCCATCCAGTCGAACAGCGTGACGTCATCTTCGAAGTCGTGAGCGTGGTCCTGGGCGTAGTAGCCCAGCTCAGCCGCGTCGGTCCATTTCACACTACCGGCATCCGGGGTCAGTTCGTTGACCAGGGTGCGCAGCAGGGTGGTCTTGCCGATACCGTTCGGGCCGATGATTGCCACGCGCTCGCCGGCTTCAACCTGGAAGCTGAAGTCCTTGAACAGCGTCTTGCCGTCAAAGCCTTTGGCCATGCGCTCGACGATGACCGCCTGGCGGTGCAGCTTCTTGGTCTGTTCGAAGCGGATGAACGGGCTCACACGGCTCGAAGGCTTGACCTCGGCCAGTTGGATCTTGTCGATCGCCTTGGCGCGGGAAGTGGCCTGCTTGGCTTTCGAGGCGTTGGCCGAGAAACGGCTGACGAACGATTGCAGTTCGGAGATCTGCGCCTTCTTCTTGGCGTTGTCCGACAGCAACTGCTCGCGGGACTGGGTCGCCACGGTCATGTACTCGTCATAGTTGCCTGGGAACAGGCGCAACTCGCCGTAGTCCAGGTCAGCCATGTGCGTGCACACGCTGTTCAGGAAGTGACGGTCGTGAGAGATGATGATCATCAGGCTGTTACGCTGGGTCAGGACGTTTTCCAGCCAGCGGATGGTGTTGATGTCCAGGTGGTTGGTCGGTTCGTCGAGCAGCAACACTTCCGGATCCGAGAACAGCGCCTGGGCCAGCAATACGCGCAGCTTCCAGCCTGGAGATACTTCGCTCATCGGGCCAAAATGCTGCTCGATGCCGATACCCAGGCCCAGCAGCAATTCGCCGGCACGGGATTCGGCGGTGTAGCCGTCCATTTCAGCGAACTCGGTTTCCAGCTCGGCCACGGCCATGCCGTCTTCTTCACTCATTTCTGGCAGCGAGTAGATGCGATCGCGCTCGGCCTTGACCTTCCACAGCTCTTCGTGACCCATGATCACGGTGTCGATCACGTTGAATTCTTCGTAGGCAAACTGATCCTGGCGCAGCTTGCCCAGGCGCACGTTTGGCTCCAGCATGACCTGGCCGCCGGACGGATCGAGGTCGCCGCCGAGGATTTTCATGAAGGTCGACTTGCCGCAACCGTTGGCACCGATCAAACCATAACGGTTACCGGCGCCGAACTTGACCGAGACGTTCTCAAACAGTGGCTTGGCGCCGAACTGCATGGTGATGTTAGCTGTGGAGATCAATTACTTTACCTATCAATAGCTTGGAGTGCGCTTATTTGGGCCGGGACCCATTCGGAGCCCGGGCCAACGGGCATGCGTCAACAGCGACATCAAGGCGTGAAGCCCAGTCGCCGAGCAGAAAATATGGGGTGCATGTTGGAATTTGGCGCGCATTGTCGCATATGTGAAGCGTGAGTTATATGACAGGCAGGCGTGTCGGTTGGCGACAAGTGCCCGGATTGTCTGTTTTGGCGATAAATTCTACAAAATTCATCGAGTTGTATCGAAATTGTATTGATTGTCCGATACACGGTTGATAACAGTTGAACATCCAATGGCCGTGGATTAAGTTTTCAGCGTTCGCCCTGCAGTGATGGCTCTTTACCGGTTCAAGGATGGCGAGGCTATCGGTGCGGGGCGAACTACCTTCTGTTTTCTGACGGCGCTCATTGCCATCCTGTCGCGCACGTTCAATGGTTTGGAGACGCAATGGACACGCTGTCTGCTCAACAGGCTATCGCCAGTAACAAGGCGGCCTGGAACGAATCCGCCGAACTCCATAAAGCTACCGATCACTGGCAAAGCCTGCTGGCTGCTGTTGGCGAGCCTGGCTTCAGTTGCCTGGATCCCACGCTGACCGCGCTGTTGCTACAGGTCGGGGTCAAGGGGCGGGATGCGGTGCAACTGGGATGCAATAACGGTCGTGAGAGCCTCTCGCTGTATGGCCTTGGCGCCAATAGCGTGGTCGGGGTCGATCAGTCCGATGCGTTTCTGGCACAGGCGGCGCAGTTGGCCAGCCGCTCACCTCATTCGCCTGAGTTTATCGAAGCCGATATTCATCATTTGCCCGAGCGCCTGCAAGGGCGGTTTGACCTCGCCCTGATCACCATCGGCGTACTGAGCTGGATGCCGGATATCGCGCTGTTCATGCGCCATGTTGCCAGCACCCTGAAAGAAGGGGGCACGCTGGTGATCTACGAGACCCATCCGTTTCTGGAGGTGTTCGACCCCGAAGCGGCCAATCCGATGCTACCGGTCACCTCATACTTTCGCCGCGAGCCTTTTGTGCAGCATGAGGCGATTGTCTACGAGGGGGCGAGCAATAGTGCAGTCGCGGCGTCCTACTGGTTTGTATACACCCTTGGGGAGATTGTCAGCGCGGCCATCGCGGCAGGGTTGCAGATCAACCATTTGCAGGAGTACCCCCACTCCAATCGCGAAGAACTCTACGATCAGTACGAGAACCAGTCGGCGCAGTTGCCGATGTGCTACACGCTGACAGCCATCAAGCGCTCGGCCTGAAGGCAAAAAAAAGGCCCGCTGGGGCGGCGGGCCAAGGTATTCACTTGAGGAGTTGGGTCTAACCTATCGCGCCAGAAGTGAAGACTTTGTGAAAATCCTGTCGCAAAAACCTGCCCCTCAAGATTTGCGCACGAAGGTGCGCATGGTTTGCCCAGGTGTCGTACTGAAATGCGTCGGCCGAGGCATGCCTTCATCTGCTGCGATAAATACAAAGTGCTCGTCGTCCAGGGTGTAGCTGGCGGGTAGGCTCTTTCCGGCGTCAGCCCCTATGGCGTCGATCCAAGTGATGCTTTTGGGTGTGGTGCTGGCATCCAGGGTAAAACACCCTTGCAGTAATACCTCGCCATCCAGGGTCATGACCCGGAATTGATCCCCCTCAATCGTGGTTAGCGCACCGGGCGCACTGTGCTCATCCGGTGGGTTGGCGATGCCGCTGTCTTCCAGGGCGATTTGCTCCCAGGTGCCTTGCAGGGCCTGGCTATCCAGTTCGGTCGGGCACGGTGTGGAGCGGGAAGGGGGCAATGGCATGCAAAAACTCCTTTTTTGATGAGGCATGAATGGCGGGCCCGTCAACAGCAAGAAATCTTTCCTATCAAGCTTTGTTAAAAGGCTTTGCAGGAAATTTCCTAAAGTTGTGCACCTGTCGGGTTTTTTCCTTTGCCAGCAGATATTTAAAACGATTCTGACATATCGTGAGAGCGATGTTTCTCGATATGTCGTCTACGCTGATCAATGCCGTATATGACATTAATCTTTCTGAAGGAAAACAATCTTGATGCTGTGGGGATTTTTTCAGTGACTGAATGGTCGGATGACCGTTGCTTTGTATCGTATTAGCCATGTCCGGGGCGTTGTCCCTGTGTTTTCAGTTGGTTCTTCAGGTCTATCGTGTAGTGGGCAGCCAGCGTCCACTTTTTGAAGGGTGTCTCCATTTTGAATAAAACTCCCCAGGTCCAACCTCCCTTGGTGTCTGACGAAATTGATTTATTTGACCTGTTCCACGCGATCTGGCGACAAAAGAAACTAGTAATCGGCTGTACCCTTTTTGCCGGCCTGGTTGGTGTGGGTTATGCATTGTTTGCTCCCCGCGAGTACCAGGTCAGCAGCGTGCTGCGCCCAGCAGCCATCAACGAGTTGGACGCGCTTAACCGCTCCGAGGTCTATAAGTTGCCGCCGGCGGACGCGCTGGCCAAAGTGGGCGCACAGCTGGACTCGTACGACGCGCGATTGAGCTTCTTCAAGGCCAACCCGACATTGTTCCAGGCGTTTCAGGAGCCGGGGCGCAGCCTTGAGCAGAATTTCGAAGCGTTCAACCGCAATTCGATCAAGCTGATTTTGCCTGACGCGAAGAAAGCGGACTCCCTGAGCAGCTATATTCGCCTCGAACTGCAATATCCCTCGGACATGGACGGCGTCGCGATACTCAACGGTTTTGTCGACTATGCCATTGCCGCAGAGCGCGAGCAGGTGGGCGCCGATCTCAAGGTGATCGTCAACAACCGCCTCACCGAGCTCAAAGGCAAGATTGATGCGGCGCGCGCCAATTACGACACCGACAAGGAGTCGAAAATCGCCAAGCTGCTGGAGGGTGACAAGCTCAAGCGCGCGCAGCTTGAAGATGAACTCAGTGGCTTGCGCCTGCAGATGAAAATGCAGCGCTCCAACCGCCTGGCCGAGTTGAACGAAGCCATCTCGATTGCCAAGTCCATGGGCATCAAGAACCCGACCACACCTTCGTCCATGGCCGATGCAGGGCGCAGCGGTTCCAGCCAGGTGATGCGCACCGAGGTCAACAACCAGCAGATTCCACTGTACTTCCTCGGCACCGACGCTCTGGAAGCCGAGCGTACGGCCCTGCAACAGCGTACCAGTGATGATTTCACCAACAACCGCGTGGCGGAAATCGGCAAGGAACTGCAATTACTGGAGGTCAATCGCCAGGTCGAAGTCATGAAACGGCGGGGCAATGAAGATATTTTCCTGCAGGATGTCGAGCCCTTGCGTGCTGAAGTGGCGCGTCTACGTGGCCTGAATATCGATATGAGCGCCTTGAAACTGGTGACGATTGACCGGCGTGCCCAGGAGCCGCTGAGCCCGGTCAAACCGAAGAAAGTCCTGGTGGTTGCGTTGAGCCTGGTGGGTGGTTTGCTGCTGGGGATATTCATTGCGCTGGCTCGCCATCTGATCCTGACGCACCGCAAGACAGTCGCATATTCCGCCCTGGACGATGACCGTTTTAGCCGGCGTGAACGCAAGGATGACCAGCCACTGGGCTGAGGCAGACCACTCCTTTCCCGGGCTGCGTCGCAGCCCGGCATACCCGCCACCGCACTTTCGAGGTGGCGCGGCTACACAGTTGGAAGACACCTTTTCACAATTCTTAGTTAACTTTTGGTTACAAACTGTGGCTAAATTAACTGCCATTGGCCACTATCCGAATGGTCTCCAAGACACTCGTGGGCCTGTTAATGAATTGTGATTTCAGGTGCTGCATTTTCCCTCCCTGGCCAGGCCTGGAGGAGCAGCCTGTACTCTTCTGACATGTGACGAATTCCCGTGAAACTCATCATTGTTGCTCTCTACGTTGTCTCCATTGCGTATGTACACCTGCGTGGCCGGGTGCGACATAAGCTGGGCCGTCAATTAAGCGACCACTCGACCTTTCTCGCACCGGTCAATTGTTTCCTCTACCTGTTCTCCAAGTTGCCTGCCCGCCCGTACCTTTCGCCCAGCGACTTTCCCGACCTGAGCCCACTGCAGGCGCATTGGCAGGAGATCCGCGAGGAAGGCCAGAACCTGATGCGGGCCGGGGAGATCAAGCGTTCAGACCAATACAACGATGTGGGCTTCAACTCGTTTTTCAAATCGGGCTGGAAGCGTTTCTACCTCAAGTGGTACGGCGACAGTCATCCGTCGGCCATGAAGCTGTGCCCGCGCACCACCGAGCTGGTGCAAAGTATCGGTTCGATCAAGGCCGCAATGTTTGCCGAACTGCCGCCAGGCTCCAAGTTGGTCCGCCATCGTGACCCTTATGCCGGCTCCTATCGCTACCACCTGGGGTTGGATACACCCAACGATCCGGGCTGCTACATCAATGTGGACGGTGAGAACTATTACTGGCGTGACGGCGAGGCGGTGATGTTCGATGAGACGTACATCCACTATGCCGAAAACACCACGGCGCAGAACCGCATCATATTGTTCTGCGATATTGAACGGCCGATGAAGTATCGCTGGGCGGCGGCGTTCAATCGCTGGTTCAGCCGCAACGTCATGGCAGCCGCCGGCTCGCCCAATGATGCCGGGGACAAGACCGGTGGGCTGAACCGTGCCTTTACCCGCCTGTACAAGATCCGCCTGCGGGGCAAGGAACTGAAAAAACGTAACCGCACCCGTTACTACCTGGAAAAGTGGGCGATCTTCGCCGGCCTGGCAGTGATTTTCGTGTTGATCTGAGGTTCAGTCCTTTCTAGGGCGAGTACGGAGCTGGGCTGCATCAGGGGTGTTGGAAAAGCCGTGTTACACCTGCCTGGAAACTATTTAGTTACCAAAGCCGAACCCAGCGCGTAGCGTGGTATCGAATGCAGGTATTCCTCGCCCCAGAGAAACTTCGTCATGAACAGCCGCACGCGCAGCCTTTTGGTGCTGGTCCTGGGCCTTGCCTTGAGTGGTGGGGCGCAGGCGCAGAACCTGCCCGGCAACAACAACCCATACAACAGCCCGATCAAACGGGCCAATCCCAACAGCATGCAGGGTACACAGCCCAATACGCCTGCCACTCGCGGCACCTATACCGCGCCAGTGCCTCGGCCGCCGACCCTGGAAAACGGTGGCATCGGCAATCGCTATCCGCAGCGTGATGCCACTCCCGCCCGTCCTGCCACCCAACCTTCAGCCCCGACCCGAGATGCCAATGGCAATCGCCGGCCCTGAACGAAAGGAATTCCACGGTATGTTTCTACGCCAAGCCTTTTTAGCGACCTGCTGTGCCAGTGCCCTGGCAACGGCGTTTCCCGCGTTTGCCGCCGATACCCGGCAGTTCCCCAGCGAACAAGGCAGCATCACCGCGACCCCGATTGTCAGTGGCCTGGACCATCCATGGGCGGTGGCGTTTTTGCCGGACAAGCAGGGCTTCCTGGTCACCGAGCGCCCTGGTGCGCTGCGCTTTGTGAGTGCTGACGGCAAATTGTCTGCGCCGCTCAGTGGTGTGCCGCAAGTGTGGGCCAAGGGGCAGGGTGGTTTGCTGGATGTGGTGCTGTCGCCTGATTTCAAGCAAGACCGTATGGTCTACTTGTCCTACGCCGAAGGTGGCGGCAAGGGCGGTACGGCCGGCACCGTAGTAGGACGTGGGCGCCTGAGTGAGGACTTGAGCGGCTTGAAGGACTTCCAGGTGATCCTGCGTCAGGAGCCCAAGCTGTCGACCAGCAATCACTTCGGTTCGCGCCTGGTGTTTGACCGGGATGGCTACTTGTTTGTGACCCTGGGCGAGAACAATGATCGCCCCACGGCCCAGGATCTGGACAAACTGCAAGGCAAGGTCGTGCGGATCTACCCGGATGGCCGCGTGCCGGATGACAACCCATTTGTCGGTCAGCCAGGGGCCAGGCCAGAGATCTGGTCCTATGGCCAGCGCAACCCACAAGGTGCGGCGCTCAATCCCTGGACCGGCACACTTTGGGAAAATGAACATGGCCCGCGCGGCGGCGATGAAATCAACATCATCGAGCGTGGCAAGAACTACGGCTGGCCACTGGCGACCCACGGCATCAACTATTCCTTGCTGCCGATTCCCGAGGCCCAAGGCAAGACGGCCGAAGGCACCGTCGGTCCCCATCATGTGTGGGAAAAGTCACCGGCCATCAGTGGCATGGCGTTCTACGACGCCGATCGCTTCAAGGCCTGGCAGCACAACCTGTTTATCGGCGCGCTGGCCAGCCAGGAGCTGATCCGCTTGCAGATCGATGGTGACAAGGTGGTGCACGAAGAACGCCTGCTGGGCGAATTGAAGGCACGCATCCGCGATGTGCGCCAAGGTCCGGATGGCTTCCTGTATGTGCTGACGGATGAGGCTGATGGCGTGTTGTACCAGGTGGGGTTAAAGCAGGATCGAGTGTCATTGTAGGAGTTGGCTTGCCAGCGATGATCGTTAACGCTCACGCTGGCTACCTGACACCCCAAGATGTTCTTGCTGGCCTCATCGCCGGCAAGCCGTCTCCTACAACCCCAGCTCGGACAGTCCCGGATGCTCGTCCGGGCGCCGCCCCAGTGGCCAATAGAATTTGCGTTCGCTTTCCTTGATCGGCATGTCATTGATGCACGCATGTCGGTTGGACATCAGGCCGTCCTGGTCAAACTCCCAGTTCTCGTTGCCGTAGGAGCGGAACCAGTTGCCGGAATCGTCGTGCCATTCATAGGCATAACGCACGGCGATACGGTTACCGGTAAAGGCCCACAATTCCTTGATCAAGCGGTAGTCCAGCTCCCGGGCCCATTTGCGGGTGAGGAAGTCCTTGGCTTGTTCGCGGTTGTGGGCGAATTCGGCGCGGTTACGCCACTGGGTGTCCAGGGTGTAGGCCAGTGACACGCGCTGCGGGTCGCGGGAGTTCCAGCCGTCTTCGGCGAGGCGGATCTTTTCAATGGCCGATTGTTCGGTAAAGGGCGGCAAGGGCGGACGCACGTGTGCATTAGCGGTCATTTGACTGCTCCTTTGGAATGTTAGTCGTTACTTCAAAGTGCCAATAACAATTGCGCCATGCATTGCGCATTATCAGCGGCGGTGACATCGCCCATTATCAAGGCGATGGTAATGGCGCCATCGACCAGGATCAGCAGTTGCGCGGCCTGTTGTTCCGGGGTCGGGGTGCCATGTGCGTTACACAGTTCAAGCAGGTATTCGAACAGTTTCTGTTTGTGTGCCCTGGCCAGCAAACGTACCGGGTCTTGCGGGTTACCGGTCTCGCCGCTGGTGTTGATAAAGGCACAGCCGCGAAAGTCGGCGGAGCCAAACCAGGTCTTGAGCGCGCTGAATACGCCAAGCAAGCGGGCGCCGCTGCCAGCGTGTTGCTCGACCTCACTGCGCAGCCACTGCAGCCAACGTTCGTCGCGACGTTGCAGGGCGGCGATCACCAGTTCGTCCTTATTGGCGAAGTAGCGGTAAATGCTTTTCCTGGAGACACCGGCGGTTTTCACCAGCAGATCCATGCCGGTGGCTGCGATGCCGTGCCGGTAGATCAACTTTTCGGTGACATCCAGGATAATGTCGCGGGTTTCACTGCTGGTCATGTCGTTCATGTCGCAAACAGTAGAACGATCGTTCTTCTTGGTCAATAAATTATTTTAAGCGGCTTGTGGGCAGACCTGGGCACCCCCCATGGTGTAAGCTCTCGGGCTCTTCGGATTCGATCATTGCGAGCCCTATGCCGTCGTTCTTCAAACGTTCCCTGTTGCCCAAGTTGCGCGGTTTCCCCCTGGCCACCGACGCGATCGAGGTGCTGTCCGGTGCCGCCGAGTTTCGCCGTTGCCTGTTGGAGAAAATCGCCCAGGCCCAACACCGTATCTACATCGTCGCTTTGTACCTGCAACAGGACGAAGCGGGGCAAGAAGTGTTTGACGCGCTACATGCCGCCAAGGCTGCACGGCCCGGGCTGGATATCGTGGTGATGGTTGACTGGCTGCGGGCCCAGCGCGGGCTGATCGGCGCGGGCAAGCAGCCAGGCAACAGCGCCTGGTACCAGGCGATGACCCAGTCACACCCGACGCAAGTGCCGGTGTACGGCGTACCGGTGCAGACCCGCGAGCTGTTTGGCGTGCTGCATCTAAAGGGCTTTGTGATCGATGACAGCGTGCTCTACAGCGGCGCCAGTCTCAACAATGTGTATTTGCACAAGTTCGACAAATATCGCTTTGACCGCTATCACCTGATCCACAACAAACCATTGGCCGACTCCATGCAGCACCTGGTGGAACACGGCCTGGTCGCCTCCAAGGCGGTGCACCGTCTCGACCTGCCCAACCTGCCCAGCACCCGCAGCCTGCGCAATGACATCGGCGACTTGCGCAGCCGGCTCAAGCACGCGACCTATGACACCACGGCCGGCCAGGCTGGCATTGGCGGGTTGTCGCTCAGCCCGCTGCTGGGGGTGGGCAAGAATAACCCGCTGAGCCGGGTGATCTGCGAACTGATCGCCAGCGCCCAGCAGCAGTTGACCATCTGCACCCCGTATTTCAACCTGCCGCTGCCGGTCACCCGGGAAATCAATCGTGCACTGGCCCGTGGGGTGAAGATCGACATCATCGTCGGCGACAAGACGGCCAACGACTTCTACATCCCGCCCAGCGAGCCGTTCAGGATCATCGCCGCGCTGCCATACCTCTACGAAATCAGCCTGCGCCGCTTTGCCAAGCGCCATCAGCGCATGATCGACAGCGGCCTGCTCAACCTGCACCTGTGGCGCGACGGGGACAACACCTACCACCTCAAGGGCATGTGGGTCGACGCGCGCTATACCTTGCTCACCGGCAACAACCTCAACCCCCGGGCCTTCCGCCTGGACCTGGAAAACGCCTTGCTGATCGACGATCCCCAGGGCCAGTGGCTTGCGCCGCGGGGGCGCGAGCTTGAGGAGGTTTTCCGGCACACCACGCGGATCCAGGGCTACCAGCAGTTGCAGACGCTGGTGGATTACCCCGAAGCCGTCGGCAAGTTCCTGCGTCGGGTCAGTCGGGTACGGGTCGAGCGCTTGCTGTATCGGATCCTCTAGCGGCGCGGTGCTGGCCAGAGTGCAATGAGCAGCAGCAGGGCGGCGGCGACCAGGTAGGGCAGCCGTGGCTCGATGGCATAGATCAGGGTCCCGGCCAGCGGCCCGACCACTACGCCCAAGCCTTGCGCCGCACCGACTGAGCCGGCAGTGGCACCTTGTTCCGAGGCTTCCACCGCGTTGGCCGCCAGTGCGGCGAACGACGGGAAGATCCAGCCCATGCCCGCTGCCGAGACGAAGAAACACAGCCAGAGAATCCACGCCGTATCCGCGAACATGCTGCCGGCAAAGCCCAGTGCCGAGACAATGGCGCCGACGCGGATCATCCGCAGCGGTGGCCATTCGAGTTTGCGCACCAGCAATTGCGAGCAGATCAAGGCCAAGCCCACCATCGTCAGGGCAATCCCGGCGGTTTGTGCGGCGTCGGCGGGGTTCATCTTCAGGCGGTCCAGGGCGAAAAAGCCCACGGTGATCTGGGCGATGGATACACACAGCATGGCGGCAAATGCCACCACCAATGGGCGCCGCAAGCGCGGGTCCGAAAGGTTGACGGCCTTGGGCGGTTGCTTGAGGTGCAGTTCCTGGCGCGGCAGTTTCACCAGCAACACCAAAAAGCCCAGCATGGGCAGCAGCGCCATCGCATAAAACGGCAGGCTCAGGCTGTAGCGGGCCAGCAGCGCTGCAATCGCCGGGCCCAGTACCAGGCCGCAGGCGTTTGCCGCCCCGAGCGAGGCCATGGCCTTGGCGCGGTGGGCCGGCTCGATATTGTCCGCGATCAGCGCATAGCCCCCCACCGGGATCGCGGCGTAGAACACCCCGATCAACCCGCGCCCCAACACCAGCCCGATAAAAGCCAGCATGGCTGAGGGCAGCAGTTGCAGGGAGGCGTCGATAAACACACACAGCGCCCAGTACGCCAGGGTGAAACCACCGGTACCCAACAGCAGCACTCGCCGCCGCCCCAGGCGATCACTGGCCTGGCCCCAGGGCCGCGCCAGCAGCATCCAGATCACCCCGGACACGGTCACCGCCGCACCCGCTTGCCAGGTCGCCAGCCCCAGCACCCGGGCGATGGGACCGATCAGCGAGACAAACGCCATCATCGCCATGGTGCAGGCCATGTTGGCGATCAGCAGGGGGCGCAGGTTGAACGAAGCAGAGGTGGGCAAGGCAGCATCAATGCTGGCGGCCGAATCGGGCATGGGAAATCTTCCGTGAGTGGGATCGATTGAACGTTATAGGTAAGACGGTTAAACGCAAAGCGCGATTAGCGGCAATGATGAAGATCTACAGCTGCTCTGCGCCCTAATGTCGATCAGTAAGCGAACGCAATGCTCAAAGCAGCGAAGATCCCCTGAGGGAGCGGGTTTGCTCGCGAAAGCACGGGGTCAGTCAACATCAATGTTTGCTGGGCCGACGCCTTCGCGAGCAAGCCCGCTCCCACAGGGGTTCTGTCAGTTCAGGCCCAGCTTGCCACGCAGGCTCGACAGGTCTTCGGCCAGGGTGTTGACCGGGCCGACCAGGGCCTTGCGGTCATTCTCCTTGACCTTGTCATAGGTTTCAAAGCCGCCATCGGCCGTTTTGTATTTGGCCAGGATCGTGTCCACCGTGGCAAAGTTCTTGTCGACCTTGGCCAAGAACGCCTTGTCCTGTTGCTCGATCTGCCCGCGGAACAGGTCGACGATCTTCTTCGCCCCGTCGATATTGCCCTGGAAGTCATACAGGTCGGTGTGGCTGTAGCGGTCTTCTTCGCCGGAGATCTTGGTAGCAGCCACTTCTTCGAGCAGTGCGGCAGCACCGCCGACGACTTTTTCCGGCGGGAAGGTCAGGCCGGCGACGCGGGCTTGCAGGTCTTTGACGTCCTTGTTCAAACCATCGGCCAGGGCGCCCAGGCCCTGGGTGCTGTTCTCGGCAAACAGACTGTATTCAATACGGTGGAAACCGGTGAAGTCCTCGGCCTTCACGCCTTTTTCGTGATCGTCGACCCGTGAGTCGATCGCGGCATCGAGGTCGCTGAACAACTCGGCGATCGGCTCGATGGCTTCATAGTGCACGCGGGTGGGCGCGTAGAGTTTTTTCGCGGTGGCCAGGTCGCCTTTTTTCACCGCATCGGTGAAGGCCTGGGTCTGGGTCACCAGTTCATCGATCTTGTCGGTGACATAGATCTTGTAGTCCGAAACCGGGCCCACCAGATCCAGGGGCGCCGTCGCAGCCATGGCCGCGAGTGGCGAAAGGGTCAACAACAACGACAACGCAAGAGACGACTTTTTCATGGGGCGGTTTCCGCTGTGGAGTGGGTTCAAGTGTTGGCAGTGGCTTGCAGCAACGTGCGGCCGATGAAGTCCTGCGGCCCGGTGATGCCCGGCAGGGTGAAGAAGTAGCCGCCGCCCACTGGCTTGAGGTACTCCTCCAGGGGCTCGCCATTGAGCCGGGTTTGTACGGCGATAAAGCCTTTCTCCAGGTCCGCCTGATAGCAGATAAACAACAGGCCCATGTCCAGCTGACCGTTCTTGTTCACGCCGTTGGAGTAGTTGAAGGGCCGGCGCAGGATCAGGCTGGCCTGGGTCGCGGCGGTGCGCGGGTTGGCCAGGCGGATATGCGCATCGAGCTTGGTCAGTTTGCCTTCTGGATCCTGGCCGTAGTCCGGCACCTGGGTTTCGCTGTGGCCGCCCATGGGCGCGCCACTGGTCTTGATCCGGCCGATGATGCTTTCCTGTTCCTGCAACGGCGTGCGGTCCCAGCGCTCGACGAAATTGCGGATGATCCGCACCGCCTGGTAGCTGCCATTGGCGGCCCAGGCCGGTTCGTCACTGCCTGGCTGCACCCACACAATCTGGTCCATGGCCTGTTTGTCGTTGGAGTCAGGGTTGGCCGAGCCGTCGCGAAAACCGAGGAAGTTGCGCGCACTTTGCGCCGGCTCGCCAGTACGGGCAGGGGCCTGGGGCGGCACGCTGCCTTCCTGTTTCCAGCGCACCAGCAGCAGGTCCGGCAGGTTTTTCACAATATCGCGCAGGGCGTGGATATTGGTGTCGGGGGTGTTGGAGCTCAACTGCAGGCTCAAGTCACCATGGCACTGCGCAGGGTCCAGCGCATCATTGGGGAAGCCGATCATGCGGCTCAGGCGCCTTGGCTTGGCGCCTGCCAGCCCGAAACGCTCATCGAACAGCGACTCACCCACCGACACGGTAATCGTCAGGTTGTCCGGGGTGACCACCGGGCCGAGGATTCCGGAGTCGGTGGGCGGCAGTTTTGGATCGACCTGTGGCACCGTACCGCCGGTCATCAGGAAACCAATGCGCTCGTTGAGGGTGCGAAACAGCCGCTCCAGATCCTCGCGATCGCTGGCCAACACATCGAACGCCACCAGCATGCCGCAGGCCGGGCGTGGGGTGACGATGCCGCTCTGGTGCTTGCCGTGGAAGGCATGGTGGTCCTGGGTTTTCTCGCTGCTGGGCGCGCTGGTGACCTGGGCCGCGCCGGCCGCCAGCGCCGGGCAACTGAGGCTGCTGCCGGCAATCGCCGCACCCGTGGCGGCCATGCCCAGCAACACACGGCGGCGCTGGGTGTTGAACTGTTCTGAATCACTCATCTATTCGGTCGTCTTCACTAAAGGCCAGAGAGGCCAAGGGCTGGGTCGATTCCATCGAGTGCGGCGGCCAGAGCCTTGGCCTTGTCGGCGATCTGCTGACGCTGATCGGCGGTAACGCTGTCATAGGTACGGTAGTGGCCATCGACCTTCAGGCCGTCGAGTTGCGCCGCGAAGGTGCTGATCGCGCTATCGATCCCCGGCAACAGGTCGGCGGCGGACTTGGCCAGTAGCGGTCGCATCAGGTCTACCACCTTGCGCGCCACTTCAAGGTTGGCGGCAAAACCATTGAGGTCGAGGTGGCTGTAGCGTTCTTCCTCGCCACTGGCAGCGCGCACGTCGGCCAGGCTGTTGAGGTTGCGCACCACGATGCTCACCAACTGCTCGGGCGGCAGCGACTGCGCCAGCAATTGCTGCTTGAGGGTGGTGACATCGCCAACCAGGCGTTGGGCAATCGGCGTCAGGCCGTCGAGACTGTGTTGCGCGAACAGGCCGTATTCCAGGCGATGGAAGCCGCTGAAGGCCGGGTCCTGTTCGCGCTTTTCGAAGTAATCGGCACGGGCGTTGATCGCGTTGTCCAGCTCAGCCAGGCGCTGGGCCGCCGGGGCCAGGTGCTGGTAAGCCTCGCGTGCCGGCAGGTACAGGGCCTGGGCTTGCGTCAGGTCGCCAGCAATCATCGCTTGCTCCAGGGCCGTGACGGCTTTGATCAAGGCGCCACTTTGGCTGCTCAGATACACGCGAAACTCCGACAGCGGGCCGATAAAGGCAATCATCGACGGCTTGGCTTTGGCCTGGGCGTCGGACTCGGCGGTGGGTGTCACATGCAGGGTGCCGCGCGGGTTACTCAACAGGCCACAGGTAATGGCGTAGTCGCCCGGCAGCAGGTTGGCGTTGATCACCTGGCTCAGGCCCGGGGCGATGTTTTCACGCTCTTCGACGACCAGTACGCCGTCGAGGATCTCCCACTCAACCGCGCGATCCGAACGGTTGATGATGCGAAAACTCGCGCGACCGGCCGGTACTGTCAGGGCATTGGGTTCGCAGGCGTGAGCGTGGATGATCACGGCAATTTCATTGTGATTGATCTGACGCTTGGCGGCGGCCAATTGCGCGGCGTAGTAGAACAGGCCACCGGCGGCGATCATCACGATCACCGAGCCGGCTAACGCCCAACGCAAGGCGCGGGGTGGCGAGGCGGGGGCAGGGGCTTGGTTTGGCAAGGGACAACCTTACTGGCTGGAGACGGAAGAGGGGTTGGCTGGCGCGGCGGGCAGGAAGAACATCAGCAACGCCAGCACCAGGTAAATCAGATAGGCGCCCAGGGTGCTGACGGTCGGCGCGTCCTGATAGCCGAACATGCCGGCCAGCACCGAACCCAGCGGGCCATCCATCGGCAGGGTTGCGCTGAAGTCGAACAGTACGTTTTGCAGGTGGTTCCACACCCCGGCTTCATGCAGGGCCTGCACCGAATTGGCGAGGATGCCGGCGGCCACCAAGAGGATGAACAGCCCGGTCCAGCGAAAGAACGCAGCGAGGTTCAGGCGCATGCTGCCGCTGTAGATCAGGAACCCCACGACAATCGCCAGCACCAGGCCGAGCAGGGCGCCGATGGGCGCAGCCGGGCCTTCGCTCTGCTGGAACACGGCCAGGAGGAAGAACACCGTTTCCAGGCCTTCGCGGGCCACGGCGAAAAACACCATGGCAATCAGCGCGATCACCTGATTGCGCGAGCCCGCCAAGGCATGATCCAGGGATTGGTGCAGGGAGTGCTTGATCGAGCGTGCGACCTTGCGCATCCAGAACACCATGGAACTGAGAATGGCCACGGCCACCAGGCCGACAATGCCTTCGAACAGTTCTTGCTGCTTTTGCGGGAACTCGGCGCTGACCAGCTCCAGGCCGCCACCGACCAGCAGGGCCAGGGCGGCGGCGAGAAACACGCCAACCCATACGGCCGGCATCCACTGGCCACGACCGGTCTGTTGCAGGTAGCTGGCGATGATGCCAACGATCAAGGCGGCTTCAATGCCTTCGCGCAACATGATGAGAAAGGGGACGAGCATCGGACACCGCAACGTAATTAGTTAGGGTGCTAAGTTGTAACATAATGATACTCATTACTAAACAGAGGATCTTGACGTTTTCTGAACGCTGCCTGAACAGAGGTTCATACCCCGGCGGCTACGGTGAGTGACGTTAATTTGAGTTCCTCACAAGCCAACACGCTCCTACAATGGCCGACTTACAAGATTGAGCCCTGGTCCATGTCGGAAAAAGACACCATCTCTATCCATCTGGTGCATGAAGCGCTGTTGCAGAGCTGCGCCCCCGGTGCGGCGACGCGCGAGGCGCTGGTCAAGGTCGGGATTGATCCGGTTTTGCTGGAGCAGCCTGATGCCAGGGTCCCGGCGTTGGCTTATGCACGGCTGTGGCGTTTGCTGGCACGGCGCAGGGATGACGAATTCTTTGGTATGGACCCGCGCAAGCTCAAATCCGGCAGTCTGGAATTCCTCTGCCGTGCGTCCATGGCCCAGCCGACCCTGGCCGACGCCCTGGAAACCGGCCTGAGCTTCCTGTCGCTGATGCTGGAAAACCTGCCGGCCGCACTGGTGCGCCAACAAAGCCTGGCAGAAATCGTATTGCTGGAGCCCGAAACAGAACCGCGCCGGGCGTTCACCTATTTTTGCTACTGGATGATCGTCCACGGCGTCGCCTGCTGGCTGGCCGGGCGGCGCATTCCGATCCTGGCCATCGAGTTGCGGGGTGCGCAGCCAGGATTTTGTGATGATTACCAGGTGATGTTTTCCGACAACCTGCGCTTCGACCGGCCCCGTACCCGGATGATCTTCTCGGCCGACTGCCTCGACCTGCCGATCAAACGCAGCCCCGAGGAGCTCAAGCGCTTTCTGGCCCTGGCCCCGGCCAATATTCTGGTCAAGTACCGTGATCCGGACAGCCTGGCAATGCGCATCAAGCACGACCTGCGCCAGCGCCCGGCCCAACAGTGGCCGGAAACTGAAAGCCTGGCCCACGACCTATGCATGTCCGCTTCCACCCTGCGCCGGCGCCTGGCCGAAGAAGGGCAGACGTACCAGGGCCTCAAGGACAGCGTGCGCAAGGAGCTGGCGGTTGTCTGGCTGGCCGAGGCCGATATCAGCTTCGCCGAGATCGCCAGCCGCCTGGGCTTTGCCGATGTGAGTTCGTTCTACAAAGCCTTTCGCAAATGGTCGGGTTCCAACCCTGGGCATTACCGCAGCTTGATCCTGACTTAAGTCAATTGTAGGAGCGAGCTTGCCCGCGAAAGACGTTAACGATAACGGCGCGCGTGCAGGGCGAACGCGGCGTTCTCAAGTTTTTCGCGAGCAAGCTCGCTCCTACCCGATAAGCAGGCAAAAAAAAGCCCCGTGGCCGAATGGACCACGGGGCTAAAAATTGGCTGGATGCGACCAACCAAAGGAGCTCTTTACTTCACTTGAGGCTGGCGACCGTTGTCTCTGGCTGCCAACCACCACCCAGCGCCTTGTAGATCGCCACGATGCCGCGATACAGGTCCACTTCGGCCAGGGCCTGGGCGTCTTCGGCGAGCAGGCGCTCGCGCTGGGCGTCGAGTAGCACGAGGAAGTCGGCAGTGCCTTCGCGGTAGCGAATCTCGGCCAGGTCGGCTGCTGCACGGCTCGATTCGCTCTGGCGGATCAGCGAGACCAGGCGTTGCTGGCGCTTGCCGTAGTCGCTGAACGCGTTCTCGGATTCTTCCAATGCCAGCAATACTTGCTGCTCGTAGGTGGCCAGGGCGCCGTCGGCTTCGGCGTCGGCACCGCGCAAACGGGCGCGCACGCTGCCCAGGTCAAAGGCGGCCCAGGTGATGCTCGGGCCCAGGGCCCAGGCATTGGCGGCGGATGAGCCGATCTGCGAGCCACGGCCAGCGGTAAACCCAAGGAAGCCACTGAGGCTGACCCGTGGAAACAGGTCGGCCTTGGCCACGCCGATACGCGCGGTGGCCGCTGCCAGTTTGCGTTCGGCGCTGAGAATGTCCGGGCGCCGTTGCAGCAATTGCCCCGGGTCGCCAATCGGCAAGGCTTTGGCAATCGCCGGCAGGTTGGCCGGGCTCAGGTCCACCGTGAGTGTGTCCGGGCGCTGGCCGAGCAGGGTGGCGATGCGGTTGCGTTCGCGCACTTGTTCAGCCTGCAATTGCGGCACGCTGGCTTCGACTGCCGCCAGGCGCGCATCGGCACGTACCACGTCCAGTTGGTCGCCGACGCCGGCATCGCGCAGGCTTTCGGTGATGGTGCGCGAGTCCTGCTGGTTCTTCAGGTTGGCCAGGGCGATTTTTTCCCGCAGTTGCGCACCGCGCAGTTGGCCGTAGGCATCCACCAATTCGGCAATCAGGCTGACTTGCAGTTGATAGAGGTCGGCTTCGGCGGCCTGCTGGTCGGCGTCGCTGGCTTCCAGGTTGCGCTGGATACGGCCGAACAGGTCCAGCTCCCAGGCCATGTCCAGGCCCAGGTCATAGCGTTCGCTATTGACCCGGCGCGTGGTTTGGCCAGGGATCTGGCCCTTGGCCAAATCGCTGCTGACGCGGCTGGTGATGGTGGGCATCGCGTCATTGCTGGCGTCATCACGAATCGCCCGGGCGGCCCGCAGGCGGGCAAATGCAACGCGCAAATCGCGGTTGCCTTGCAACGATTGCGTCACCAACTGGTTGAGGGTCGGATCTTCAAACTGCTGCCACCAGATACCTTCGAACTTGGCGTGGTCGTATTGCTTGGCATCGGCGGCGGCCGTGATAGTGGCCGCCTCCAGTGGCTGGGTTTTATAGTCCGGGCCGACGGCACAGGCGCTGAGCGCCAATACCAGCAGGCTCGGCAGGAACACTTTCACACTCATTGCTGTGTCTCCAGCTTCAAGGCCTTGGCCGCTTTGCGTGCATCGCTGCGCTCCACATAACGGCGGATCAACACGTAGAACACCGGCGTCAGCAACAGGCCGAAGAAGGTCACCCCGATCATCCCGGAGAATACCGCCACACCCATGGCATGACGCATCTCGGCACCCGCACCGCTGGAGAGCACCAGGGGCACCACGCCCATGATGAAGGCGAACGAGGTCATCAGGATCGGCCGCAGACGCAGGCGGCAGGCTTCCAGCACCGCAGCCAGCGGGTCGAGGCCTTCTTCCTGCTTATCCTTGGCGAACTCGACGATCAGGATCGCGTTCTTACAGGCCAGTCCCACCAGTACGATCAAGCCGATCTGGGTAAAGATGTTGTTATCGCCACCGGACAGAATCACCCCGGTAATGGCCGACAGCAGAGTCATCGGTACGATCAGGATCACCGCCAGTGGCAGGCTCCAGCTTTCGTATTGGGCGGCCAGTACCAGGAACGCCAGCAGTACACAGAGCGGGAACACGAACAGCGCGGTATTGCCCGAGAGGATTTGCTGATACGTCAGGTCAGTCCACTCGTAGGTCATGCCGTTGGGCAGTTCTTCCTTGAGCAGTTTCTCGATCGCCGCTTGGGCCTGGCCCGAGCTGTAGCCCGGTGCGGCGTTGCCGTTGATCTCGGCAGTGATAAAGCCGTTGTAGTGCATCACGCGGTCCGGCCCCGAGGTGTCGCTGACCTTGATAAAGGTCGCCAGCGGGATCATCTCGCCCTTGTTGTTGCGCACTTTCAGCTGACCGATCTGCTCGTCTTCAAGGCGGAACTGCTGCTCGGCCTGGACGTTGACCTGATAAGTACGGCCAAAGCGGTTGAAGTCGTTGGCATACAGCGAACCCAGGTAGATCTGCAGGGTGTCGAAGATGTCGCTGATCGCCACGCCATGGGTCTTGGCCTTTTCACGGTCGATAGCGGCATCGACCTGGGGCACGTTGACCGTGTAGCTGGTAAACAGGCCGAACAGTTCCGGCACGTTGTGGCTCTTGGTGATGATGTTCTGTACTTCTTTGTACAGTTCCTCATAGCCCAGGTTGCCGCGGTCTTCGACTTGCAGGCGGAACCCGCCAATGGTGCCCAGGCCCTGTACTGGCGGCGGCGGGAAGATCGCCATGTAGGCTTCCTGGATATCGGCGTACTTGCCGTTCAGGGCACCGGCGATTTCACCTGCGGACATGCCCACGGCCTTGCGCTCGTCAAACGGCTTCAAGGTCACGAACACGATGCCGCTGTTGGGGCTGTTGGTAAAACCGTTGATCGACAGGCCAGGGAAGGCCACGGCACTTTCGACGCCCGGTTGCTTGAGGGCGATATCCGACATGCGCTTGATCACGTCTTCGGTGCGATCCAGGCTGGCAGCGTCCGGCAGTTGGGCGAAAGCCACCAGGTATTGCTTGTCCTGGGCCGGGACGAAACCGGTCGGGGTGTGGGCAAAACCGAACCAGGTCAGCACCATCAGGCCGGCGTACAGGAACAGCGCAATGCCGCTGCCACGGATTACCCGGCGCACGGTGCTGACGTAGCCACCACTGGCGCGTTCGAAGAAGCGGTTGAACGGGCGGAACAACCAGCCGCCAAACACCTTGTCGAGGACCTTGGAGAAACGATCCTTCGGCGCATCATGGCTGCGCAGCAACACGGCGGCCAGGGCAGGGGACAAGGTCAGCGAGTTGAAGGCCGAGATCACGGTGGAGATCGCGATGGTCAAGGCGAACTGCTTGTAGAACTGCCCTGTCAGGCCGCTGATAAAGGCTGCCGGAATGAACACCGCACACAACACCAGCGCCGTGGCAATGATCGGCCCGGTCACTTCGCTCATGGCTTTTTCGGTGGCCGGGAATGGTTCCAGGCCCAGTTCGATATTACGTTCGACGTTCTCTACCACCACGATGGCGTCGTCGACCACGATGCCGATGGCCAATACCAGGCCAAACAGTGACAGGGCATTGAGCGAGAAGCCAAACAGATGCATCACCGCAAAGGTACCGATCAACGATACCGGCACCGCTACCAACGGAATGATCGAGGCGCGCCAGGTCTGCAGGAACAGAATCACCACCAGCACCACCAGGATCAGTGCTTCGAACAGGGTGTGTACCACGGCCTCGATGGAGCCACGCACGAAGATGGTCGGGTCATAGACGATGCTGAAGTCCATGCCTTCGGGGAAGCTCTTTTTCAGCTCCGCCATCTTGTCGCGCACTTCATTGGAGATCTGGATCGCGTTGGAGCCAGGGCGCTGGAAGATCGGGAGCGCCACCGCCGGCTGGTTGTTGAGCAGCGAACGCAAGGCGTATTGGCTGGAACCCAGCTCGACCCGGGCAATGTCCTTGAGGCGGGTGATTTCACCGTTATCGCCTGCGCGAATAATGATGTTCTCGAACTCTTCCTCGGTGACCAGGCGCCCTTGGGTGTTGACTGACAACTGGAAGCTGGTGGCCGTCGGCGCAGGCGGTGCACCGAGGGCACCGGCCGCTACCTGGCGGTTCTGCTCGCGAATCGCGGTCACCACATCGGTGGCGGTCAGGTTGCGTGAAGCGGTCTTGTTCGGATCCAGCCAGACGCGCAACGAGTAGTCGCCCATGCCGAACAACTGCACATCACCGACACCGCCCAGGCGCGCCAGCTCATCCTTGATATTGAGGATGGCGTAGTTGGACAGGTAGAGCATGTCGTAACGCTGATCCGGCGAGGTCAAGTGCACGACCATGGTCAGGTCGGGGGAGGCCTTGTCCACGGTAATACCGATGCGCGTCACTTCTTCCGGCAGCTTGGGTTGGGTACGGGTCACCCGGTTCTGCACCTGCACCTGCGCGTTATCCAGGTCGGTGCCCAGGGCGAAGGTGATGGTCAGGGTGATCTTGCCGTCGGCGGTCGATTGCGAGGACATGTAGAGCATGTTCTCGACACCGGTGATCGCTTGTTCCAACGGCGCGGCCACGGTTTCACCGATGACTTTGGGGTTGGCGCCCGGGAAGCTGGCACGTACGACAACGGTCGGCGGCACCACTTCCGGGTATTCACTGATCGGTAACTGGAACAGCGAGATCGCGCCGGCGATCAGGATCAGCAGCGATAACACTGCTGCGAAGATCGGCCGCGAAATGAAGAACTTGGAGAAATTCATCTTGTGTGTAGTCCCTTAACCGCGTGGAGTCGCGACACTGGCGAGCTTGGGTGCGGCTTTGTTGTCCGGCGCCACTTGCTCAAGGTTGCTGGCTTCAAGCGCTTGTCGTTGTTGTGCCAAGGCGGCGAGGGTGGCCTGGCTGGCCATCGGGATGGTCTCCGGTGCTACCGGCGATCCCGGACGCACTCGCTGCAGGCCCTTGACAATAATCGTGTCGTCCTTGGTCAGGCCGCTGCGCACGATGCGCAAGCCTTCGATCTTTGGCCCCAGTTCGACGGCGCGGTAGGCGGACTTGTTGTCGCCGTCCATGACCAGTACGAACTTCTTGCCCAGGTCGGTGCCCACGGCCTCGTCGGTGATCAGCACGGCGGAGTAGGTGCCGCTGCCCACCAGTTTCAGGCGCGCATACAGGCCGGGGGTGAAGCGCCCGTCTGTGTTGTCGAACACGGCGCGCCCACGAATGGTGCCGGTGGCCGGGTTGACCTGGTTGTCGACAAAGTTCATCTGGCCCAGGTGCGGGTTGCCGTCTTCGTTGGACAGGCCCAGGTACACCGGGGTGGTGGCGCCGCGACGGCCCTGGCGCGCCAGTTCGGTGTACTTGAGGTACACGCGTTCATCGGCGTCGAAGTAGGCATAGACCTTGTCGGTGGAGACCACGCTGGTCAGCTCGGTGACATCGGCGGTCACCAGGTTACCGGCGGTGATCGCCGCGCGGCTGACGCGGCCGCTGATCGGTGAGATGACGCGAGTGAAGCTCAGGTTCAGCTTGGCCAGGTCCAGTTGTGCCTGGATTCCGGCCACGGCAGCACGGGCTTCCTGGGCGGCAGTGGTCCGTGAGTCGGCCAGCTCGGCGGAAATCGCATTGCTCTGGCGCAGGCGCTCGCCACGCTGGGCTTCGTTGTCACTGCGCGATGCGGCGGCTCTGGTTTGTTGAAGTTGGGCTTCAAGGCGACGCACTTCAGCCTGGAACGGACGCGGGTCGATCTGGAACAGCAGGTCGCCTTTCTTCACCAGCGCACCTTCGGTAAACGCTACCTGGTCGATCTGGCCTGATACGCGCGGGCGTATCTGCACGGTTTCCGGGGCTTCCAGGCGGCCAGTGAACTCATCCCATTCATTGACCGGTTGTTCCAGGACCTTGGCAACGCTGACTTTGCTGGCGGGCATGGCGGCCGCTTGCTCGGGGGCCTTGCCGCATGCGCTCATCACCAACACGGCCAACAGGGCCAGGGGATAGCGCAAATGTTTGAGTGACTGTTCCATGAGGTGCATCCGCCAATGTATTTGAGATGGGCGGATCATGCTCGGCGGGCTGCTATCTCACGAATCGAATGAAGCAAAGGTAACTATCATTCGGAATGATATAAGCGCCGGGAAAGCTCTCTAGCATGGGGTTTTCGTTAGGGGGCTATCAATCTCATTGATAACAAAACACTGTTGCGCAAACCGCAACCAAAACCCCAGGCTCCTACAGGGTGTGATTTACCTGTACCGTTGCAGCTTTTTAACGCTCAGAGAGTCAGCAATGCAGATCAGGGGTGAACGGGCCGCGACGGCGTGTGGTTTGGTGGCAATCCTTTTGTGGAGTACCGCCGCCGGGCTGATCCGCAGTGTCAGCGAACTGTTCGGGCCATTGGGCGGCGCGGCGCTGATCTACACGTTGGGTGCCGTCCTGCTGATGGCGTGGCTCGGGCGACCACGCCTGCGCGCCACGTCCTGGCCGTACCTGATCATGGGCAGCGCACTGTTTGTCGCGTATGAGGTGTGCCTGTCCCTGGCCCTGGGTTTTGCCAGCAGTCGCAACCAGGCCATCGAACTGGGCGTGGTCAATTACCTGTGGCCGTGCCTGACGGTGTTGCTGGCGATTGTCATGAACGGGCAAAAGGCTCGCTGGATCATCGTGCCGGGCAGTGTATTGGCGCTGTTTGGCATCCTGTGGGTGGTCAGCGGTGACGGTCTGGCATTGGCAACCATCGTCGCCAATGTGCAATCCAACCCTCTGAGCTACAGCCTGGCCCTGGGGTGTGCGATCACCTTCGCCTTGTATTGCAATGTCACGCGGCGCTATGCCGGCGGGCAAAACCTGGTGGTGCTGTTTTTCATCCTGACGGCAGCGGTGCTGTGGGTGAAGTACGGCTTGAGTGCCGAGGTCTTGCCGGCCGTGACCCTGGGCAACAGCCTGGAGTTGCTGGCCACGGGTATTGCGATGGCGGGCGGCTATGCCTTGTGGAATATCGGCATCCTGCGCGGCAACCTGACCTTGCTGGCGACCGCGTCCTATGGCGCGCCGGTGCTGTCATCGGCATTCGCGGCGCTCTGGCTGGGCGCCCACCTCACCCCACAGTTCTGGCAGGGCGCGGTATTGGTGACCGCAGGCTCGCTGCTGTGCTGGCACGCCACGCGCGAGCAGTCCTAACGGCTGCGCCAGACTAGGGCCGGGATGACACGGATGTAGATCAGCTCACAGACCAGTTCGATCAATGTCTGGGTAATGATCGCCGCGGCGGCCAGCATGCGCATGTCTTCGGGCAAGGCCAGCGCCAATGGCAGGACCACCAGCGAGTTGCGCGTGGCACTGCTGAAGGTGACCGAGCGCGCCGTGGCGGCGGGCAGGCGCAAAGCCCAGGCCGTCATGGCGCCAAGCACCGGGGCGAGCACCATGAAACCGAGGTACACCGGGATCACCGGCAACAACTGCTCGATCTCCCGCACCACGAATGCGATCTGTGAACCAATCACCACGATCAGCACCGCCGCCATGGCGGGCACCGGCATCCACGCCCAGCCCGCGTTCCAGCGCGCAACCTGTGGCGAACGCCTGGCCCCGGCACACGTCAGTACCGCCAGCAGCAACGGCACCGCGATCAACATCACGAATGCCTCGACAAACGGGCCGATGGCAATCGCTACGGCTGTCTCACTGCCTGGAATCAGTGCCAGGTACAACGGCAGCAGCGCCAGTTGCAGTAACAGCAGCAAGGGCGTGGCGGCCAGCGTCAATCGGGCATCGCCTTTGCCAATATGGGTAAACACCACCACGTAGTCGATGCATGGCGTCAGCAGCACCAGGAGTGCACCGATCAGGATCGCCGGTTGATCATGCAGGCCCAGGGTAATGACCCATACAAGCAGAGGGATCAGCACGAAATTGGCCACCACCAATGCCGCGATAAAGCGTTTGTTGACCAGGCCCTGGCGCAGTTCAAGAAACGGGATTTGTAGGAACATCGCATACATCAACCCGGCAATCGCCGGGGTGACGAGGACGCCCAGGCTCTGCGCTGCCTGAGGCGCGAGCAGGCCACCGACAGCGGCGATGATGACCGCCACGAAGTAGATTGGGATCTGGTTATGCTCAAGCTGGTCTTTGTTCACGAGGGTCCTTGGGAGGCCGGTTTATTTTTGGCTGAGTGCCGCCACCGAAAGCCCGGACGCGACGAAGGTCAGTCCGGCGCCCACATTCAGGCCATTGACGACTTTTGGCTTGCGTTGCAGCCAGGTCGACAGGCGTGTCGCAAAAACGCCCATGAGCGCAAAGCCCAGGGCGGTCAATGCGGCGAACCAGGCGCCGTAGACCATCATTTGCAACGTGACCGAGCCCAATGCCGGGTTGACGAACTGTGGAATGAACGCCAGCACAAACAGCCCAGGCTTGGGGTTCAGTGCCGCCGACAGGAAACCGGTGAGGAAGATGCTTTTGAGCGGTTGCCGTGCCGCCGGCTTGAAGTTGATCAGGCTGCGCGAACGCAAGACCTTGATGCCCAGCCACACCAGGTAGCTGGCGCCGATTACTTTAACCACCCAGAACGCCACGGCGGATGTCTGCATCAACAGGGTCAGGCCCAGCGAGGCGGTGGCCACGTGAAACAGGATCCCGGTGCCCGAAGCCACCCCCGAAACGGCCGCTGCCATGCGCCCCTGGCTCAGCCCCCTGGCGATGGCCAGCAGGTTGTCCGGGCCGGGGGAGAGCACCAGCAACAGGCAGGCGGCGGTATAGGTCAGCCAGATATCCAGTGGGAACATAACGATACTCCTTTCGTCAACGGTGCAAGGCAGCCATCGTGTTCCAACCGAGCCTCCAAGATCAAGGTCAATCCCGCGATGCATCAGCACCGCATGGGACTCAAGGCAGGGCGTAGGCGATCACGTAGTCGCCACGGTCGGTGGATTGGCGCGCGCCACCAGCGGTGATGACTACGTATTGTTTGCCGGTTTTCGGCGAAACGTAGGTCATCGGCCCACCCTGGCTGCCCACGGGCAGGGGGCTTTCCAGGTTTCTTCGACGTAGCGCTGTCGCGCAGCAAACTGGAGGCGCCTACGAAATATCAGCTTTTAGAGGTGATTTTTAACCCTTTAAAATCAGTAATTTATTTTATGTTTGATAGGAGCTGCCAAGCCCCGTCGAGGCTGCGATGGCGGTGGATCAGGCGACATCTTCGCTGCCTGTACCGCCGCCATCGCAGCCTCGCT
>NZ_JAHIDY010000041.1:0-53074 GCF_018732265.1 Pseudomonas sp. TAE6080
AAAAGTTGCGCTAGGTGGTATGCCGGGGAAATACATGGCTACTTCAGACCATCCCTAAAGGGCCGCTGAGCTTTTCCACACGTATTTTTCCGCCCTCTCTCAGAGCATTTGCCTGGCAGATCTTTATTCTTCTATCCAATTCCCGGTCATAAACCCGTCCCCCAGTGCAGTATCTGTGGTTTGAGTGATATTCGTAGGTAGCGTTGTAGCTGCCAGGAATTGAACTTGAAAAGTAGATAAGCACTGAAAACAGCACGAACTCTGCTGCAAGGGCAACGCACCAGATGCCGGCTGCGCCATATAGGAGATCGCGCTTTGAATATTTGAGGCGCGGATGATGACGTCGCACACTCACTGTAAAGCCTGCCGCAGCCAGCACAGTTGACGTCACCAGATAGATTTTAGTGGTCAGTGCGTTAAAGAACGTGCTGGGAAAAATCCAGAACAGCCATATCCCAATCAACGCCAGGAAAAGCCAAATGGCCGAGCCGACGACGAGGCGCCTGGAGGTAAGCTTTTTTTTCAATTCAACGGGCTTCCATGCATGAACAATGAGGGGGCCTATCATCGCCCATGTCTTTTGGTTGGATAAAGCAACGCGATGGTCACCACACGCTGGGATTTCTAGAGCGCAAACGCTCCTGAAAAAACCACCTCAACCGGCCCAGTGAGCAACACCGGGCCGGTGCCTCGCCATTGCACCGTGACGCTCCCGCCGTCGCATTCAACCTCGACGCAATCGTCCAGCAACCCACGCCGCATACCGTTGACGGCCGCACCGCATGAACACGTGCCCGAACCCAACGCAACACCGCCGCCGAGCTCCCAGATCCGCAGCCGGATATGCCGGCGATTGATTACCTGCACGAAGTGCACATTCGTCTTCTCGGGAAACAATGGATTGGTCTCAATCGTCGGCCCGATTGCCGCGATATCAAGAGTGCCCAGATCATCGACAAAAAAAGTGCAGTGCGGATTGCCCATGCTGCACGCGGCAGGCTCACCGGCCAGCGGCAGATACGCCGTATCCAACTCATGGGCCAGGGGAATCTGCTGCCAATCGAACAGCGGCTCACCCATGCCCACGGTGATTTTGTTGGCTGCGCTGCGCTCACAGGTAAGCAAGCCGCGATTGGTCCGCAGCACCACCGACGTACTGTTCAATTCGCTCATCAAACGACTGGCAACCCCCCGCGTGGCACTGCCGCACGCATCCAGCGCAGTCCCATCGGCATTCCAGAACATCACCCACGCCGCCGCATCCTCGCAATCGAGCATCACCGCCAGTTGGTTGAAACCAATCCCACGGTGACGATCGCCCATGCGCTTGGCCAGGGCGCTGGTGATGGGGTTGATGGTGGTACGTGCGTCGACAATGACAAAGTCATCGCCGTTGGCGTGCATTTTGTGAAAACTCAACGGCATGGCACGGTCCTGATGAATGACGAAGAGGCGCTGGCGTGCCAGCGATGAGAGTTAACGATAACGCGTCTTGGGGTGGATAATCGCGATCACTTTGGGGACTTCGTGAACATGCTCGTTCCTATAGGGAAGGTGGGGTATTGGTTGGAACTACAAGAATATTCAGCGCACGCGCCACTAGCAATTCTGGACTGCCCGCGCGCCCGTATTTACTGGGTTTCAGGCACATCTAAAGACGTCTGTGGACGTCTTTAGATGTGCCGGGGTAATCTGAAACAAGTCGGTATCTATCTGTTTTTATTGGCTAATAATCAATCTAATAAATAGCTTGGAATACCAGATGGAATGCTGGTTGATCTGGCTTTCGATGGAATGGTGCTTTTTGAACTCAGCCAAGCGACTCATCAAAGTAATCGCTGTCGAGTCTCGGCACCTTATAAAGCTGCGAGCTGACACCAACCTCGTGATCCAACATCAGATTGACCAGGCGTTTGCCGTCGACCAGCACCAGCCCCTCGACCGAGCGCGCGAAGTCAACGGCCTGGGCGGTGAAGCCGGAAGTGGTGATGAATACACCGCGTTTGGCTTTCTGCCCGGCCAATGCGCCATAGAACGCTTGCAGGTCGGGCCGGCCGACGGTGCTCTGCCAGCGTTTGGCCTGCACGTAGACTTTCTCCAGCCCCAACGCGTCCAGCGAGATCACTCCGTCAATGCCGCCGTCGCCACTGCCGCCGACTTGTTGCAGCGCCTGACGGTTCGCGCCGTAGCCCAGGCTATGCAGCACATCGAGTACGATGTGCTCGAAGCGCGTCGGGCTCGCTTGCAGCAGGCTGTCCAGCAGGTCGCCCGCGACGCTGGTACGCAGCTCGAGGATGGCTTGGTTCAAGCGCTCCTGCGGGCTGCTAGTGGCGAGGTCGGTCTGGGCAATCGGCGTTGAAGTGTCGTTGCTCTCATCCAGCGAGGCGGCGTCCGGCGCTGTCTTCAGCTTCACGCTCATGAAGTTCACAGCTAGGTGCTCGACCTGTTCTGGGCTCAACGGAGCCGGGTTGGCCTTGGCGAAGGCGCGGCCGGTGTCGGTCAGCTGCCAGTAGCCACGCTTTGCGCTGCTGGAATAGCCGGCGCGCTTCAGCCGATCATGCGCCCAGCCTGAACGGTTCTTGTAGGTGGCCTGGCCACTGGCGATGGTCTCCTGCCGCTGTGCTTCGCTTAGGCCAAGTGTCATGGCGGCCGCTTCGTGGGCCTCGCCCGCCATGGCACCCTCCGGGTGGGCGGCGAGAAAACGCAGGATGGGCTCGATGAACTGGTCGTAGGTCGGGACTGACATCGTTGGTTTTCTTCCAGAAGTAAGGCTTAGTCCGCCGTGGCGGATCTGCGACCGCGTTTGCCCTTGGGTGCAGCGGCGTGTTGGGCTTTGATGCGATCAAGCAGTACGCTGGCCGGTTCGTCGTTCGGGTCCTGCGGTACCAGCTCACCGCGGAATGCCTTCGCAAGGATGCTTTGGGTCAGGCCGTCAATGCGCGCCTGAGCTACTTTGACGCGGACTTCCAGTTGGCTGACGAAGGCGAAAAGCTGTTCGACACGCTGAATGATTTCGATTTGTTCAGTTGTGGAAGGAAGACTGATCTCGAAGACTTTCAGAAACCCGAGATTAATCCTAGGCCGTGTTGCACCATGGACTGCTTCTCTGATCTGGCGGTAGGTTTGCCTAGCTGCCAGTGAATATAGTAAAAATTTAGGTTTCGCAACTGTTTGATCGATTCGAAGACAGAAGCAATCTGCCTTATTGATGAAAGTCTCCTCGCTTTTTGGTAATTGGCAAACCCTGATCTCCTCATCGACAAATGACGAAAACAAAATATCCCCTGGCTCAAGCTTGTTCTTAGCAAGCTCTTTAAACTTTGCAGGGCTTATGAAGGTTTCTTTTTCGGAAATGAACCCCATATGGCCGATGTTTTCCAAGCGCACTACTCGTACTCCCTCGCTTGTATAGTCATCCGACTTGAGCTTGGAGCCAAACGGGCCGTCAAATGCGACGCTGCATACTGATTTTATTGCAGTTTTTTTCCATTCTGGATCCACGGCTTGAGCATGACGCCAATCCTCCGTCAACCGCCCGGAAACTGCGGCGGCGAGGACGGATTGGCGGAAGCGCTTGAGCAGCGCGGGGATGCTGTCGACACGGCATTTAAGGGTATCGACCTGGGCCAGTAGTTCGTCGAGTTTTTGGGCGATGCGTGCTTGTTCCGCGGGTGGTGCAATGGGTATTTGCATTCCGCCTAGGGCTTTCAGATAAATTCCCTTCTGCGCCGTCCCTTTTGCATTATTCAAGAAGAAAGACTGCGCTGCGGGGGAATCCAAAAGGTAACGGAGGTAGTTCGGGTTCATAAGGTTTGATTTTAACACTGCAACGCTACGTTGCAGTGTGAACTCAGGTGCCGTCGCTGGAACTACAGCGGTGCGGCCAATGGCTCCAACAATAGTAAGCAAGACATCCCCTGCAGAAATATTGGTCCTATTGTTTTCAAGTTCAAAGTCGTCAGTGCTCAATAAGCGCAATCCATCAAAATGTATTTTTCCATTCTGAATATTCTTAGCGCTTAACATCGGCTTTCCCGATGGCTGACCGGTAGGCGGGTTATGAGAGCCGTCAACAATCCTATAGCAAATATCTGCAAGTGTTGCTGTTTTCCAAGTTTGCGGAGATTGCCAGCTCACGATTTGAACTCCGCGCTAGTTTCCTCAGCCACCACCAATCCCATCACCTCGGCCATCAACTGCTTCTGCACCGCCACTTCATCCCCAGCACCCATCGCCCTCATCAGCTCCTCCAACTCATGCAGCGCCTCAGTCAGCTCAGCCATGGCCTCACCCGCCAACACCTCCGGCGCCGGCAAGTCATTTGCATCCAGACTGTCTCTATCCTTCAACCAGCTGATATCCAGCGAATCTCCACGCTGCTCAATGAAATCGCGCGTAAACACCCGAAAGCGACTCAGCTCACCAATCCCCTCGATATTCTCCGCACGCGGGGTATTGCCATTGGCATCCGCCCCATACGCTTCTTCGAAAGGCTTGAGATGCGCCGCTCCAAAAGGCGTACGCTTACCAAAATTTGGCATGTTGCTGCGCAAATCGTAAACCCACACACGCTGCGTACAGCCTTGCTCCTGACGTGGGTTCTCAATCGTGCCTTTCTGGAAAAACAGCACATTGGTCTTCACGCCTTGAGCATAAAAGATCCCCGTCGGCAGGCGCAGAATGGTGTGCAGGTTGCACTTGTCCATCAGATCGCGGCGTACATCGGTGCCGACGCCGGCTTCGAACAGCACGTTGTCCGGCAGCACCACGGCGGCGCGGCCGCCCGGCTTGAGGCCACGGTAGATGTGTTGGAGAAAGGCCAACTGCTTGTTACTGGTGCGGTAGGTGAGGTCATCACGAGTCGGGCCACCGCCACCCTTGGCAGTGCCGAACGGTGGGTTGGAGAGGATGAGGTCGACCTTGGGTAAGTTGGCCCCGGTCTGACCTAGGGCGTTGCCCAGGTGCACCACGCCTTCTTCGTCGCCTTCCATGCCATGCAGCAGTGTGTTCATTAGTGCCAGACGGCGAGTGCCGGGCACCAGTTCTACGCCAACAAAGGCGCGATTGCGCTGGAATGCCTGGGCTTTGGCATCGAGGTCGTAGTAATCGTCGGTTTGACTTTTGATATAGGCGTCAGCAGCGATCAAAAATCCCGCAGTACCGGCGGCCGGGTCTTGTATGGTCTCGCCTGGCTGCGGCTTGATGCAGCGGATGATGCTGTCGATCAGCGGGCGCGGGGTGAAGTACTGGCCGGCGCCGGACTTGGTCTCGCTGGCGTTCTTTTCCAGCAGACCTTCATAAAGATCGCCGAGGCCGTCTTGGCGGGCGCTGAACCAGTCGATGCCGTCGAGGCTCTTGATCAACTGCTCGAGGTGGCGCGGTTCCTTGAGGCGAGTCTGAGCGTCGGCATAGATGGCGGCGATCAGAGGGTCAGGGTTTTTGCCAAGGTCCAGCAGCATCTGCCGGTAGTGATCGAGCAGGTTAACGCCGGACTTGCCAGCCAGGTCTGGCCAGCGCGCGCCTTCGGGCAGCTTATGGCCGAAGCTGTCGTTGTTCTGCACCTGTTCGAATTCCATCTTGATGAACAGCAGCAGCACGAGCTCGGTGACGTAGTCGCTGTAGTTGATGCCATCGTCGCGCAGAACGTCGCAGAGGTTCCAGAGTTTCTGGACAATATCGGAGTTGGTCATGGGGTACCTGTGGCGAAGTGTGTAAAGCGCCAGATCGCGCTGGCGCAAAGAAATGGTTGTCTGGGCTCAGTCGTCTGAGGAGCGTTGTTCGGCCTTTAGCGCTCGGCCGGCCGCAGTCAGGCGATAGCGTTGCTTGCTGCTGTTGGGCTTGTCTGGAATGGTCATCTCGACCACGCCAAGCGCCAGTAGTGGGGCCAAAACCTGCTCGCGGAACTTGCTACGGTTGCTGCGCCCGACGAAGGTCATTAGCTCTGGCGCAGTGTGATCGCCCGTCATCTTGCACAGCAGCGTTATCTGCTCTTGCTGCAAAGACAGGCGAGTTTCGGCTTGTTCTTCTTCGACAGCGGACTCAGTCCCTACTTGGTCCCTACTTGGTCCCGACTTAGTCCCTACTTGGTCCCCACTTGGGCCCGAAAGAGGCCCTTTTTCAACGGCGCGCTGAATCACCACCTTGAACTGATTACTCTGCCGGTCGTCCTCCAGCCGGATCATTGGCCAAGCATCGATAGCGCGCGGGATGCCGGTTCCCAAACCGCGATAGGGGAGAATGTGCACAGCATGGGAGGTGAGCGTCGGGTTACGACGGTTGGACAGGCCAAATCGAATTTTCTCGGTATCGAGCACGTCAGGCAGGTGCCCGGGGCTGATCAGTTCGATGCGATCGGCGAAGATCATGATCCGAATGGAGGCGCTGACAAAGTAGTCGCGGTGGATCAGGGCATTGACCAGCAGTTCTTCAAATACCTCCTCCGGCACTTCCAGTTGGCCGAGGGTATTGAAGCCCTGCTGGCGCTGCACGTGGTGTAGGTTGCGCTTTATGAAGGCAAGGCTGCGTCGGTACTGTTCCTGCAGATTACCGTCGATATCTTCGCTGTCTAGATAGTGGCGGTCATGCAGAACCGTGCCCGGAAACGCCACGGCCTTGACATCGAACGCCGGGCACAGACGTTGTGGCGCCTGGCCGAAGAGCAGCAAACCGGCCAAATTGGGTGTGTCGCCACTGGCGAGGCCAAGATTTTCCAGGATGCGGATGGTTTCCAAACCTGTCTGTTCGGGGCTCTGCCGAAAGCGTCTTTGAAAGTACTCGCCGAGCGCCTTGGCATCTATATCCGCTACGCTGCTGCCCGCGACCGGTACTGCATCAGCACACACCAGCCCGGCCTGCTGGAACAAACGCTGCAGTTCTTCACGAGCCGTGACCCGACGCTTGTCGGCGCCGTTCTTTACCCAGATGCGACCCTGGTTGTCGACATAGGGTTTATTCAGCCCTTGTTCGACTGTCACCACCATGACCAGCCCGTGTTCGGTCTGAATGTTGCTGGACCGCGGATTAATCGCCGGGCGGACGTTCTGCGAAGCCGCATTGGAGAGGAGCTGATTGAGCCGCGCCACGTCGGCACTACTCAACCCGCTTACGGTACCGCCATCGTCTACGCCAATCAGCAGATGGCCACCAGACGTATTGGCGAACGCCACCAACTCGGCTGCCAAGGCATCGATATTGTTGAAATCTCGCTTGAATTGATGGCGGCTGTCCTCACCACAGGCAAGGATCTGGTGAAGCTCTGCAAGGGTCATTAAGCTTCTCTAGCTGTGCGGTCGATAAGTCGAGTGGCCGGGCATTATCCCTCATGAACGAGTAGGTGGCTAACCCCAGCGTTTGTGAGCGGACTTATCCGGTCTGTGCCCACAGATTGTCATTCAGGGCATCCAGCACCACGGTCAAGTTGCCGCCGAGCATTTTATTCAGCCGCGTGCTGCCGCCATCATTCTGGAACGCTTCGCCAATCTGCTTCTCGTCGATTACAACCTCATGTACTAACTGCTTGGCCAAGCGATCCAGCCACTTGCGCTGGACTTGGGTCCAAGACTGCAAGGTGTAAATCGTTTCCATTGCCTTGGTTACGCGTTGCTCGAATGGCAGCAGGGCCTCGCCGAGGGCGGCGCGGCGGATGAATCCGACGATGCTGGCAGCGATCTCCTGGTTGGTTTGATTGCGCCAGGCGCTTTGCAGGTTCACCTCGCTGTAGCCATGACCATCAAGCAGCAAGCGCACCTCGCGCAATTGCTCACGGGTCAGGTCTTGCGGACGGTTGACCACTACGCCTAGGGCCACCGACTGGTTCAACTGGTTCTTGATGAAGTCGTTGAAGCTTTCCAGATAGTCGGCAGGCCTGTGGTAATCTCCGTAGCTTTGTTCACGGACCATCAATTCGTCCGAATGGGTGGAGATCACTGGATAATTCAGCGATCCCAGCAAAGCATTAACCGTGGCGAGCTGATTGAGCAGTTGGACATGCTGTTGGATGAACTGCGCAGCTTGCTGTGGACCGAGCTGGTGCAGGTGCTGATGCAGTTTGTCCGGGGCTATGCCCCAGGTGTTCTCCAGTTCGGCGAGCTTGGCCTTTAGGGTTGGCTTTTGCTCGGCCTTATGGCTGGCCTTGCGCAGAATACGCATGATCCGCTGGCTGAGCTGGTCCAGGACGTCGTGGGCATGACTAGTGTCTGGCTGGTTACCAGGAGCATCGAGGCTGGCTGGGTTGCTTAGCTCGCTGACCAGTTGTTCGAGGCTGATGCTCGGATCCTTCACCAGCGGCTTCATTGTATCTACTGGTTCGAGGGCGGCGTACAGATCAACGGGATCGTAGATCTTGAAGACTGTCTTGCCAATATCATCGCAGCGACGAGTCGCGCGGCCCTTCATCTGTTCGTAGAGGATGCGCGAACGCACCCGGCGCATGAACACCAAGTGGCAGATGCGCGGCACGTCGATACCAGTAGTCAGCAGGTCGACCGTGATGGCGATGCTGGGGTAGCGCTCGTTCTTGTACTGGCGGATCAGTTGTTTAACCTTGTCACTCTGCCCAGTGATGATTTGTACCGCCGCTTGGTTGTAATCCTCGTCGTGAACGTCTTTGAACGCTTCGTCCAAGAGGTTTTTCACCCGCTCGGCATGGGCCTGATTGACGCAGAAGATCATTGTTTTTTCGTCGCCCAACGGGTCGAGCTCTTGTGCCAGTTGCTCGCAGATGACCTTGTCGAAACCGGGCGTAATCACGCGGCGATTGAAAGACTCGATTTCGAAGTCGAGTTCGTCCTCGAGTTCGGCGACATCCACCTCGCCGGTGCTCGTATCGATGACGCTGACGCTCTCGCCCTTGCCAAAGTGGATGCCATTATCGCTCAGCAGGGTCTTGTAGCGGATTGGCGGTTCATGATCGATCAGCCAGTCGTCAGCTACGGCCTCACGGTAGCTATAGGTGAATATCGGGGCACCGAAGACCTCGCTGGTGTGCTTGGCTGGCGTGGCTGTGAGGCCGATGCGGCAGGCGTCAAAGTAATCAAGGACGCGCCGATACTGCGACAGGTACTGGTTGAAGTCGCGCACCGCCAGTTCGCCTTCAGTCATTTCCTGGTCGAGGGTGTAACCGCGGTGGGCTTCGTCGACGATGATGCAATCGAAGGCATCGATGGGCGGCGGAGTATCCGACTGGAAGATGCGCTTGACCATGGCCTGTACGGTAGCGACCTGAACTCGTGTTTCTGCTTCGGCAGCCATGTCACCGAGTTCTTTGACGTCGTAAATTTGCGACAGTGTGTGGTTCTGTTCCAGCGTCGCCTCGTTGAAGGCTTCAATGGCTTGTTCCCCCAGTGCGCTGCGATCAACCAGGAAAAGAATACGGCGAAAGCGCTCTGCCTTCAGCAGGCGGTACATCAAGCCAATGATCGTACGCGTTTTGCCTGTCCCTGTGGCCATGGCCAGCAGGCATTGGCGGCGATTGGCGGCCAGCGCCTGCTCGACGGCGCGGATGGCGTTTTCCTGATAGTCGCGCAGCTTGAGGTAGGCGAAGCCTTCCTGCTGTAGTTTCGCCTCGGCGTCCTCACGGCTGCGTTTGAGTAGGTCGAGTAGACCGCCCGGCGTGTGGAAGTCCTGCAGCGGCCGGCGCAGGTTGGCCGGACTGCGCAAGTCACGAAACCAGATGCCAGACAGCTCAGCGAGCTGCTTAATGAAGGGCCGGCCATTGCAGGCAAAGGCAAACGGGACTTTGAAGTGGCCGCCCTGGCCATCCGCCCAGCCCGTGTTCTGCCCGGCCGGTTGCAGATTGTCAGTAACGATCAGTTGGCGTGAATAGCGCTCGGCTTGGGGAATGCGGTCCGCTATGTTGACACGCTTGCGCTTAGCTTCGACGATGGCGACTGGGATTAGGCCGGCGAACAGCACGTAATCAGCGTTTTCTTTCGGCTTGCTGGTTGGCCATTCGGCGATGGCCTTGTTCTTGCCCTTTTCGGGCCGAGCGCCCTTGCTGTAGGTAAGATCGAGCGAATCGGCTTCCCAGCCGGCATCGTTCAACTGTTGATCGATGAGAATACGGGTGAGGTCTTCATTGAGGTCGAACTGGCTGCTTGCCTGCTGAGTTTTACGCGTGACCTGCTGGGCAGCTTGCGGCTGATCTTCAAGCTGTTGTTGCAGCACTTTCAGCCGCGCCTCGAAATCGACTCGGGCCTTCGATAGTTCTGCCTCGCGTTCAAGGGCAATCTGCTCGTAGACGCGGGCTTCCTCGTTCATCTGCCCAACAAGACTGGCTTGCTCATGCTTTTCTTGCGCCAGTAGCTCGGCTAATTGGTGGTTGTTCTCCAATTGCTGGCGACTGTCGCCCAGCTCTGCGCGAAGTTTTTCGATCTGCCCCTGCAGCTCACGTAGAGGCTCACTCGGATCGACCGGAACCATGAAAGGCCCAGGCTTAAAGGTGTTGCCGCCCGTGCCAAATGACTGGTGATACCAGATCGCCAAGGCGCGGGCGACCCTCAGCCCGTCCAGTGCCTCACGATGCTGGGTGCGGAATTCATGGGTAGCCTTATTGCCTTCGATGCGCAGCGTATGGAATAGGTTACGGATGTTACCGTCGAGCTGGATTTCACGACTCAGGCGGAACAGCAGATCAGCTTGGGAAGTAGTGGCGTCGAACTCAATGCCTGCTCTTACCGCCAGATCCTGGGCGAGCGCTTCGCCCAACTGGCGCAGTTTGATCAGCGTCGTGTTGGGGTCGCTGGAAAATACTCGCTCGGCCGCATTGGCAAGTTGGAAAAAAACCGGATCGTGTTCTTTGAAAAAGGCGAAGTTGCTGTTCTCTGCCATGTTCCATCCCTTGAGTTCGTCACCAGCCATCCCGAGAGTGGTGGCGCTATAAAGGCATAATGCCAGACGAAGCGGGGTGCGTGTATAATCGTATGCCGTCGGTCCAGCGTGACCAGCTTCTGGTCGAGGGCGAGATGTTACGCTTGTATGCGGCGCGACTTGCGCATAATCGGGCTGACCTTTAAAAGTCATGATTTCCTCAGCACTGAGGAGATTGCTTATAGGCGCGTCGACGCCATGATTTTCCGAGGCGGTGGCGATTACCGATGGGTAGGAACGGGAGCTCCACTCAACGCTTAAAAACCCATGGCCTTTCCAGGCGTCGTGCGAGCAGTTGGACAGTAAGCAAATAGTAATACTGTGTTGCTTCACTGCGGCCGGTGAGGAAGTGTTCAAGAAACCAAACCAAATGCTTTCGCTGCCAGGCCCAAGGAGTTGATCGCTGCCAGCGTTTTGCGATTTCAGATTGGATGATTCTCGCCTGCCGCAAATGCCGGTGCCGCGTCGCATGCGACCCTGTCAGCACGGCACTCAAGAACAACTCCATATCAAACGCCTTAGTCATACCCTCCCCCCTATGTAGGCAGCGACCACTTCAATCCGTCCATGCCCCAGCTCATCGCTGATCTGCATGCGAGCCTCAAGATCTAGGCGCCGGTCTATGGCGTAGCACTGACCACCATTTACAGGCGCACGGTGATGTGTGATCTGTTCATAGCGCTCACATGCAAACGCCGCCCGAAGTTCGTGAAAGCCTTTGAGGTCGTGTGCTTTCAGGACCTCTCTCGCTGGCTGTGCTATTTCCTGCAGAACGTTCAGATAGCTCTCGTTTGGAGCAATCAGGTTGCGGCTATCCGTGGGGGATACTTGCAATGCAAATCTAAGTGCGCCACGAATATGGTCATCCACCTTAATCCAGCGGGGGGCAGATGCACCGGCGCGGCCGCCTTTTGTGCCATCCTGAATATTGATTTTGCCGTAGAGCGCGGCTTCACGGCTCAGCCGTGGCAGGTCAGCCAGGATGGCCTCGCGCAAACGCATCCCCGTGGCTCGCGTCAACTGAACTATCGCTGCTGCTCGCATCTGACCACGGCTACAAAGCATCTCGACGATCTGCTGTACCTGTTCGCGGTCTTGGCCTTGCGGCGCCGATTGACGTACCCCGGTGCGCTGCATACCCAAGGCCTTGCTCGGACTTGGCAATTTTACATATTGATCACCGCGAAGCGCTGCCATGGTTCGGTTAACGCTGGATAGCCGGTTTTGGGCAGTGCTGATTGCTAGGTCGCTGTGCTCAACGAGGCCGCGAAGGTATGCGGCATAGTTCGACAACACCTCGCGGTCAATCTGCCGCGCATCGTTGACCCCGGGTCCCGCTTCAGACCGGCACCACTTCACGAATGCCCGCCACCGATCGCTGTGCGCCTTGACCGTGCCGTAATGGCCACCACCGAACATATCTTTCAGCGCCTGCTGACCCGCATAGCTCAACTGCCTGCCGTAACCGAAATTGCGGCCATCGCGTCTACCTACCAATGCCATGTCAGTCACCTCATCATCCGATCTCCAACCCTCGCCCCACGTCATCCCGCCAAGAATGCTGAGTGTTATCAGGGATCAAGGCCCCTGCGACCTGTGGGGATGTCCTCTAACGCGGGACTGGCGGCTCCTTACGACCAGGAGCAAGGGCATCTCATGATCTGGCCTCCTGAGCACCGTTACCGGTGGGCGGGTGGAGGCTGCATTGGCTAACGAGACCAGTGCCGCGAGATCCTGAGCCAGGTGCAAGCAGCAATGCGATGACCGGGGCATGCCTGACTGTCAGTCAGGTGCAGTCCATTCCTTGGTCTGCGGCACCATCATCTACATCGCTGTTGCTGGTGACATCGGCGTTTGTCACGCCGATTGTCACGAGGAGGAATGCCGCAAAGCCATGTGCGATCAGGGCTGCAGCAGTGGTGGAAGTGCCCGTCTCTTTCCAGAAGAAAGAGACGGGCACAGGTTGGCGCAAGATTCGGCCAAGCGGATAGGTTGCTGCAGGGCAGCGAAGTAGGAAGTGTCGTCTGGCGCACGAGGGCCATGATCTGAAGTAGGCATCCATCACCGGGGAGGTGACCGGGCGAGCTGCCGGACGCGAATCGCCATTTGGGGGGAGAACCACCGCAGGAGCGGCGTGGCCTTCAAGGTTCGGACCACCTGGGTTGCTGTCATCGACAGCGGTTGCACGGCCAGTTCTACGCCTGTGGAAAAATCTGGTCAAGGTTCGAAATTCAGCGCCACTTTGGACTTCAAGAGCAGTTATCCACCGGTGGAATTCCGTGGTAAATCCTGGACAACGTCGTGGCTTTTAGCTCTTCAAAGTAAGGTCCATCCAAACAGGGCGGCTTTGCAGCCCTGTTTGGATGGACCCGCGCTGACAAGCGGATAAACGAGGCTGCTTTCCCTGATTCCTGAGCGCTCAGTTGCTGTCGCCACCGTTACCGCGCCTGTACAGCGCTAGCGGATCGGCACCACGTTCCTGTCTCTGGCTTGGCCATATGCTGAGGCGAGCAGGCTGCCGGTGGCGGCGTTTTGGATGTACTCGCTCCACCAGGCCATCATCGGGCGTCGGCGCTCAATGTAGTCGGCTCGGTTGTAGGCGCTCCGCACCTCATCCTTGTCGACATGCGCCAGTGCAACCTCAATCAGCTCCGGGTCCCAGCCATGCTCATTTAAGATGGTGCTGGCCATCGAGCGCATGCCGTGGCTGACCAACCGATCCTGGAACCCCATGCGCTTCAACGCCATGTTGGCGGTTTGGCTATTGGCGTGGGTACGTGGATTTCTGTCTGCCGGGAATACGAATTCGCGATGGCCGCTGTGAGTTTTCAGTGACTCCAACAGAGCGACAGCGTGATCACTCAACGGAATGCTGTGAGGGCGGCGCTTTTTCATCCGCTCCGGTGGGATAGTCCAGACACGCCTTTCAAAGTCGATGTCTGCCCAGCGAGTAGTCGCCGCCTCGGCGGGGCGAGTCATCGTGTGCAACTGCCATTCGATGAGGCAACGGGTTGTGCGTTTGATGCTGGCGTTAGCGATCTCCAGCATGAGCTCGGGGAGCTCTTCGGGCGGTAGCGCTGCCATGTTTTCTTTCTTGGGCTTTTTGAACACCGCCCTTATACCGGTGAGAGGGTTTGCGAAGATCAGGCCGGAGTTGACGCCGTAGGTCATGATCTCGTTTAGCCGTTGGCTAAGACGTTTGACAGTCTCCAGGCTGCCTTTCGCTTCGATTGGACGAAGCAATGCGATCACCATCGGCGCCGTGATTTTCGTGAGTGGTGTCGTCTTCAAATCGGGGAACACGTGCAGCGTGAGCGACCGCCAAATGTCCTCGGCGTAGGCAGGGGTGACCGAGTCCTTCTTGAGTTCGAACCAAGCGGTGGCCACGTTCTCGAAGGTGTGTTCCGTTTCTGCGCGCTTGGCTTCATTCAGCGTATTACGCTGCACCTTCGGATCGATGCCCTGGGCGAGCAGCTCCCGCGCATCGACTGCCATCTTTCGTGCGTTCGCCAACGACAGTTCGGGGTAGGTCCCGAAGCCGATGTTGATGCGCTTTTTGGTCACTGGTTCGCGGTAGTTAAAATTCCACAGCAACGAGCCGTTGCTGCGTACGCGGAGCTGCAAACCGTCACCGTCTGTGAGGACGTAATCCTTGGACGCCGGTTTGACTCCCTTGAGCTGTCGATCGGAGAGGCGGAGGTTTTGAGCTGGCATGAGATTGTCCTCAGGCACTAATTCGGTATTCCAAAGATTAGCACCGGACGGACTGGAATACCGTCTGGAATACCCGAATGGCTGGAACTCAAAAACTCTCAAAAGACCGAAAAAGCGCTGGATGCCTCGTATTTACTGGATTCCAGGCACAAAAAAAGACGTCCGTGGACGTCTTTAGATGATGAAATGGTGGAGCCGGGGGGATTTGAACCCCCGTCCGCCAGTACTCTGCTGTCGGTACTACATGCGTAGCCGTTTCTATTAAGTTAACCCTCAGCGACCCGAAGGGCAGGGTGCTTTGGGCGAGTTGTGTAAGTTTTAGCCGCTTCGTCCACAACGTACTGCACGGCGATTCTGTTCTATATGACAATCACTTTGGGTTTACAGACATCCCCTGATGATTGCTGGACCCGAAGGTACCAGGAGGGAAGGGCTAAGGCTGCTTACGCAGCGAGAGCGTATTCCCCGTAGGTTTCGTCATTGGCAACTATAGAAAGTTGCAACAGTGGATTTACGAGTTCTGTTACCAACTCGGCATGCACCTAAAGGTTCGCAACCGGCGTCGAATCCTAAACGGCCCCGTGCTTGTTGCTCGATGTGATCGTGAGCGACAAGCCTGTGCAGTGTACGTCAAACGGTCACAGAAGGCCAACCCGAAAGGTTGGCCTTGAGCGGTTGACGGGTTATGGGTTGCCGCCCTTGTCCAGGTTCTGCAGGTCTTGCAGGGCCTTGGATGTGATCTCGATACACTTCTTCTCATCACCCGCCGCGTGGGCCGCTTTGGCTTGGGAGACGGCGGTGTCGATCTCGCCGCTTTTGCCGCTGGTATCCGTGGCGAGCAGCGCCTTGCCGTTGTTGATTTTATCCAGGTTGATCTGGCACAGGTCTGCGTCGTTGCCAGCGGCAAACGCGGGCGGGGCCAGCATTGCAGCGGTGATGAGCAAACCTGCAAGAGCGGAACGCTTCATGGGAGATCTCCTTGTGCAAAGAGGCCTCGATGCTGCGCGGTAGTTGTGGGCAGCCAGCGAGGTCGTGGATCAGCCTCGTGGGTCGGGGCTTATGCAGAGGACTGTGCTGGGGGGCTTGGGTTCGGTTTTATTGATGGACGGGCTTGAGCGCGATGGGGCGTATCCGTTGACTGGTGTGCTGTCTGATACGCCGCTATCGCGAGCAAGCCCTTTTGTGGGGTTAGTGGGCCCGGGCTTCGGTGACGCGGTCCACCAGGTAGACCAGCCCGTGGTAATCGATGCCGCCGTGTTGGGTCAGGCCGATTTCACAGGTACGGCTGGTGGAGATGCCTTCGCTACAGTACTGCACGGCGTCCTTGAGGGAGCGCAGTGAGTGAGCGTTGAGTTCCGGGGTGGTGAAGCCTTTGTCGCCAGCAAACCCACAACAGTGAATGCCTTCGGGGATCACTACGTTATTGCTACAGCGCCGGGCCAGGTCGATCAGGGCCTGGCTTTCGCCCAGGTGCTGGGTGCTACAGGTGACATGTACTGCAATCGGTGCATCCTGGGGGGTGAAGTCCAGGCGGTCCATCAGGTGGGTGCGAATAAAACGTACCGGGTCGTAGAGGTCCAGGCGCGTTTGCCCAAGGTCCTGGACCAGGCGCAGGGTACATGGGCTGGTGTCGCAGTAGATGGGGTCGAGGCCGCCACGGCTGGCGTGGAGTAGGGCGCCGATCAGTTCCTGGCGTTTGTGCTCGGCCTGCTCTGCGTAGCCTTTGGAGGCGAAGGGCTGGCCGCAGCACAGGCTGTCGGGATTGTCCGGGATGACGACCTGATAACCGGCTTTTTCCAGCAGGCCACGGGTTTTGTCGTACAGCGACATCTGCTCTTTATCCCCAGCCGCCGGGCCCATTGCCCGCGATACACAGGCCGCGAGGTAGACCACTCGTGGGCGCTCGTCATTGACGGCCGGGCTGAAGCGGATGGCTTTTTCCGGCTGGGGCATGGCGGTGTTCCACTGCGGGATTTGCCCCTTGGACAGGCGGGTTACCGTGGCCGAGAGTTTCGCCAGGCGGGGCGCGCCGAGCAGCATGCGGGCGCCGTTGGCTACATGCAGGGTAAAGCGTGCACCTTGCAGCGCGGTGGAGAAATGGCCGGCCAGCCACTCGGCGGTTTTCGTACTACTCGCTTCGCGGCTGCGCAGTTTTTTCACCAGGTCGCCGGTATTGATGCCTACCGGGCAGCGCTGGGCGCACAACCCTGTTGCGGCACAGGTGTCGATGCCTTGGTAGTGATAGGCCGCTTCCAGTTCAGTGGTATCGATACCGGCGCGTTTGCGCGCCTGGATATCACGCCAGATCACGATGCGCTGGCGCGGGCTCAGGGTCAGGCCCTTGGATGGGCATACCGGCTCGCAGAAGCCGCACTCGATGCACTTATCCACAATTTCGTCGGCCGCCGGCAGTGGCTTGAGGTGCTTGAGGTGGATTTGCGGGTCTTCGCTCAACACCACGTCCGGGTTGAGAATACCGTTGGGGTCGAGCAGGCGCTTGAGCTGCCACATCAACTGGTAGGCATCGCTGCCCCATTCCAGTTCGACAAAAGGCGCCATATTGCGACCGGTGCCGTGCTCGGCCTTCAGCGAACCGCCGAATTCCACGGCCACCAGTTGTGCTACGTCATCCATGAACGCCTGGTAGCGTGTGACTTCTTGCGCGCTGTTGAAGCCTTGGGTGAAGACAAAGTGCAGATTGCCTTCCAGAGCGTGTCCGAAAAGGATGGCTTCGTCGTAGTGATGTTTGTCGAACAGCTCGATCAAGCGGTTCACACCAATGGCCAGTTGCTCCACCGGGAAGGTCACGTCTTCGATGATCACCGTGGTGCCGGTTTTGCGTACGGCGCCGACGGCAGGGAAAGTGTCCTTGCGGATCGCCCATAGGCGCGCGTTTTCCACCGGGTCTTCGGTGAAGTCGACTTGCTTCTCGACTGGGAAACTGGCCAGCGATGCCATGATCAGCGCCAGTTGTTCATGCAGCAATGAGGGCGAAGCCGCGCGGGATTCGATCAATAGCGCGCAGGCACCTTCCGATAGCTGCTGTACGAAAGCGGGCATGCCGGGTTTGTCCTGCACCGAACGCATACTGCGTCGGTCCAGCAGCTCGACCGCTGAGACGGGCTGGGTTTTCAGCACCGTCACCGCGTTGCAGCAGGTTTCTACATCGGGGAACACGATCAGGGCCGAAGCCTTGTTCGGGTGATCGATCACCGTGTCGTAGGTGACTGCGCTGATGAATCCCAGGGTGCCTTCGGAACCCACGAGCAAGTGGCTGAGGATATCCAGCGGCTCGTCGAAATCCACTAGGGCGTTGAGTGACAGGCCGGTGGTGTTTTTCAGACGGTATTTGTGGCGGATTTTTGCAGCCAGTTCAGCATTGGCCCGGGTCTCGCGGCCCAGGGTGGCCAAACGTTCAAGCAGTGCGCCGTGTTGCTGGCGAAACGCTGCGACGCTGGCGGCATCTTCAGTATCCAGGCGACTACCGTCGGTCAGTACCAGGCGAATCCCCGCCAGGGTGTGATAGGTGTTTTGCGCGGTGCCGCAGCACATGCCGCTGGCATTGTTGGCGACAATTCCGCCAATTTTGCAGGCGTTGATTGACGCAGGGTCCGGACCGATCTTACGTCCGAACGGCGCAAGCCAGGCGTTGGCCTGGGCCCCGATCACGCCGGGTTGCAGGCGGATCTGCGTACCTTGGCCGCGAATCTCGCGCCCGTTCCAGTTATCACCGAGCACGATCAGCACTGAATCGCTGATCGCCTGGCCGGAGAGGCTGGTACCGGCTGCGCGAAAGGTCACTGGCACGCGGTCGCGTTGCGCCAGTTGCAGCAGTTCGACTACCTCATCTTCCGATTCGACGCGGATCACCAGTTGTGGGATCAGTCGGTAAAAACTGGCATCGGTACCGAAGGCCAGGGTGGAAAGAGGGTCGTCGAAGCACCGATCTTTCGGGATCAGTCGTGCGACAGCATCAAGGAACGCGATGGGCAGGCTCATGGTGCCTCCAGGATCAGCAGCACCCAGTCTGAGGAGCCTAGGCGCCACGGCTCAGCAGACTGGGTTGTGAATAGCTGACGCCGCAAGGCGGCTGCGGCGTCGGTTCTTACGGTATTGCCTGTGGTCTTAATGCACCAGCATGCCGGTGAACCAGTACGCCTGGGCGTAGGTGATCAGGCCGACAATCGTAGCGAAAAACAGGCTGTGCTTGAGGGTAAAGCGGAACAGGTCGGATTCCTTGCCCACCAGGCCGGTCGCGGCGCAGGCCACGGCGATCGATTGCGGGGAAATCATCTTGCCGGTCACGCCGCCACTGGTGTTCGCCGCTACCAGCAGGGTATCGCTGACGCCGATCTGGTGCGCGGTGGTGGCTTGCAGGGAGCTAAACAGGGCATTGGACGAGGTATCGGAACCGGTGAGGAACACGCCCAGCCAGCCAAGGAACGGCGAGAAGAACGGGAATGCCGCGCCGGTGCCGGCCAATACCAGCGCCATGGTCGACGACATGCCGGAGTAGTTGGTGACGAATGCGAACGCCAGCACCATGCCGATGGACAGGATCGGCCAGCGCAACTCGTAGAACGTCTCTTTAAAAGTGGTCAGACCAGTTCTGACGTTGATTTTCAGCACCAGCATGGAGAGCAATGCGGAGAAGAAAATCGCCGTGCCCGTGGCGGAAATCGGGTCCAGCTTGAACACCGCCGGGATGGCCGTCGGGTTGGTGACGATGGGCGCAACCTTGACCACCATCTGGTCCAGGTGCGGAATCGCAAAGTTGAACACCCAGCTGTACATCGATCCGCCGGCGGCGAACATGGCCTTGAACGGCTTGAGGGTCCAGATGGTGACCAGCACGGTCAGGATCAGGAACGGTGACCAGGCTTTGAAAATTTCCATCAGGCTGTAAGGCGAAGCCACGGAAGTGCGTGGTTGGCCGAAACCACCGACGCTGCCGGTGACCGAAACGCTGGACGTGGCGCCAGCAATCTGGGCACCCGCAGTGCGCTTGGGCTGCCAGACTTTCAGGAACAGGGTCAGGGAAATCAGGCTGGCCAGGGCCGAGGTGATATCCGGCAGTTCCGGGCCGATGAAGTTGGAGGTGAAGTACTGAGTGATGGCAAAGCTCAAGCCGGCCACCAGTGCAGCAGGCCAGGTTTCCTTGACGCCGCGCACACCGTCCATCATGAACACCAGCCAGAACGGCACGAACAGTGACAGCAGTGGCAGCTGGCGACCGGTCATGGCGCCGATCTTGAAGGCGTCGATGCCGGTGACCTGGCCGGCTACGATGATCGGGATCCCCAGGGCGCCGAACGCCACGGGTGCGGTGTTGGCAATCAAGCACAGGCCGGCGGCGTACAGTGGGTTGAAGCCCAGTCCTACCAGCAACGCGGCAGTAATCGCCACGGGGGCACCGAAACCGGCGGCACCTTCCAGAAATGCGCCGAAGCAGAAGCCGATCAGCAGCACTTGCAGGCGCTGGTCATCGGTAATCGACAGCACGGAGCTGCGGATCACTTCGAACTGGCCACTTTTGACCGTCAGTTTGTAGAGAAATACCGCGGCGACGATGATCCAGGCGATTGGCCACAGGCCGTAGGCAAAGCCATAGCCGGCAGCGGCGAGTGCCATATCGACCGGCATCTGGAAGGCGAAGATCGCCACCAGGATCGACAGCGCCAGGGTGATGCTCCCGGCAACATGGCCTTTAAGGCGAAATACCGCCAAGGCCAGGAAGAAAAATACGATAGGAATGACGGCGGCCAGTGCGGACAGGCCAAGGCTGCCGAGTGGGCTGTAGAGCTGTTGCCAGGTTTGCATATGGGGTGGCCCCTAATTGTTGTTGGTCATGCATGCTCAGCTGATTTGGATAATTGGTAATACCAATTTACAATCGCTGATGGCTAGGGTAAGAGCCTTCGGGGTGATGTGTCAATTTGCCGCCTGAGAAACTTTGGTCGCATGTCGGCGGGCGCTGGGTCTGATCGGTGTAATCAAAGGGGTTCTGATAGGTGCCGCCGGCGCGGCAATAGGCCAGAATAGAGGGCCCGGCGAGTGGCCGGGATCGTGGAGAGTCAGTTATGGCGTTTGATCAGGTGCGTCAGCGCCGTTTGTCCGACGATATTGTCGAGCAGCTTGAGGGAATGATCCTTGAGGGCACGTTGAAGTCGGGCGAGCGATTGCCAGCCGAGCGCGCACTGGCTGAACAGTTCGGTGTGTCGCGCCCGTCGCTGCGCGAGGCGATCCAGAAGCTGGCGGCCAAGGGGTTGCTGGTCAGTCGTCAGGGCGGCGGCAATTATGTGGTGGAGACGCTGGGTTCAACCTTCAGCGATCCATTGCTGCATTTGTTGGAAAGCAATCCCGAGGCCCAGCGCGATCTGTTGGAGTTTCGCCAGACGCTCGAAGCCTCTTGTGCGTATTACGCCGCCTTGCGCGCCACCGAGGTGGACCGGGAACGGCTGACCGCAGCTTTTGACGCGTTGCAGGATTGCTACACGCGTGATGATGAAGTGAGTCGCATTGAAGAGGGGGCGGCCGATGCCAGGTTTCACTTGGCTATCGCTGAGGCCAGCCACAACGCGGTATTGCTGCACACCATTCGTGGCTTGTTTGATTTGCTCAAGCGCAACGTGGTGACCAATATCGGCGGCATGTACCAGCAACGCACCGAAACCCGCGACATGCTGATCAACCAGCACCGGGATTTGTACCTGGCGATTATTGAAGGGCGGGCGGAACAGGCACGGGAAGTTTCAACACGTCACCTGCTGTATGTGCAGGAGGTGTTGGAGGAGGTGCGTCAGGAAGTGCAGCGCATGGCTCGGGCGGAGCGGCGCAAGGGCATGTAGCCGGCCATTGCGGCGCAGGGAGCCGTCCCTACGCCGCGCGGGCTCGCATCAAGGGGCGGGGAAGATCAGTCTTCCTTGCCCTTGTTGCGTACGGCGCGCTGCAATTCCCGATTGGAGTCGCGCTCGCGCTCGGTATCGCGCTTGTCGTATTCCTTCTTGCCCTTGCCCAGTGCGATCTCGCACTTGACCAGGTGCTTGCTCCAGTACCACGACAGGCAAACGCAGGCATAACCCTTCTGCTGCACGGCAGCGGCAAGCTTTTCCAGTTCGCGGGCATTGAGCAGCAGCTTGCGCGTACGCACCGGGTCGGCAATCACGTGGGTACTGGCGGTCATCAGCGGCGTGATATGACTGCCGAGCAGCCAGGCCTCGCCATCCTTGAGCAGCACGTAACTGTCGACCAGTTGCAACTTGCTGGCGCGCAGACTTTTTACTTCCCAGCCGGCCAGGACCAGACCAGCCTCGAATCGATGTTCGATGAAGTAATCGTGTCGCGCCTTTTTGTTCTGCGCGATGGTCCCTGTTGGGTGTTTCTTTTGTTTAGCCATAGGGGCGGCATTATAGGGAGTTGCGAGCGTGTCGGCTACGGTCAACCTGCGTGCTTGAGCGTGTTGGATGAATCCCGGACAATACAGGCTGTTCTCTGATTTCTTTCTCTCGCGAATCGGGCAGTCTTTTCGCGATGTTTGCCGCTCAGCTTCGGAAATAACGCTCCCATGACGACGCATATTCAACGCTCGGCCCTGTTGCCTTACCCGGCGCAAGCGCTCTATGACCTGGTCAACGACGTGGCGAGCTACCCGGATTTCCTGCCCTGGTGCTCCTCGTCCACGGTGTTGGAGAGCAGCGATGAGCATATGCGTGCGAGTCTGGAAGTGTCCAAGGGCGGGCTTGGCCAAAAATTTGTGACCAGCAATGTGCTGGTTCCTGGCCGGTCCATCGAGATGAATCTGGAAGAAGGGCCATTCACTCAACTGCACGGTGTCTGGGTATTCAAGCCATTGGGGGAGAAGGCGTGCAAGATCAGCCTGGACCTGACGTTTGATTATGCAGGCTCCATTGTGCGGGCTACTTTGGGCCCGCTGTTCAACCAGGCGGCGAATACCCTGGTGGATGCGTTTTGCCAGCGAGCCAAGCAACTGCATGGCTGAGCCGCTGATCGAGATTGAAGTGGTCTACGCCGCTGTAGACCGCCAACGGTTGTTGAACCTGGCCGTTGCGCCGGGTACGAGCCTGCGGGCGGCGGTGTTGGCCTCAGGCATTGCGACACAGTTTCCCGAGGTGGATGTGGCTAATTGCCCTTTGGGGATTTTCGGCAAGGTCGTGGCGGATGCGCAAACCCGCAGCGTGCAGGTCGGTGATCGCATCGAAATTTATCGCCCTTTGCTGGCGGATCCCAAAGAGGTGAGGCGCTTGCGAGCGGCCAAGGCGGCCGAGGCTCGGCGGCAAAATCCATGACCTGTGAAATAGCAGGCAACAAAAAGCCCGGCATGCCGGGCTTTTTGTTGAGCAATGAAAATTATTGCGGGCCAGTATCCAGCGGCTCTGGTGTTGGCACCGGAACGGTTTCCACGCTGTCGATGTCTTTCTGGATCGTATCCAGCAAAGAACCTGGCTTGGCCGGCACTTCGGACTTGGGCTTCTCGCCGTTCTGCACAGGAGCAGTGACGTTGGTGCCGTTATCCTTGCCTAGCAGGGCTTCATCGCGGCTTACGCCAGGCATGAAGTCACCGGAAAGGCTGACGAGCTGGTCGTTGCCATTGAAGATGACGCTGACGCGCTCCTGTTGGCGTTCCCCGCCTCCAGGCTGCAGGCTATAGAGATAATCCCAGCGATCGGCATGGAATGTGTCGGTCAGCAGGGGATTGCCCATGATAAACCGTACTTGCCGTCGGGTCATTCCCGGACGTAACTGGTCTATCATGTCCTGCGTGACGACATTGCCCTGCTGGATGTCGATTTTGTAAACCCCGGGGAATGAACAACCGGCGAGTGCGAGCAGTCCCACAAGGGTGAAACTGGTTAGCAAGAGCTTGGTGTTTTGCATCGGTGGGCGACTTCCACTATCTTGGCTGGGACAACGTAAACGCCGATCATACCCGTATTAAGAGAAGCTGCGAAGCAGCATCCGCGAGAAAGCTAACCATGGTTGAAAATAGCGAACTACGCAAAGCCGGTCTTAAAGTGACTCTGCCACGAGTCAAGATTCTACAAATGCTCGATTCCGCCGAGCAGCGCCACATGAGTGCCGAGGATGTCTACAAGGCGCTGATGGAGTCTAACGAGGACGTCGGCCTGGCCACGGTTTACCGTGTACTGACCCAGTTTGAAGCCGCAGGGCTGGTGGTTCGTCATAATTTCGACGGCGGTCATGCAGTGTTTGAACTGGCTGACGGTGGTCATCACGACCACATGGTTGACCTGGATACCAATGAGGTTATCGAGTTCACCAGCCCCGAGATCGAGGCGCTGCAGCACAAGATTGCTGAGGAGCACGGATTCGATTTGGTTGACCACAATCTGGTTCTGTACATACGTAAGAAAAAGTAAGAAAGCTACGCAGATTCACTCTGCGAAACGATCGAAGGCGACCCTAGGGTCGCCTTCGTGTTTTCTATCGGGGGGAAACTCAGGGTGAAATAGGGCTCAGGCCTTCGCCGTCACCACCATTTTCTTCGCATGGGCCAGGGACTCCTTGGTCAGGTCGATGCCGCCGAGCATGCGCGCGACTTCTTCCACTCGCTCGGTCTTGTTCAGCTTGGACACAGCGGTATGCGTCGCATCGCTGCCCCGCACCTTATGCACGAACAGATGCTGATGCCCCTGGGCTGCCACCTGTGGCAAGTGGGTAACAGTCAAGACTTGCCCGCGCTCGCCGAGGCGGCGTAGCAATTGGCCGACAATTTCTGCGGTCGGCCCGCCGATTCCCACGTCTACTTCGTCGAATACCAATGTCGGTACGCGTGAGGTCTGGGCGGTAATGACCTGAATCGCCAGGCTGATCCGTGACAGTTCGCCGCCGGACGCCACCTTGGCCAGCGCCTTGAGGGGTTGACCGGGGTTGGCGCTCACCAGCAGTTCGACCTGCTCCAGGCCGTTGGGTAGCAGCTCATTGCCACTATTGGCGTGCAGCTCGATGGTGAAGCGCCCGCCGGGCATGCCCAGGCGTTGGATTTCCTGTTCCACGGCGCAGGCCAGTCCGGTTGCCGCATGATGTCGCAGGTCGCTCAACTCCCGGGCCTTTTCCTGATAGTGGCGGGCGAAGGAGGCCAGTTCGTCGCCCAGACGCTCGATGGACTCATCATTGGCATTCAGGGTTTCGATCTCATCCAGCAGTTTTTGCTGCATGGCTGCGACTTCGGTCGGCTGGATTCGATGTTTGCGTGCCAGGGTATAAATAGTGTCGAGGCGTTCTTCGATCTCTTGCAGGCGTGCCGGGTCGGCATCGAAGTGGTCGAGGAAGCGGTTCAGCTCGCCAACGGCTTCTTCTACCTGGATTTGTGCGCTGGTCAGCAGGGTGGTGGCTTCACTCAATGATCCAGAGGCGCTGTTCACGCTCGATAGCCGGTTAAGGCTTGCTGTCAGTGCATTCAGCACATTGCCGGAGTCACTTTCGCTGCATTGCTCGACAACTTGGCGGCAAATGCCCAGCAGTGTCTCGGCATTGGTCAGGTTTTTGTGCTCCTGCTCCAGTTGTTCCAGCTCGGTTTCGCCCAGGCCCAGGCTTTCCAGTTCTTCCAACTGATAGCTCAGGAGCTGGTGGCGAGCACGTTGTTCATCGCCGGAATTGGACAGCCGTTCCAGCTCCTGGCGGGTCTGGCGCCAGCGTTGTGCGGCCAGTTGTACCTGGCGCGCCAGGTCGGTTGCGCCGGCGTATTCATCCAGCAGCCGCCGATGGGTGTCGGTTTTGAGCAGGGACTGGTGTTCGTGCTGGCTGTGGATATCTATCAGCAGTTCGCCAAGGGCTTTCAAGTCACCGAGTGGGCAGGGCGTGCCATTGATGTAGCCGCGGGAGCGGCCTTCGGCGGTAATTACCCGGCGCAGGATGCACGGGCCATCGCTGTCAAGGTCGCGTTCGGCGAGCCAGGCGCCGGCCTCCGGGATGTCGGCCAGATCAAAGGTTGCCAGGATATCGGCCTTGTCTGCGCCGGGGCGAACCACGCCACTGTCGGCGCGATCGCCCAGGGTCAGGCCCAGTGCGTCGAGCATGATCGACTTGCCGGCGCCGGTTTCGCCTGTGATTACGCTCATCCCGCGATCCAGTTCAAGATCCAGATGCTCGACGATGGCGTAGTTGTGTACGGACAGGTGAACCAGCATGACGGCTGCTCCCAGGCTTTAGGTCTGGTTATTTATACAGTGTTTTGTTCTGAGCTGACAATCCTGCGGCTTAGCTCAATTTGCTTGGGTGGTAGTTTTTTTTAGTGCGATGAGGAATGAGTGGAAAGTATGAGTCAGGGCGTGTCGGCCCTTGAACCTGGAAATTGTGGCCCCATATACCGGAACAGAAGCGCGAGTCGAGTTCGCGCAGGATTTAGAAAGGAGAGAACTATGGCTGACGAACAGACGCTGGATACGCAAAACCCAGACGCCAACCAGGCCTCGCAGGCAGCGGGTGAAGACCTGGCGGCTCGTGTGCAAGTGCTCGAAGAGCAGTTGGTAGGCGCTCAGGATCAGGCTTTGCGTGTTGCTGCCGATCTGCAGAACGTCCGCCGCCGCGCTGAGCAGGATGTAGAGAAAGCCCACAAGTTCGCACTGGAAAAGTTTGCCGGTGATCTGTTGCCGATCATCGACAGCCTGGAGCGTGGCCTTGAGTTGTCCAACCCGGACGACGAAAACATCCGCGCCATGCGCGAGGGGATCGAACTGACCCTGAAAATGTTCCAGGACACCCTGAAGCGTTATCAGTTGGAAGCCATCGATCCGCAAGGCGGTGAGCCGTTCAACGCTGAACATCACCAGGCCATGGCGATGCAGGAAAGTGCAGATCTTGAGCCCAATAGTGTGTTGAAAGTGTTCCAGAAGGGTTACTTGCTCAATGGTCGCTTGTTGCGCCCTGCGATGGTCGTGGTGAGCAAGGCTCCTGCACCTGTTGCACCGTCGATTGACGAGCAGGCTTGAAATCCTTCGTAACGACCCCATTTATAAGTCAAGTGTTTAAGTCTGCCGCAGTCAGCCACCACTGCTGCGGCAACCAAATTCAAGTTTCGGGAGAGTAAATCATGGGCAAAATTATCGGTATCGACCTGGGGACCACCAACTCCTGCGTCTCCGTCATGGAAAACGGCAAAGCCAAAGTTATCGAAAACGCCGAAGGCGCGCGTACCACGCCGTCGATCATTGCATACGCCAACGACGGTGAAATCCTCGTTGGTCAGTCGGCCAAGCGTCAGGCTGTAACCAACCCGCACAACACCCTGTACGCGGTGAAACGTCTGATCGGTCGTAAGTTCGACGAAGAAGTCGTACAAAAAGACATCAAGATGGTGCCTTACAAAATCGCCAAGGCTGACAACGGTGACGCCTGGGTTGAAGTAAACGGCAACAAGATGTCTGCACCGCAGATCTCGGCTGAAGTCTTGAAAAAGATGAAGAAAACTGCCGAAGACTACCTCGGTGAAGCAGTGACTGAAGCGGTGATCACCGTTCCTGCCTACTTCAACGACAGCCAGCGTCAAGCGACCAAAGACGCCGGCCGCATTGCGGGCCTGGACGTAAAACGTATCATCAACGAACCAACCGCAGCCGCTCTGGCCTACGGTATGGACAAGGCCAAGGGCGATCACACTGTGATCGTTTATGACCTGGGTGGCGGTACCTTCGACGTTTCTGTGATCGAAATCGCTGAAGTCGACGGTGAGCACCAGTTCGAAGTGTTGGCCACCAACGGTGACACGTTCCTGGGCGGTGAAGACTTTGACATTCGTCTGATCGACTACCTCGTCGACGAATTCAAGAAAGAAAGCGGCATGAACCTCAAGGGTGATCCGCTGGCCATGCAGCGCCTGAAAGAAGCGGCTGAAAAAGCGAAGATCGAGCTGTCGTCGAGCATGTCGACCGACGTGAACCTGCCGTACATTACAGCAGATGCCACCGGTCCTAAGCACTTGAACGTGAAGATCTCGCGCGCCAAGCTTGAATCCCTGGTTGAAGACCTGGTTCAGCGCACCATCGAACCTTGCCGTACCGCTTTGAAAGATGCCGGTATCGACGTGGGTGCGATCAACGACGTGATTCTGGTCGGTGGTCAGACTCGTATGCCGTTGGTACAGCAGAAAGTGACCGAGTTCTTCGGTAAAGAAGCACGTAAAGACGTGAACCCGGACGAAGCGGTTGCCATGGGTGCTGCTATCCAGGGTGCTGTACTGGCCGGCGACGTGAAAGACGTGTTGCTGCTGGACGTCAGCCCGCTGACCCTGGGTATCGAAACCATGGGTGGCGTGATGACTGCGCTGATCGAGAAAAACACCACGATTCCTACCAAGAAATCGCAAGTGTTCTCGACTGCCGATGACAACCAAGGCGCTGTGACCATTCACGTGCTGCAAGGTGAGCGTAAGCAGGCTGCTCAGAACAAGTCCCTGGGCAAGTTCGACCTGGCGGATATTCCACCAGCGCCACGTGGCGTGCCACAAATCGAAGTGACCTTCGATATCGATGCCAACGGCATCTTGCACGTCGGCGCGAAAGACAAGGCCACCGGCAAAGAGCAGAAAATCACGATCAAGGCCAACTCCGGTCTGTCTGATGAAGAAATTCAACAGATGATTCGTGATGCTGAAACCAATGCCGAGGCTGACAAGAAGTTCGAAGAGCTGGCCGCTGCCCGCAACCAGGGTGATGCACTGGTTCACTCGACGCGCAAAATGATCGTTGATGCTGGCGACAAAGTGACTGCTGAAGAGAAGACCGCAATCGAAGCCGCCGTGGTTGCCCTGGAAGCCGCCGTCAAAGGCGACGACAAGGCCACCATCGAAGCCAAGGTTGAGGAGTTGTCGAAAGTCTCCGCGCCGGTCGCTCAGAAGATGTACGCCGAGCAGGCTCCGCAAGGTGAAGGTGCTGCGCAACAGGCAGAGCCAGAAGCCAAGCACGACGACGTTGTCGATGCCGAGTTCGAAGAAGTCAAAGAAGACCAGAAGAAGTAACTTGGTCGCCCGGTTGACCGCTATCAAGCGGTGACTGGTAGGATGTCGCCGCGCGGGAGCTTGCTCCCGCGTTGGCGTGTCTGGGGTACGCGAATTTTTACAGCATGCGACAAGGTTCGGATGCTGGCGGTGTGATCGGGAATGCTCCTGCTTTGCGATCGACAGTCACCGCGTTTTTAGCTGGGTCTCGGCTGAGAGCAGTAAAGACCAGGATCGTTGAATTTGACGTGAGTTGGGTCCGGGCCTGTATTGGGGCTCAACGAGTTTGGCAAGCTCAGGAGGGTTTTGCCGAACGTCCTTAAGAGTGCAAAGACTTATGGCAAAGCGTGACTATTACGAAGTGTTGGGTGTGGAGCGCGGCTCCAGCGAGGCGGACCTGAAGAAGGCCTACCGTCGCCTGGCGATGAAGCACCACCCGGACCGTAATCCGGATAACAAAGAATCCGAAGAAATGTTCAAAGAGGCCAATGAGGCCTACGAATGCCTGTGTGATCCGAACAAGCGCGCAGCCTACGACCAGTACGGCCACGCCGGTGTCGATCCGAGCATGGGCGGCGGCGGTGCCGGTTTTGGCGGCCAGAACTTCTCCGATATCTTCGGCGATGTGTTCAGCGACTTCTTCGGTGGCGGTCGTGGTGGTCAGCGTGGCGGTGCCCAGCGTGGTAGCGACTTGCGCTACACCCTGGAGCTGAACCTGGAAGAGGCCGTGCGCGGCACCAGCGTCAACATCCGCGTACCGACGCTGGTCAATTGCAAGCCGTGCGACGGCTCGGGTGCCAAGAAAGGCTCTTCGCCGATTACGTGCCCAACCTGTGGTGGTATTGGCCAGGTACGCATGCAGCAGGGGTTTTTCTCTGTGCAGCAAACCTGCCCGCGCTGCCATGGCCAGGGCAAGATCATTTCCGATCCGTGCGACTCCTGTCACGGCGAAGGGCGTGTCGAAGAGTACAAGACCCTGTCGGTGAAAGTGCCGGCGGGTGTCGATACCGGCGACCGTATCCGTTTGTCGGGTGAAGGTGAGGCAGGTACGCAGGGCGGTCCGACAGGCGATCTGTACGTGGTGATCAATGTGCGCGAGCACTCGATCTTCCAGCGCGACGGCAAGCACCTGTTCTGTGAAGTGCCGATCAGCTTTGTCGATGCTGCCCTGGGTGGCGAGCTGGAGATTCCGACCCTCGATGGTCGCGTCAAGCTGAAGATCCCTGAGGGGACGCAGACCGGTAAGCAGTTCCGCATCCGTGGCAAAGGCGTTGCGCCAGTGCGTGGCGGTGGGGCGGGCGACTTGATGTGCCGTGTGGCTGTCGAGACTCCGGTCAACCTGGATCGTCGTCAGCGTGAGTTGCTCGAAGAGTTCCGCAGCTCCCTGGACGGTGATGGCTCCCATTCGCCCAAGACCGCTGGCTGGTTTGAAGGCGTGAAGCGCTTCTTCGGCGACCTGTAAGGACGTGGATATGCGACGTATAGCAGTGATGGGCGCCGCTGGGCGCATGGGCAAGAACCTGGTGGAGGCGGTGCAGCAACGCTCGCCTCTGTCGGGGTTGACGGCGGCAATCGTGCGTCCGGGCAGTACGCTGATCGGTGCCGATGCCGGTGAGCTGGCTTCGCTGGGGCGGATCGGTGTTTCGTTGTCCGGCAGCCTGGAGCAAGTGGCTGATGAATTCGATGTGTTGATCGATTTCACCCTGCCTGAAGTGATGCTGAAAAACCTGGCTTTTTGCCGCAAGGCGGGCAAGGCCATGGTTATTGGTACCACTGGCCTGAATGCCGAGCAAAAGCAATTGCTTGTCGCGGCGGGCGAGGATATCCCGATCGTGTTTGCCGCCAACTTCAGTGTGGGCGTCAACCTGTCGCTGAAGTTGCTCGACATGGCTGCACGGGTACTGGGTGATGATGCGGATATCGAGATCATCGAGGCGCATCACCGCCACAAGGTGGATGCGCCATCGGGTACTGCCATGCGCATGGGCGAAGTGATTGCCGATGCCTTGGGGCGCGACCTGTCGAAAGTCGCGGTATATGGCCGCGAAGGTCATACCGGTGCGCGTGAGCGTGAAACCATTGGCTTTGCCACGGTGCGCGGTGGTGACGTGGTGGGTGATCACACGGTGCTGTTTGCTGCCGAAGGCGAGCGCCTGGAAATCACTCACAAGGCCTCCAGCCGCATGACCTTCGCCAAGGGTGCGGTGCGTGCGGCATTGTGGCTGGAAGGGCGCGAAGCGGGCCTCTATGACATGCAAGACGTGCTGGATTTGCGTTAATCAGTAGCAAAAACGGGCCCCGGGTATTACTCTAGGGCCCCGTTTTTACCCGCTAAGCGACGTCCTGTCGCATTCTCCTGCCTTTTAGGCTCTTTAGCGGTGGACCAAAAAAGCCTTTTTCTGTAAGCTACAGCTTTAGTGTGTCCACTAAAAGCGCGCAGAATAATTCAGTGAAGAAGCGGGGTGACGTGTCCATACGTCACTCCGCTTTTTTACAACCTGCGATCGCCCTTTCAGGCTTTATTTACGGGAGGTCTTCTTGACTAAGCCAGCCATACTCGCCCTTGCTGATGGCAGCATTTTTCGCGGCGAAGCCATTGGAGCCGACGGTCAGACCGTTGGAGAGGTGGTGTTCAACACCGCCATGACCGGCTATCAGGAAATCCTTACCGATCCTTCCTACGCCCAGCAGATCGTCACCCTGACCTATCCGCACATCGGCAACACCGGTACTACACCGGAAGACGTCGAGTCTGATCGTGTCTGGTCGGCCGGTCTGGTGATTCGTGACCTGCCACTGGTTGCGAGCAACTGGCGTAACACGATGTCGCTGTCCGATTACCTGAAAGCCAACAACGTTGTGGCGATCGCTGGTATCGATACGCGCCGCCTGACACGCATCCTGCGTGAAAAAGGCTCGCAGAATGGCTGCATCATGGTCGGTGACAATGTTTCCGAAGCCGCAGCGATTGCTGCAGCGCAAGGCTTCCCTGGCCTGAAAGGCATGGATCTGGCGAAAGTCGTCAGCACCAAAGAACAGTACGAGTGGCGCTCCACTGTCTGGGACTTGAAGACTGACAGCCACGCAACCATCGAGGCTAGCGAGCTGCCTTACCACGTGGTCGCTTATGACTACGGTGTCAAGTACAACATCCTGCGCATGCTGGTCGAGCGCGGTTGCCGCGTGACCGTGGTGCCGGCGCAAACCCCGGCGGCCGACGTACTGGCCCTGCAACCGGATGGTGTGTTCCTGTCCAACGGCCCGGGTGATCCGGAGCCTTGCGACTACGCGATCCAGGCGATCAAGGATGTGCTGGAAACCGAAATCCCGGTATTCGGTATCTGCCTGGGCCACCAACTGCTGGCCCTGGCCTCCGGTGCCAAGACCCTGAAAATGGGTCACGGCCATCATGGTGCCAACCACCCGGTACAAGACCTGGACACTGGCGTCGTGATGATCACTAGCCAGAACCACGGTTTTGCGGTGGACGAAGCCACCTTGCCGGCCAACGTGCGCGCCATTCACAAGTCGCTGTTCGACGGTTCCCTGCAGGGTATCGAGCGCACCGACAAGAGCGCGTTCAGCTTCCAGGGCCACCCTGAAGCAAGCCCGGGCCCGAACGACGTAGCGCCGCTGTTCGACCGTTTCATCAATGAGATGGCCAAGCGACGCTAAATGAGTGGCCTGAGGGTGGCCCGGAAAACCGGCGGCCCCCTCAGGCTCTTCAAGGATTGTTCAAGACGGCTTGCCGACTGACCTGCGGATTTGAGTGACAAACCCATGCCAAAACGTACAGACATAAAAAGCATCCTGATTCTCGGCGCTGGCCCGATCGTTATCGGCCAGGCATGCGAATTCGACTACTCCGGCGCCCAGGCCTGCAAGGCCCTGCGCGAAGAGGGTTACCGCGTCATCCTGGTGAACTCCAACCCGGCCACCATCATGACCGACCCGGACATGGCCGACGCCACCTATATCGAACCGATCAAATGGCAGACCGTTGCCAAGATCATCGAGAAAGAGCGTCCGGACGCGCTGCTGCCGACCATGGGCGGCCAGACTGCACTGAACTGCGCCCTGGACCTGGAGCGCGAAGGCGTCCTGGAAAAGTTCGGCGTAGAGATGATTGGCGCCAATGCCGACACCATCGACAAGGCTGAAGACCGTTCGCGTTTCGACAAGGCCATGAAGTCCATCGGTCTTGATTGCCCGCGCTCGGGTATCGCCCACAGCATGGAAGAGGCCAACGCGGTTCTCGAAAAGCTGGGTTTCCCGTGCATTATCCGTCCGTCCTTCACTATGGGCGGCACCGGTGGCGGTATCGCTTACAACCGTGAAGAGTTCGAAGAAATCTGCGCGCGTGGCCTGGACCTGTCGCCGACCAAAGAGCTGCTGATCGACGAATCCCTGATCGGCTGGAAAGAGTACGAGATGGAAGTTGTCCGCGACAAAAAGGACAACTGCATCATCGTCTGCTCGATCGAAAACTTCGACCCGATGGGTGTGCACACCGGTGACTCGATCACCGTTGCTCCGGCACAGACCCTGACGGACAAGGAATACCAGATCATGCGTAACGCCTCGTTGGCGGTACTGCGTGAGATCGGCGTTGAAACCGGCGGTTCCAACGTTCAGTTCGGCATCTGCCCGGACACAGGCCGCATGGTCGTGATCGAGATGAACCCGCGTGTATCGCGTTCTTCGGCGCTGGCATCAAAAGCTACCGGCTTCCCGATTGCGCGCATCGCTGCCAAGCTGGCGATCGGTTACACCTTGGACGAGCTGCAAAACGAAATCACTGGCGGTGCTACGCCGGCGTCCTTCGAACCGTCCATCGACTACGTTGTGACCAAGCTGCCACGCTTTGCCTTCGAGAAGTTCCCGAAAGCCGACGCCCGCCTGACCACTCAGATGAAGTCGGTCGGTGAGGTCATGGCTATCGGCCGGACGTTCCAGGAATCCCTGCAAAAAGCCCTGCGTGGTCTGGAAGTGGGCGTTTGCGGCCTGGACGAGAAGCTCGACCTGAGCAACCCGGAAAGCATGAGTGTCCTCAAGCGCGAGCTGACCGTGCCGGGCGCCGAGCGTATCTGGTATGTGGCTGACGCCTTCCGTGCTGGCATGACTGTCGAAGACATCTTCGGCATGAACATGATTGACCCGTGGTTCCTGGTGCAGATCGAAGATCTGATCAAGGAAGAAGAGAAGGTCAAGACCCTGGGTCTTTCCTCTATCGACCGCGACCTGATGTTCCGCCTCAAGCGCAAAGGCTTCTCTGACCAGCGTCTGGCCAAGCTGCTGGGCGTGACCGAGAAGAACCTGCGCACGCATCGCCACAAGCTGGATATCTTCCCGGTCTACAAGCGCGTTGACACCTGCGCCGCCGAGTTCGCCACCGATACCGCGTACCTGTACTCCACCTATGAGGAAGAGTGCGAAGCCGCGCCGTCGGGCCGCGACAAGATCATAATCCTGGGCGGTGGTCCAAACCGTATCGGCCAGGGCATCGAGTTCGACTACTGCTGCGTACACGCCGCCCTCGCCCTGCGCGAAGACGGGTACGAGACCATCATGGTCAACTGCAACCCGGAAACTGTTTCCACTGACTACGACACTTCCGACCGCCTGTACTTCGAGCCGGTGACGCTGGAAGACGTGCTGGAAATCTGTCGCGTTGAGAAGCCAAAAGGCGTGATCGTCCAGTACGGCGGGCAAACCCCGCTGAAACTGGCGCGTGCCCTGGAAGCCGCTGGCGTGCCGATCATCGGTACCAGCCCTGACGCCATCGACCGTGCCGAAGACCGTGAGCGCTTCCAGCAAATGGTCGAGCGCCTGAACCTGCGCCAGCCGCCAAACGCTACCGTGCGCAGCGAAGACGAGGCCATTCGTGCAGCCAGCAAGATCGGCTACCCGTTGGTGGTGCGTCCGTCCTACGTGCTGGGCGGCCGGGCGATGGAAATCGTCTACGAAGAAGAAGAACTCAAGCGCTACCTGCGTGATGCGGTGAAAGTGTCCAACGACAGCCCGGTGCTGCTGGACCACTTCCTCAACTGCGCCATCGAAATGGACGTGGATGCAGTCTGCGACGGCACCGACGTGGTGATTGGCGCGATCATGCAGCACATCGAGCAGGCGGGCGTTCACTCCGGCGACTCCGCATGTTCCCTGCCGCCGTACTCGCTGCCGCTGCACATCCAGGACGAGATGCGTGAACAGGTCAAGAAAATGGCCCTGGAATTGGGCGTGGTTGGCCTGATGAACGTACAGTTGGCGCTGCAAGGCGAAGACATCTACGTCATCGAAGTCAACCCGCGTGCTTCGCGTACCGTGCCGTTTGTTTCCAAGTGCATCGGTGTGTCCCTGGCGATGATTGCCGCCCGTGTGATGGCCGGTAAGACCTTGAAGGAAATCGGCTTCACCAAGGAAATCATTCCGAACTTCTACAGCGTGAAAGAGGCGGTGTTCCCATTCGCCAAATTCCCTGGTGTGGACCCGATCCTGGGCCCAGAGATGAAGTCCACCGGTGAAGTGATGGGCGTGGGCGACACCTTCGGCGAAGCCTTTGCCAAGGCCCAGATGGGCGCCAGCGAAGTGCTGCCGACTGGCGGTACTGCGTTTATCAGTGTGCGTGATGATGACAAGCCACTGGTTGCAGGCGTGGCGCGTGATCTGATCAACTTGGGCTTCGAAGTCGTGGCCACCGCAGGTACCGCCAAGCTGATTGAAGCGGCCGGCCTGAAAGTGCGTCGCGTGAACAAGGTAACGGAAGGCCGTCCACACGTGGTCGACATGATCAAGAATGACGAAGTCACCCTGATCATCAACACCACTGAAGGTCGCCAGTCGATCGCGGACTCCTACTCCATTCGTCGTAACGCCTTGCAGCACAAGATCTATTGCACCACCACCATTGCTGCTGGCGAAGCCATCTGTGAGGCGCTCAAGTTCGGTCCGGAAAAAACCGTACGTCGCTTGCAGGATCTACACGCAGGATTGAAGGCATGATCAAATATCCAATGACTGTCCAGGGCGCCAAGGCCCTGGAAGAGGAGCACGCCCACCTGACCAAGGTCGTACGTCCAAAGCTGAGCCAGGACATCGGTACGGCCCGTGAGCTGGGTGACTTGAAGGAAAACGCCGAATACCATGCTGCCCGCGAGCAGCAGGGTATGGTCGAGGCGCGGATCCGTGATATCGAGGGGCGCATGCAGAATGCGGTCATCATCGATGTCACGACCATCCCCAAGACCGGCAAGGTGATTTTCGGCACGACGGTGGAAATCGCCAACGTCGAGACTGATGAAAGCGTGACTTACCACATCGTGGGTGAGGATGAGGCTGACTTCAAACTCGGCAAGATCTCCGTCGGTTCGCCGCTGGCCCGTGCCTTGATCGCCAAGGAAGAGGGTGATGTGGTGGCCGTCAAGACGCCTGGTGGCGTGATCGAGTACGAGATTGTCGAAGTTCGTCACATCTGAAAGGCGGCGCCCGCTTCGAGCGGGCGCCATGCTTTGGCAGTTGACCCAGATGCTCTGGGTTGGCGGCCTGTGGCTGTTACATCTGGGTGTATTGCCGGTGCTGGGCATGATTGGCCTGGCGCCGTTGCTGATTGATGAGATCGGCGGATTATTGAGTGCGTTGCTGGTAGGTTTTGCAGCCGCGTGCGTGACGCTCCAGGCGCTGGTGCTGATCAAGGCCGAGGGTTTGGGGAGTTTGTGGCGGGATATGCGTGGGCAACTGCTGTTGATGGCGCTGTATGCGTGCGCAATGTATTGCGTGGTGCGTATGTTGCTGCCGGAAGCGTTGCGCTGGCAGCTGTTCAGCTATCTTGTGCTAGGGTTTTCTGGCTTGGTGCTGGTGGTACAGCCTGCACCGGGGTGGAGCGGCAGGGCGCGCGAAGCACGCCCGTGACCCTTGAATCATTTGAAGCGATGAACGTTCGACAGTTGCTTGTTGGCGCTGAAATTCTTGCGATACAGCAGCGCCATCTTGCCGATGACCTGAACCAGGTCCGCTTTGCCCACCTTGCACAGTTCTGCAATGGCGGCCAGGCGTGCTTCGCGATCAAGGATGTTGACCTTGATCTTGATCAGCTCGTGATCGCCTAATGCGCGTTCAAGTTCGGCTAACACACCTTCAGTCAAACCGTTGTCTGCCACAATCAGAACTGGTTTCAGATGGTGGCCAATGGATTTGTACTGTTTCTTCTGCTCTTGAGTGAGCGGCATAATCTGACCCCTGCGTCTGATCTTGTAAAAAGCGGCGGCCAGTTTACCCGAGCGAGTCCGGGACCGCCCAGTTAATCACGACCCGTTTTATTTTCGAGGTGGCCCGTGGCCCGTTCCAAAACTAGCCTTAAGTGGCTGCAAGAGCATTTCAACGATCCTTACGTCAAAAAGGCGCAGAAGGACGGCTACCGTTCACGGGCCAGTTACAAGCTGCTGGAGATCCAGGACAAGGACAAGTTGATCCGCCCAGGCATGAGCGTTATTGACCTGGGTGCCGCCCCGGGTGGCTGGTCCCAGGTGACCAGTCGTCTGATTGGTGGGCAGGGGCGTCTGATTGCATCCGACATCCTGGAAATGGACAGCATCCCGGATGTGACCTTTGTTCATGGTGACTTCACCCAGGACGCCGTCCTCGCCCAGATTCTTGAGGCTGTGGGAAATTCGCAGGTAGACCTTGTGATTTCCGACATGGCCCCCAATATGAGTGGATTACCGGCCGTCGATATGCCGCGCGCGATGTTCCTTTGTGAGTTGGCGCTGGATTTGGCGGGTCGGGTTTTGCGTCCGGGTGGAGATTTCCTGGTGAAGGTCTTCCAGGGCGAGGGTTTTGACGAGTACCACAAGAACATTCGCAAGTTGTTCGACAAGGTGCAGACGCGCAAGCCTGACTCTTCCCGGGACCGATCCAGGGAGCAGTATTTGTTGTGCCGCGGCTTCCGCGGTGTCGAGGGCGCTGCAAGCGAAGAGCGTTTTTGAGGAATTGGAGGTAGGCGATAGGTTTTTTTATATCGCTTTCGTCACGAAGCTTTACGAATATTGTGTAGTCAAAGTTTCACAAAGGGTTACAGACGGCGCCTGCCAGAGTTGTAGGTAATGTAGTAAGTTAGGCCGGTGAATATCATGCGAAGCGCGCGCCAGTAGCGGAGCTTGCTTCAGAGGGTAGTTAATTGAACGATATGGCAAAGAATCTTATCCTGTGGTTGATCATCGCGGCTGTCCTGGTGACGGTGATGAACAACTTCTCCAGCCCTAACGAGCCGCAGACCCTCAACTATTCCGACTTCATCCAGCAAGTTAAGGATGGCAAGGTCGAGCGCGTAGCGGTTGATGGCTACGTGATCACCGGCAAACGTAACGACGGTGACAGCTTCAAGACCATCCGTCCGGCGATCCAGGACAATGGCCTGATCGGCGACCTGGTGGACAACAAGGTCATCGTTGAAGGCAAGCAGCCTGAGCAGCAGAGTATCTGGACCCAGCTTTTGGTCGCCAGCTTCCCGATCCTGGTGATCATCGCGGTGTTCATGTTCTTCATGCGCCAGATGCAAGGCGGTGCAGGGGGCAAGGGCGGGCCGATGAGCTTCGGCAAGAGCAAGGCGCGCCTGCTTTCCGAAGACCAGGTAAAAACTACCCTGGCTGACGTTGCCGGTTGTGACGAAGCCAAGGAAGAAGTCGGCGAGTTGGTCGAGTTCCTGCGCGATCCGGGCAAGTTCCAGCGCCTGGGTGGTCGTATTCCTCGCGGTGTACTGATGGTCGGTCCTCCGGGTACCGGTAAGACCCTGCTTGCCAAGGCGATTGCCGGCGAAGCCAAGGTACCGTTCTTCACCATTTCCGGTTCCGACTTCGTCGAGATGTTCGTCGGCGTGGGTGCCAGCCGTGTGCGTGACATGTTCGAGCAGGCCAAGAAACACGCGCCATGCATCATCTTCATCGATGAAATCGACGCTGTCGGTCGCCATCGTGGTGCTGGCATGGGCGGTGGTCACGACGAGCGTGAGCAGACCCTCAACCAGTTGCTGGTGGAGATGGACGGCTTCGAAATGAACGATGGCATCATCGTGATTGCCGCCACCAACCGTCCTGACGTACTTGACCCTGCGCTGCTGCGTCCGGGTCGTTTCGACCGTCAGGTCGTGGTTGGCTTGCCGGATATCCGTGGTCGCGAGCAGATTCTCAAAGTCCATATGCGCAAAGTGCCAATGGGCGATGACGTGGCTCCAGGTGTGATTGCCCGTGGTACTCCTGGTTTCTCCGGTGCCGACCTGGCCAACCTGGTGAACGAGGCCTCGCTGTTCGCTGCCCGTACCGGCAAGCGCATCGTCGAGATGAAAGAATTCGAGCTGGCCAAAGACAAGATCATGATGGGCGCCGAGCGCAAATCCATGGTCATGTCCGAGAAAGAGAAGCAGAACACCGCTTATCACGAAGCCGGTCACGCCATTGTCGGTCGCGTTGTGCCTGAGCATGACCCGGTCTACAAGGTATCGATCATTCCTCGTGGTCGGGCACTGGGTGTCACCATGTTCCTGCCGGAAGAGGATCGCTACAGCCTTTCCAAGCGTGCCCTGATCAGCCAGATCTGCTCGCTGTACGGTGGTCGTATTGCTGAAGAGATGACCTTGGGCTTCGATGGTGTAACCACCGGCGCTTCCAACGACATCATGCGTGCCAGCCAGATTGCGCGGAACATGGTTACCAAGTGGGGCCTGTCGGAAAAGCTCGGCCCGCTGATGTATGCCGAGGAAGAAGGCGAAGTGTTCCTGGGTCGTGGCGGCGGTGGTCAAGGTGCCAGCTTCTCCGGCGAGACTGCCAAGCTGATCGACTCTGAAGTGCGCAGCATCATTGACCAGTGCTACGGCACGGCCAAGCAGATCCTTACCGATAACCGTGACAAGCTCGACGCCATGGCTGATGCCTTGATGAAGTACGAGACCATTGATGCCGAGCAGATCGACGACATCATGGCCGGTCGTGCGCCTCGCGAGCCTCGCGATTGGGAAGGTGGTTCGGGTACTTCAGGCACTCCGCCAGTGGTACAGAACGAGCGCCCGGAAAACCCAATCGGCGGCCCGGCTGCCGACCTTTAAGGCTTGAAATGACTTCTGCGTTGTCCTCCACCCGGTTGCCTTGCGGCAGCCGGGTTCTTGATTTGGCCCATACTCATGTCATGGGCATTCTCAATGTAACCCCTGACTCCTTTTCCGACGGTGGTCGCTTCAGTCAGCTGGATGTGGCATTGCGCCATGCGGAAGCGATGGTGGCTGCGGGTGCGACCATTATCGATGTCGGTGGTGAATCAACCCGGCCTGGCGCACGTGCTGTTTCCCCGTTGGAGGAGATGGAGCGTGTTGCGCCGATTGTTGAGCGAATCCACCGCGAGCTGGATGTAATCATTTCAGTAGACACTTCGACGCCCGCCGTCATGCGTGAAACCGCACGGCTCGGGGCTGGCTTGATCAACGACGTCCGCTCACTGCAGCGCGACGGAGCGCTGGATGCAGCTGCTGCCACGGGGCTGCCTGTCTGCCTGATGCATATGCTCGGCGAGCCCGGGACGATGCAGGATGCCCCTCACTACGACAATCTTGTTGATGAAGTGACGGAATTTCTTGTCGAGCGCATTGCCCAATGCGCCGTCGCGGGCATTGCGCCAGAGCGGATCATCCTCGATCCGGGGTTTGGTTTTGCCAAAACCTTGCAGCACAACTTGAGCCTGTTCAAGCATATGGAGTCCCTGCACGCCCTTGGTCGCCCCCTGTTGGTTGGGGTGTCGCGCAAGAGCATGATAGGCATGGCCTTGAATCGCCCGGTGGGCGAACGCCTGCATGGCGGCCTGGCCCTGGCGGCGCTTGCCGTGGCCAAGGGCGCGCGCATTCTGCGGGTGCATGATGTGGCCGAGACAGTTGACGTCGTGCGGATGATCGAAGCGGTAGAATCAGCCGAATAAGAATGATGGAGCACTTATGACTAAAAAATATTTTGGCACCGACGGTATTCGTGGTCGGGTCGGCGAGTTCCCGATCACTCCGGATTTCATGCTCAAGCTGGGCTGGGCGGCCGGGATGGCCTTCCGCAGCATGGGGGCATGTCGCATCCTGGTCGGCAAGGACACGCGGATTTCCGGCTATATGTTCGAATCTGCGCTGGAAGCGGGTCTGTCCGCTGCCGGGGCTGACGTGATGTTGCTGGGGCCGATGCCTACGCCGGCGATCGCTTACCTCACGCGTACCTTTCACGCGCAAGCCGGGATTGTGATCAGCGCTTCGCACAATCCCCATGATGACAACGGCATCAAGTTCTTCTCGGGCCAGGGCACCAAGCTGCCGGACGAGATTGAGCACATGATTGAAGAGTTGCTGGATGCGCCGATGACCGTCGTCGAGTCGAGCAAGCTGGGCAAGGTTTCGCGGATCAACGACGCTTCGGGTCGTTATATCGAGTTTTGTAAAAGCAGCGTGCCCACCAGCACCAATTTTGCCGGGCTCAAGATTGTCATCGATTGTGCCCATGGTGCGACCTACAAGGTAGCCCCTAGCGTGTTCAAGGAGTTGGGCGCCGAGGTCACCGTGTTGTCGGCCCAGCCTAACGGTCTGAATATCAACGATAACTGTGGTTCGACCCATATGGGCCAATTGCAGGCTGCAGTATTGGCTGAGCACGCGGACCTGGGGATTGCCTTTGATGGCGACGGCGACCGCGTATTGATGGTCGACCATACCGGCGCCATTGTTGATGGTGACGACCTGCTGTTCATCATTGCCCGCGACCTGCAGGAGCGCAACAAGCTGCAAGGTGGTGTGGTCGGTACCCTGATGAGCAATCTGGGGCTGGAGTTGGCCCTGGCCGACCTGGGGATTCCGTTCGTGCGGGCCAATGTTGGCGACCGCTACGTGATCGCCGAGTTGCTGGAGCGTAACTGGGTGATAGGTGGCGAGAATTCGGGGCATGTTGTGTGCTTCCAGCACACCACAACCGGCGATGCGATCATTGCCGCGTTGCAAGTGCTATTGGCCTTGCGTCGCCGTGAAGAAAGCCTGGCCCAGGCGCGCCAGGCTTTGCGCAAGTGCCCTCAGGTGCTGCTCAATGTGCGTTTCTCGGGGGGCGAAAACCCTATCGAGCACCCGGCGATCAAAGAAGCCTGTGAGCGCGTTACCGTCGCCATGGCTGGCCGTGGCCGGGTCCTGTTGCGCAAGTCGGGAACCGAGCCTTTGGTGCGTGTCATGGTCGAAGGCGATGACGAAACACAGGTTCGCGGCTATGCCGAAGAGCTGGCAAAACTGGTAACTGAAGTTTGCGCCTGAATTCGGCTTGCCAGTGATGATGCGGTTGGGTAACATCTGCGCCCACTTTGACCGACGAGGTACAGCATGCGTCGCACTATGGTAGCTGGTAACTGGAAGATGCACGGTACCCGCGCCAGTGTCGCTGAGCTGGTCAATGGCCTTCGTCACTTGGCCCTGCCGAGCGGCGTCGATATCGCGGTATTCCCGCCTTGCTTGCATATCAACCAAGTGGTTGATGGCTTGAAAGGCAAGTCGATCCAGGTCGGCGGGCAGAATTGCGCGGTAGAAGCCATGCAGGGTGCGTTGACCGGTGAGATTGCATCGAGTCAGCTGGTTGATGCAGGTTGTTCCTATGTGCTCGTTGGGCACTCCGAGCGCCGTCAGATGATGGGCGAGCGTGATGGGACACTCAATCGCAAGTTCGCAGCGGCACAGGCTTGTGGCCTGATTCCCGTGTTGTGCATAGGGGAGACCCTTGAGCAGCGTGAATCCGGCAAGACTCTTGAAGTTGTCTCGCGTCAGTTGGGCAGCATCATCGAGGAGCTGGGTGTTGGTGCATTTGCAAAGGCAGTAATTGCTTACGAGCCGGTCTGGGCCATTGGTACCGGGCTGACTGCTACACCGCAACAGGCGCAGGATGTGCACGCAGCCATCCGCGCGCAGTTGGCGGCAGAGAATTCTGAGGTCGCACAAGGTGTGCGGCTTCTATACGGCGGCAGCGTGAAGGCGGCCAATGCGGTCGAACTGTTCGGCATGCCGGATATCGATGGGGGGCTCATTGGTGGAGCTTCCCTGAATGCAGATGAGTTCGGTGCGATTTGTCGCGCCGCGGGAAACTGAGAAAATGCTGGAAACAGTCGTAGTCGTTTTTCATCTGTTGGGTGCGCTGGGCGTTGTTGCCCTGGTATTGCTGCAACAGGGCAAGGGTGCGGACGCTGGTGCGTCTTTCGGGGCAGGTGCTTCAAATACTGTGTTCGGAAGCCAAGGTTCCTCTACCTTTCTTAGTAAGTTTACTGCTATACTTGCCGCAGGTTTCTTCATAACCAGCTTGGGGTTAGGTTACTTTGCTAAAGAGAAAGCTCAAGTGCTGACTCAGGCAGGTTTGCCAAATCCAGCGGTGTTGGAAGTTCCAAAAGCAAAACCGGCTTCTGATGATGTCCCGGTGCTTCAAGAGCAAAAGTCGGCTACTCCAGCGACTGACGTACCTCCAGCTCAAGAGCAAAAGTAAGAAGGGTTGTAAGCGCTGTATTGCCGAGGTGGTGGAATTGGTAGACACGCAACCTTGAGGTGGTTGTGCCCATAGGGTGTAGGGGTTCGAGTCCCCTTCTCGGTACCAATTATCAGGAGAGCCCGCAATTGCGGGCTTTCTTGTAGGTGGAAGGTTACATTGACCCTGTAAGGGATCGGTCGTATACTTCCGCCCCAGCTTTGTCGCGGGGTGGAGCAGTCTGGTAGCTCGTCGGGCTCATAACCCGAAGGTCGTCGGTTCAAATCCGGCCCCCGCAACCAGTTTTAGCGGAGCCCCTTTTAAGGGGCTTTTTGTTAGCTGGACACTTTCAACGCCGCTGTTCGACGGCGTTTCAAGGATGGGCGTTTCGCCCATTTTTTTATTTTGCACAGCATGCACATACATGCACGAGGGGGTTCAGGTGTCGAGCAAGCTAGAAGAGTTGCAGGCCTTGCTGGCCCCGGTGGTCGTGGCCCTAGGCTATGAATGCTGGGGTATTGAGTTTTCGGCTCAAGGTCGCCACTCAATGTTGCGCGTTTATATCGATAAAGAGGGCGGTGTGCTGGTGGACGATTGTGCCATTGTCAGCCGTCAGATCAGCGGTGTCCTGGATGTTGAAGATCCGATCGCCGTTGAATACACCCTCGAAGTTTCCTCGCCAGGCATGGAACGCCCACTGTTCACTATTGAGCAGTTTGCTAAATATGTCGGTGAACAAGTGAAGATCAAGCTGCGATCTCCCTTTGAAGGGCGACGCAACTTTCAGGGCCTTCTGCGCGGTGTAGAAGAACAGGATGTAGTGGTGCAGGTAGAAGACCACGAGTTCCTGTTGCCGATCGATATGATCGACAAGGCCAACATTATTCCCAGTTTTGACTGAGACGTGCCAGAAACTGCGGATCCCGCGGATCCAATGGCTTGCGAAAGGCGAGGCGTACGATGAGCAAAGAAGTACTGCTGGTTGTTGAGTCGGTATCCAATGAAAAGGGCGTACCGGCAAACGTGATTTTTGAAGCGCTGGAGCTGGCCCTGGCCACTGCTACCAAAAAGCGTTTTGAAGACGAAGTTGATCTGCGTGTGGAAATCAACCGCCACACCGGAGCCTATGAGACTTTCCGTCGCTGGACGGTCGTCGAAGAAGCCGATCTTGATGATCCGGCCATCGAAACCTGGCCAAGCAAGGTTGCGCTAACGCATCCTGGTGCCCAGGTTGGTGACGTCGTCGAGGAAAAGATCGAGTCCATCGAGTTCGGTCGTATCGCTGCACAGACTGCCAAGCAAGTCATCGTGCAAAAGGTCCGCGAAGCCGAGCGTGCTCAAGTCGTTGACGCCTATCGCGAGCGCCTGGGGGAAATCATCTCCGGCACCGTGAAGAAAGTGACCCGCGACAACGTGATCGTCGACCTGGGTAACAACGCTGAAGCGTTGCTGGCCCGTGAAGACATCATTTCCCGCGAAACCTTCCGTGTTGGCGTGCGCTTGCGTGCGCTGCTCAAGGAAATCCGCACCGAGAACCGTGGCCCTCAACTGATCCTGTCGCGTACCGCGCCGGAAATGTTGATCGAGCTGTTCCGTATCGAAGTGCCGGAAATTGCCGAAGGCCTGATCGAAGTCATGGCTGCGTCCCGCGACCCGGGTTCGCGCGCCAAGATCGCGGTCCGCTCCAAGGACAAACGCATCGACCCGCAGGGCGCTTGCATTGGTATGCGTGGTTCGCGCGTCCAGGCAGTGTCGGGCGAATTGGGCGGTGAGCGTGTGGATATCGTGCTGTGGGACGATAACCCGGCGCAGTTCGTGATCAACGCCATGTCCCCGGCTGAAGTCGCGGCAATTATTGTTGACGAAGATGCCCATGCAATGGACATCGCCGTTGGCGCAGACAATCTGGCCCAGGCCATCGGTCGCGGTGGTCAGAACGTACGTTTGGCCAGCCAGTTGACTGGCTGGACCCTGAACGTCATGACCGAATCGGACATCCAGGCTAAGCAGCAAGCAGAAACCGGCGACATCCTGCGCAACTTCATCGACGAGCTGGAAGTCGACGAAGACCTGGCACAGGTGCTGGTAGATGAAGGCTTTACCAGCCTGGAAGAGATTGCCTACGTACCGGTGGAGGAAATGCTCAACATCGACGGCTTTGACGAAGACACCGTCAACGAGCTTCGCGCTCGGGCCAAGGATCGCTTGTTGACTAAAGCCATCGCTACTGAGGAAAAGCTGGCAGACGCCCATCCGGCCGAAGACCTGCTCTCGCTTGAGGGTATGGACAAGGATTTGGCGATGGAACTGGCGGTGCGCGGCGTAATTACCCGCGAAGACCTGGCCGAGCAGTCTATTGACGACCTGCTCGACATCGACGGCATTGACGATGATCGTGCCGGCAAGTTGATCATGGCCGCCCGAGCCCATTGGTTCGAGTAATTAGGCGCGGCCTGAGGAGAGAAGTGCATGACGCAAGTCACGGTGAAACAACTGGCCGATGAGGTCAAAACACCGGTAGAGCGCCTGTTGCAGCAGATGCGTGAGGCAGGTCTGCCGCACACCGCCGCCGAGGAACATGTGAGCGACAGTGAGAAGCAATCGTTGCTGACTCACTTGAAAAGCAGCCACAAGGCGAAAGTGGAAGAACCGCGCAAGATTACATTGCAGCGCAAAACAACCAGCACCCTGCGGGTGGCTGGTAGCAAGAGCATCAGCGTTGAAGTGCGTAAGAAGAAAGTCTTCGTACAGCGCAGCCCGGAAGAAATCGAAGCCGAGCGCAAACGCGAGATGGACGAACGTCGCGCAGTAGAAAATGCTGCACGCCAGAAGGCTGAAGAAGAAGCCAAGCGTCGCGCCGAAGAAGAAGCGCGTAGCCAGCCTGCTGCTGCGCAATCCGCTACTGACGCAGTCGCTGCACCTAGCGCGCCTGTTGAAGCTGTGCGTGAGGCCGCTCCGGTTGCCGCTGCTCCAGCACCTGCTGCTGACGCTCGCAAGCGCGACGAACCTCGTCGTCCGGACAAACCACGTGCCGACGATAACAATCGTCGCAGTGGTGGTGGCGATGGCGAGCGTAAAAACGCTCCGCATCGTGCCTCGGTCAAAGAGAAAGCGCCTGCTCCACGCGTTGCGCCACGCACTACCGACGAAGAAAGCGATGGCTTCCGTCGTGGTGGTCGCGGCAAGGCCAAGCTGAAGAAACGCAACGCCCACGGTTTCCAGAGCCCAACCGGCCCTGTCGTGCGTGATGTGCAGATCGGCGAGACCATCACGGTTGGCGATCTCGCCAATCAGATGTCGGTCAAGGCGGCTGAAATCATCAAGTTCATGTTCAAACTAGGTACTCCAGCGACCATCAACCAGGTGCTTGATCAGGAAACTGCTCAACTGGTAGCCGAAGAACTGGGCCACAAAGTGACCCTGGTCAGCGACACCGCTCTGGAAGACTCCCTGGCCGAGTCCCTGAAGTTTGAAGGCGAGACCTTCTCCCGTGCACCAGTCGTGACCGTAATGGGCCACGTTGACCACGGTAAGACCTCGCTGCTCGACTACATCCGTCGTGCCAAGGTAGCTGCCGGCGAAGCCGGTGGTATCACCCAGCACATCGGTGCGTACCACGTTGAAACCGAGCGCGGCATGGTCACCTTCCTTGACACCCCAGGTCACGCCGCGTTTACCGCAATGCGTGCCCGTGGTGCCAAGGCGACCGACATCGTGATCCTGGTAGTTGCAGCGGACGACGGCGTAATGCCGCAGACCATTGAAGCTGTCCAGCACGCCAAGGCCGCTGGTGTTCCACTGGTTGTTGCCGTGAACAAAATCGACAAGCCGGGCGCTGATCTTGATCGCATCCGTAGCGAACTGTCGGTTCACGGTGTGACTTCCGAAGAGTGGGGCGGTGATACGCCGTTCGTTTCGGTTTCGGCTAAAGTCGGTACTGGCGTAGACGAACTGCTCGAAGCGGTTCTGCTGCAAGCCGAAGTCCTGGAACTCAAAGCAACGCCATCGGCCCCGGGTCGTGGTGTTGTGGTTGAATCGCGTCTCGACAAAGGTCGTGGCCCGGTTGCTACCGTTCTGGTTCAAGACGGTACCCTGCGCCAAGGCGACATGGTGCTGGTCGGTTCGAACTATGGCCGTGTACGTGCCATGCTCGACGAGAACGGCAAGCCAATCAAGGAAGCGGGTCCATCCATCCCTGTCGAGATCCTCGGCCTGGACGGTACCCCGGACGCTGGCGACGAGATGAGCGTGCTGTCGGACGAGAAGAAAGCCCGTGAAGTGGCTCTGTTCCGTCAAGGCAAGTTCCGCGAAGTCAAACTGGCTCGCGCTCACGCCGGCAAGCTGGAAAACATCTTCGAGAACATGGGCCAGGCAGAGAAGAAGACGCTTAACATCGTCCTCAAATCTGACGTCCGTGGTTCCCTCGAAGCGTTGAACGGCGCCTTGAACGGCCTGGGTAACGACGAAGTGCAAGTGCGTGTTGTCGGTGGTGGTGTCGGTGGTATCACCGAGTCCGACGCCAACCTGGCACTGGCTTCCAACGCTGTACTGTTCGGCTTCAACGTGCGTGCCGATGCTGGCGCACGCAAGATCGTCGAGCAGGAAGGCCTGGACATGCGTTACTACAACGTCATCTACGACATCATCGAAGACGTCAAGAAGGCCCTCACCGGCATGCTTGGCAGCGACGTCCGGGAGAACATCCTGGGTGTGGCCGAGGTGCGTGACGTGTTCCGTTCGCCGAAGTTCGGCGCGATCGCCGGTTGCATGGTTATCGAAGGTACTGTGCACCGTAACCGTCCAATCCGTGTACTGCGTGAAGACATTGTTATCTTCGAAGGCGAGCTGGAATCCCTGCGCCGCTTCAAGGATGACGCTTCCGAAGTGCGTGCTGGCATGGAATGCGGTATCGGCGTCAAGAGCTACAACGACGTCAAGCCTGGCGACAAGATCGAAGTCTACGAGAAGGTCCAGGTTGCTCGCAGCCTCTAACTCGCGCACTTCAGGAGCCACGCCGCGTGTGGGCATGCAAATGCCCCGCGCAGTGTCCGGACTCTAAACGCAACGCCCGGTCTGGCTTTTGTCAGGCCGGGCGTTTGCCGCTTTCAGACCCCACGGGTTTCACCGTGTGGCAGTAACAGGTAACAAGACATGGCAAAAGAATACAGCCGTACCCAACGTATCGGCGATCAGATGCAGCGCGAGCTGGCCCAACTGATCCGTCGCGAAGTCAAAGACCCGCGCGTTGGCCTGGTCACCATCACCGCTGTTGAAGTGAGCCGTGACGTCGGTCACGCGAAGATCTTCATCACCGTGATGGGCCAGGACAACAGCGAAGAAATCGCGCAAAGCATCAAGGTGCTCAACTCCGCCGCAGGTTTTTTGCGGATGCAGTTGGCCCGTGAGATGAAGCTGCGCAGCGTGCCCCAGTTGCACTTCCACTACGACGAAAGTGTCGTGCGTGGTGCGCATCTGTCGGCCCTGATCGAGCGCGCCGTGGCTGAAGACAATCAGCATCTGTCCACACCTGAAGACGCCAAGGAGTAAGCGGTGGCTCAGGTCAAACGTATCCGTCGTAACGTCAGCGGCATCATCCTGCTCGACAAACCCATTGGCTTTACCTCCAATGCCGCGTTGCAGAAGGTCCGCTGGCTGCTCAATGCCGAGAAGGCCGGGCACACGGGGAGCCTCGATCCCCTGGCCACTGGCGTCTTGCCATTGTGCTTTGGCGAGGCCACCAAGTTCTCCCAATACCTGCTCGACTCGGACAAGGGTTACGAAACCCTGATGCAACTGGGCAAGACCACCACCACGGCCGATGCCGAAGGTGATGTTTTGCAGGTTCGCGACGTGACCGTTGGTCGTGCAGATATTGAGGCTGCCTTACCCGCTTTTCGTGGGCAAATCAGTCAGATACCGCCGATGTACTCGGCTCTCAAGCGTGACGGGCAGCCTCTTTACAAGCTGGCACGTGCGGGCGAAGTAGTGGAGCGCGAACCGCGTTCTGTTACTATTGCGCGCTTGGAATTGCTCGCCTGCGAAGGCGACACCGCACGTTTGGCGGTGGATTGCAGCAAAGGCACCTATATCCGTACCCTGGTGGAAGATATTGGTGAACAGCTCGGTTGCGGCGCGTACGTTGCTGAGTTGCGACGCACCCAGGCTGGCCCTTTCACCCTGGCCCAGACGGTCACGCTGGAAGAGTTGGAAGCCGTGCATGCCGAGGGCGGCAACGAAGCAGTTGATCGCTTCCTGATGCCATCGGACAGCGGTTTGCTGGATTGGCCATTGCTGCACTTCTCGGAGCACAGCGCGTTCTACTGGCTTAACGGCCAGCCGGTACGCGCACCGGATGCCCCGAAATTCGGCATGGTGCGGGTACAAGATCACAACGGTCGTTTTATCGGTATCGGTGAAGTGAGCGAAGACGGGCGCATCGCGCCGCGTCGACTGATTCGGTCAGAATGACCGGACGAGTGTGGCTGTTAACAGGCACGGTCAACACTCATTTTTAGATACAGGGATTTGTCCCTGGCCTGTTGAAACTGCCCTTTGGGTGGTTTCCTGAAAAAAGGATTGCCTCATGGCTCTCGACGTTCAAGAAAAAGCACAAATCGTAGCTGACTATCAGCAAGCTGTTGGTGACACTGGTTCGCCAGAAGTGCAAGTTGCACTGCTGACCCACAACATCAACAAGCTGCAAGGTCACTTCAAGGCCAACGGTAAAGATCACCACTCCCGTCGTGGTCTGATCCGCATGGTAAACCAGCGTCGTAAGCTGCTGGACTACCTGAAAGGCAAGGATCTGGGTCGTTATCAGACTCTGATCGGTCGCCTGGGTCTGCGTCGCTAATCAGCGATTGCGCTAGAGGTTGGTTGTCTGTCGTGTGTCAGTGGGATTCCCGCTGGCCCATGGCAGGCTCCCAGCCTCAAGTTTTATCTGGATACACGTTTTACCCCTGGACAAGGGTTGGGCCGATTCCCGACATTGCCCAAGAATTTCGCAAGAAGACCAGTTCCCCAAGAGCCACAAAGAAGGTAGGACACCGTGAACCCGGTAATCAAAAAATTCCAGTTCGGTCAGTCGACCGTTACCCTTGAGACAGGCCGTATCGCCCGTCAGGCCTCCGGCGCAGTGCTGGTCACCGTTGATGATGACGTCAGCGTATTGGTGACCGTCGTTGGTGCCAAGCAAGCCGATCCAGGCAAGGGCTTCTTCCCTCTGTCTGTTCACTACCAGGAAAAGACTTACGCTGCCGGTAAGATCCCTGGCGGTTTCTTCAAGCGCGAAGGCCGTCCTTCCGAGAAAGAAACCCTGACTTCCCGACTGATCGACCGTCCGATCCGTCCGCTGTTCCCAGAAGGCTTCATGAACGAAGTGCAGGTTGTCTGCACCGTCGTTTCCACCAGCAAGAAGACCGATCCGGACATCGCTGCGATGATCGGCACCTCGGCTGCCCTGGCCATCTCCGGTATTCCTTTCGATGGCCCGATCGGCGCTGCCCGTGTTGCGTTCCACGAAAGCACCGGCTACCTGCTGAACCCGACTTACGAACAACAGAAAGCTTCGAGCCTGGACATGGTCGTTGCCGGTACTTCGGAAGCCGTGTTGATGGTTGAATCGGAAGCCAAAGAGCTGACCGAAGACCAGATGCTGGGCGCCGTACTGTTTGCTCACGACGAGTTCCAGGTTGTGATCAACGCCGTTAAAGAACTGGCCGCTGAAGCTGCCAAGCCAACCTGGACCTGGGCTCCTCAGCCAGAAGCCACCGAACTGCTGGGCGCTATCCGCTCCGAGTTCGGCGCTGCGATCTCCGAAGCCTACACCATCACCATCAAGGCCGACCGTTACGCTCGCCTGGGTGAGCTGAAGGATCAGGTTGTTGCCAAGCTGTCCGGTGAAGAAGGCCAGCCTTCTTCCAGCGAAGTCAAAGCTGCTTTCGGCGAGATCGAATACCGCACCGTTCGCGAAAACATCGTCAACGGCAAGCCACGTATCGACGGTCGCGACACCCGCACCGTACGTCCGCTGAACATCGAAGTCGGCGTTCTGCCGAAGACTCACGGTTCGGCCCTGTTCACCCGTGGCGAGACCCAGGCCCTGGTTGTTGCAACACTGGGTACTGCCCGTGACGCACAACTGCTGGACACCCTGGAAGGCGAGAAAAAAGACCCGTTCATGCTGCACTACAACTTCCCTCCGTTCTCGGTAGGTGAGTGTGGTCGCATGGGTGGTGCTGGTCGTCGCGAAATCGGTCACGGCCGCCTGGCCCGTCGTTCGATTTCGGCCATGCTGCCGGCCGCTGACGTGTTCCCGTACACCATCCGTGTTGTGTCGGAAATCACCGAGTCCAACGGTTCCAGCTCCATGGCTTCCGTTTGCGGTGCTTCCTTGGCCCTGATGGACGCTGGTGTGCCGATGAAGGCGCCGGTTGCCGGTATCGCCATGGGCCTGGTTAAGGAAGGCGAGAAGTTCGCCGTCCTGACCGACATCCTGGGTGACGAAGACCACCTGGGCGACATGGACTTCAAGGTAGCCGGTACCGCCAAGGGTGTGACCGCGCTGCAGATGGACATCAAGATCAAGGGCATCACCGAAGAGATCATGGAAATCGCCCTGGGCCAAGCCCTGGAAGCGCGCCTGAACATCCTCGGCCAGATGAACCAGATCATTGGTCAGTCGCGTACCGAGCTGTCGGAAAATGCTCCGACCATGATCGCGATGAAAATCGACACCGACAAAATCCGTGATGTCATCGGTAAAGGCGGCGCGACCATCCGTGCGATCTGTGAAGAAACCAAGGCTTCGATCGATATCGAAGACGACGGTTCGATCAAGATCTTCGGCGAAACCAAGGAAGCTGCTGAAGCTGCACGCCAGCGCGTCCTGGGCATCACCGCTGAGGCTGAAATCGGCAAGATCTACGTCGGTAAGGTTGAGCGCATCGTCGACTTCGGCGCATTCGTCAACATCCTGCCGGGCAAGGATGGTCTGGTTCATATCTCCATGCTGAGCGATGCTCGCGTTGAGAAAGTGACCGACATCCTGAAAGAAGGCCAGGAAGTGGAAGTGCTGGTACTGGACGTGGACAACCGCGGCCGTATCAAGCTGTCCATCAAGGACGTAGCAGCAGCCAAGGCTTCGGGCGTTTAATTACTCCCCAGGCTTCACGCTGAAAAAGAGGACCCTTCGGGGTCCTTTTTTTATAGCTGTGGGAAAGTGAAGGTAAATCAGCTGTTTAGCCCAAGGCAAAAGCCGCAAGTTGCATGCAGGCACGATAGCCTTCATGCAAGTTGCACGATTTTGAAAACCGACAAATATTTTAACTTGTTGATTTTAAAGGCGATTACTGCTCGTGAAGACTTGGCACAGCGCCTGCAATAGTACTGGTAACCCTGCAGCATTAACGTTGAAACGCTGCAGACCTTCGAAAAAACAGGAGTTACTCGTATGAAGAAGTTCGCTATCGCTGCTGCAACTGCCACCGCTCTGACCCTGACCATGGCTAACGTTGCGTTCGCCCAGACTTCCCAGGCTCCAATGGTTGTAGCCGCCGGTGAAGTGACCAAGGCCAAAGAAGCGACCTCTGACACTTGGATCACCACTAAAGTCAAAGCTGATCTGGTCACCGAGAAAGGCATTCCTGGCACCGACATCAAAGTCGAAACCAACAAAGGCGTGGTTTCCCTGTCCTCCACCGTTGCTGTGACTGACGCACAGAAGGAAATGGCAGTAGCTATCACCAAGAAAATCAAAGGCGTTAAAGCTGTATCGGCCGACGGCCTGAAAGCAGAGTAACGCGTAACTGATCGACTGGACTTAGGCAAGGCGGCCACGGGCGAGGCTGATATCCGCTCAATGCACCTTACAGGTTCATGCGACCGACCACAGGGATGTGGTCACTACGGGCCCCGGCACTTGTGTCGGGGCCCGTTTTATTGTGGGTATGGAATACATATTTGCGGATTATGGAGATCAAATGTGGGAGTCCCCACTACCTCTTCGACGTAGCGCTGTCGCGCAGCA
>NZ_JAHIDY010000042.1:0-52858 GCF_018732265.1 Pseudomonas sp. TAE6080
CATGTGAACACCCCAAGAAATTGGATTGGTGTCCAACTTCTTGGGGGCAGTCCACTTGATTTTTGTCGCGGCCAAAATCCCGGACCTGCCACCAATCCCTGTGGGAGCTGTCGAGCTTCAGCGAGGCTGCGATGGCGGCGGCACAGGCGCTAGAGATCGTGTCAGAACTGCGGGGTGTATTTGACGCTGAACATCACATTGCGCGGGTCACCGTAGAAGTTGTTGCCATTCAACTGGTTGTACCCGGATGCGTAGTAGGTCTTGTCGAACAGGTTGTTGGCATTGACTGCCAACCCCACTTCCGGGGTCATCTGGTAAGCCAGCCGGGCATTCCAGACGGTGTAGCCGGCCACGTCATAGGTGTATTCATACCCGAGGGTATGGCTCTGGGTGGTGAAGCCCAATCCGGCGCTGACCTTGCTCCAGTCGCCGCTGAACTGGTAGTCGCTCCACACCCGCAACATATGCTTGGGCGTCCACTGGCTGAACACTCGGCCTTTGTTGTCGCGATCCTCAAGGTACTTGGTGGTGTTGTAGGTATAGCCGGCAAACAGTTGCAGGCCGCTCAGCACTTCACCGCTGATCTCGGCTTCAAGGCCCTGGCTGCGGACCTTGCCAGAACCCGTTGCGCAGTAAGTGCCGCCGCAGATTTCGCCCAGGGAATAATCGGTGATCGCACGGTTTTCCTGGTCGTAGCGGAACAACGCCAGCGACGTATTGACCCGCCCGTCCAGCAATTCGCCCTTGAGGCCGATTTCGTAGTTGCTGCCAATCACCGGCTTGACCACCGAGCCACTGAGGTCGCGTTGGGTCTGCGGCTCGAACACATCGGTATAGCTGGCGTACACCGCCCACTCGCGGCTCAGGTCGTAGACGATCCCGGCGTAGGGTGTGACTTCGCCGGTTTCGTTGGTGGTGCTGGGCTTGTTGACGGTGGTGGCCTGGGTCATTGCCATGACGGTCGAGTACTTGTAGCTGTAGTCATACCAACTGGCACGGGCGCCGAGCACCAGGGTCAACGGATCGATCGGCTTGACGCGCCAGCTGCCATACAGGCCTTTCTGGCGGATGTCGTACTTGCTCGGCGTCGCCCGGCCGCCGGGCGTATTCATCAGGCTTTCGTAGGTGACTTCGGGGCGATGGTTATTGATGTCGAAGATGTTGTCGGCGCTGTCGTTGAACGTCCGCGCAATGATGTCGTTGGTGGTGTACTTGGAGTAGTTGCCGCCCAGGGTAATTTCCTGCGCCATGGACAGCGCCTCGAAACGCCCGGTGAGGTGGGTGTCCAGGCCGATCTTGGTGCCGTCGAAATCGGTGTACCAGTCGGCGTATGACACGCCGCTGCCGTCGGCTTCAATGCCTTCGTTGTTGGTTTGCACGCGCTGGTGGGTCGAGGTGTTTTCTTCTTTCATACGCACCGCGCCGACCTTGAACTTCCAGTCGTCGTTGAAGCGGTGCTCCAGGTCGGCATACAGGGTGGTGACGTCGATCTGCGAGTGGTTCCAGCGTGAGCCGGTGAAGGTCGAACGTGACAGGTCGATCGACTTGCCGCTGGCATAGCGTGGCAGGCCGCGCAGCATGGGCCGCGACTCGGCGTTGGTGCGGCTGACGGCCAGGCCCAGGGTGGTGTCTTCCTGCAGGTCGAAGTCCAGGGCGCCGTACAACGAGTGGGTCTTGCTCCATTCGTAGTCGATGAATGAATCGCTCTGGTCTTCATCCGCCACCATCCGCCCACGGACCGTGCCGCTCTGGTTCAGCGGGCCGCCGGCGTCCAGTTGCAGGCCGTAGTGGTCCCAACTGCCGGCCTTGGCGGTGAGGGCGACGGTGGGTGCCGCTTGCCCGCGCTTGCGCACCAGGTTGATCGCGCCACCCGGGCTGCCGGTGCCCTGCAGCAGGCCGGAGGCGCCGCGCAGCACTTCCAGGCGGTCGAAGAAAATCAGGTCCTGGGTCGCCCAGTTGCCCAGGGCATAGGTATTGCGCGGGATCGGCACGCCGTCGTATTGCCAGTCGTCGATCTGGAAGCCGCGGGAGGTGATGATCATGCCTTTGCCCACCCCTTGCACACCCACCAGGCCAGTGGTCTGGTTGACGGCGTCCTTGAGGTCGACCAGGCCCTGGTCATCCATTTGTTTGCGGGTCATCACCGTGATCGACTGGGGGATTTCCTTGAGGGTGTGGGTGCCCTTGCCGATAGTCACGGCCCGTGCGGCGTAGGAGCCGGAATCTTCAGTGATAGTGGGGTCGATGCTGTGGGCGGCAATGGACGTCACGCCCAGTTGCAGCGCGGCGCCGTTGTCGGCGGCAGGCTCGACGCTGAAATTACCTTGCCCGGTCACCCGCAACTGCAAGCCGCTGCCCGCCAGCGCACGGTCCATGGCCTGTTCGGCCGGCATCTGGCCAATCACTGCCTGGGCCTGTTTACCCTGCACCAACACCGGGTCCAGGGACACAATCCGCCCGCTCTGGCTGGCAATGGCGTTCAGCGTTTGGGCCAGCGGGCCGGCCGGCAGATTGAAAGACAGGCTTTGGGCCTGCACCAGGGCAGGGCTCGCCAGGGTTGCCAGGGCAACGGCGACAGAAAGGGCATGGGGCCAAGGGTTGAGCACAGCATTCTCCTGAAGGTGTGGACGTGTCAGGAGATAGGTGGGCCGAGAAATGAAAACCGGACACAAATAAGAGTGATTTGCATAAAAAACGTTGGTTCGGGTTATCGGGGGCGAATCAGGGTCAGCCATGGGCTGTAGTGATCGACCCGGATCGGCAGGGTTTCGGCCAGTGCATCGAGGGCGCGATGGGGGGCGTTGAGCGGGAATACACCTTGCACGCGCAATTGGCGAACCTGTGGATCGACCCGCACAAAACCCCGGTTATAGGGGCGCAGGGCGTTGACCACCTGTTCGAGGGAGTCGTCCAGTACGCTGAGGTGGCCGTCGAGCCAGTCGGCACGGTAGCGTTGGTCGCCCGCCACCGGCTCGATCCGCTCGGCGTAAAGCAATACCGACTGGCCTTGCTGTACGGTGCGCTGGGTGCCATTGGGCAGTGTTGCCAGCACCGAGTGTTCCAGCACCACCACGCGCGTGGCATCTGCTTGCTGAGTGACCAGGAACCGCGTGCCCAACGCCTGGATGCTGCCCTGGGCGGTGCGCACCCGCAACGGCCTTTGCGGATCGGCTGCCACCTGAATCACCAGCTCACCCTGGCGCAGGATGATCAGGCGCTGGTGCTCATTGAATTGCAGGTCCACCGCGCTGTCGGCATTGAGGTTCAACACACTGCCATCGAGCAGGGTGAACGTCTGGCGCTGGCCGCGCCCGGTGTGCAGATCGGCCAGCAGGTTGTCACCCAGCGGGCTGCGTGCCGCCAGCCACAGGCCGCCACCGAGCAGCCCCAGGCCCGCGATGGCGCGCAGCACTTCACGGCGTGAGCCCTGGGGTTGCAATAACACCTGGCGTGCTTCGCCGGGCAGGCGTTTATCGAGGCTGCGCAAGGTGTTCCACGATCCGCCCAGGCGTTCCTGCAAACGGGTCCAGGCCTGGGCATGGGCGGGGTCCATGCCCAGCCAGGCATTGAAACGCTCCTGTAGCAACGCATCCGGTTTACCGGCGCGCAGGCGCACCATCCAGTCGATGGCCTGTTCGCTGACCGGGTCCAGGCGGGTTTTGCTCATGGGGCCATCTCGGCCAGGTAGCACTGGCGCAGGGCCTGCTTCATGTAGCGGCTGACGGTGCGCTCGGACAATTGCAGCTTGCGCGCAATCGCCACGTAGCTCATGCCGTCGAGCTGGCTGTAAAGGAACGTGGCCTTGACGATCAGCGGCAAGCCATCGAGGGCACGGTCGATCGCCACCAGGGCCTGGATCAGTTGCAACTGGTCTTCGGGGGAGGGCGCCAAGGCTTCGGGCGCTGCGGCCAGGCGCTCCAGGTAAGCGGTTTCCAGGCGGCTGCGGCGGTAACGGTCAAAGATCAGCCGGCGGGCGATAGTCGAGAGATAGGCCCGTGGCTGCTCAATGCTGTCGGGGTCGACCCGGGCGGCGAGCATCTGGCAAAAGGTATCGGCGGCGGTATCTTCGGCGTCGGCGTGGTTACGCACGCGATGCTGGATATGTTGCAGCAGCCACCGGTGATGGTCGTTGAAAAAGAAGCCCAGCTTGCGGATTGGAGGTGATTGCACGGGTCGACTTTCTCAGGGTGGTATTGTGAATCGTTCTCAATACTACCGTTTGTGCAATGGGTGCTGCAATAACCGGTCACACTGAACAGACAAATCCTGTAGCAGTTGTCGAGTCCTGATGAGGCTGCGTTTGAGTACTAAGCGCTCGGCGTGGTGCACCAGGTATGCCACCGCGCATGCTTTTGCGACAGCTTCGCCGCCGAGCGCCGCTTCGCAGGGCTCGGCAGCTGCTACGGGTAAATGCTCAGGGCTGTTGAACGGGGGGAATCGTGATTTCTCCATCGGGGAGGTCGGGGGCATGTACAACCACATCAGTCGATAATGTGTTTTCAGTATCGGGACGGCCTTCGCGGTCAAATTTATACAGATCGACAACATAGGTACCTGGGTCTAATGGGCCTATGGGAAATGCGAATTCGTGATTCCTATTGATTACCCCTGAACCAACAAGCTTTCCTCGAACTCCATTTTCGTTCAAATAAGCTCCAAGTACAGGGATTGATACATCAGAGTAGATGACTCTCCATGCCCCCTGAAGAAGTGTGATAACCCCTCTTTGAGCAAGTGGCTTGGATAGATACATTTGCAGTACTAAGCCTGTCATGGTGAGAACTCCTGTTGGGAATATACAAGTTGGTCGCTGACTCACACACCCGAAAGGTTAGGGAAGTAGTCACGCAGAGGAACCTGTTAGCTCTGACAGTTTTTTAGATTGTTTAGCGATAGATAACAATTGAGGGCAACACAGTGCGCATCCCCTGCGCACCGTGTCGTGATGCTCGGTGCTTCAGGTCGTTACCCGGCAGGACGTAGTCAATGCCTCATCGACAAGCAACTGCACGCCTTCAACCATCCGGCAGATACCCAGGGCGACGTTGCGTTGTGAACCGTCGATATCGAATGCCAGGTGACTGGCCATGACGCCAATTGACGCCAGATCCTGTGAGGCATTGATCAACAGGGTTTCGGTCTCCAGGTCCGTGCGCACGACAAATAGCCCATCGGTTGGCGGTGCGCTGGGTTTGTGCGTCTGGGTTTGCGGGTTCAGGTAGTGATTGATCGCGCGGTAGGCTGCAGCTTGAAGCTGGCTTGAGTCGTAGTCTTGAAGAGGCGGGGGGTTGGGGCTGTGTTTGATCATGGTGAAGCTCCTGGTAGGTGGAGCTGCCACTGTTCGCGGTCAAACGAATAGGGTGGCAGCTGTACGCGGGTTGACCGACCGGAACCAGTGATCCGGCATACCCGAAGGTATCCCGCGCACAACTGCCGCGACACGATACCTCAAGCATAAAAAAAACGCCTGAAATAGGTCTTGGGCGCTTTGGCGCACTGGTTCACGCGGACGGTCAAATCCGGCCGCTGATTTGGCAGCGGCGTCGGGAAGGTTAGTCAGCGCCCGTCCGAGGGACAACCTGAAACAGGTGTGGGAAACGTCTGACCCTTCAGCGTTTTTTGCCACCAATGCCAGGACCAAACTTCGGTAGCACCATGCCGACCCTCTTCTGATAACACCGGTACTGTTCGCCAAAAAGCGCAACCAGGTCCCGTTCCTCAAAGTGAGCGCCAATAAACAGGTAGGCCGACATCCCCAGCGCAAAGAACAGCCGGCCGGCGCTCATGTCCGGTGTCGCCCAGAACACAATCAAAAACCCCAGGTACAACGGATGGCGCACCAGCTTGTAGGGCCCTGGCGTTTTAAAGGCATGGGCGCGGGGGGCAGCGTTTCGGTAGCGGTCGATGGCCTGCTTGAGGCCAAACAGCTCGAAATGGCTGATCAGTAGCGTGGCCACCAGGACCAGCACCCAGCCCAGCCAGAATATTGCGCTCACTATCACTCGCAGCAGGCTGGTTTCCACTGTCCATACCGGCGCAGGCATCGGTTGCCAGAGCCAGAACATCAGCATCAACACCAGGCTGCTGAGCAGCACGTAGGTCGAGCGCTCAACGGCTGTGGGAATGTAGCGGGTAAGCCAGGACTTGAAACCTTGACGCGCCATCACCGTGTGCTGCAGCGCAAACAGGAGCAGCAGCGACAGGTTGATCAACGCGGCCCACCAGCCGTTGATGACAATGCCATCATCTATGTTTTTGGGCACGACCACGCGGCCAATAAAGCCAATCAGGTAGAGGAAGGTGAGGAGAAAGATCAAATAACAGCAGGCGCTGTAGATCAATCCAGCCAGGCGCACTGTCAGGCCGCTTGCGGTTGTATCGATGTTCATGGACGACTCCTTTCGTACATGGTGTATCCGTGACCGGCGGCCACGTGGGAGAGCGTGTGCGGACTTCCTTTCTCGCTTAAACGGACAAGGCTAGGTACAGAACGGTATCTGGTCAAAGAAAAGCATAGAAAAGCTGGGGATCGACAACCCCTACAGGGTTTTTGATCACTCCCACAGGACGTGGGAGTGATCTTGGGAACAAGACGCTATCAGGCGATAGCATCCCAGGCGCGGTCGCCTTTCTCGTCCTTGATACGGGTCGGCAGGCCCATCACGTCCAGCGCCTTGAGGAACGGCTCGGCTGGCAGTTCTTCGACGTTGGCCATGCGTTGCACGTCCCACTCGCCACGGGCAACCAGCAGCGCTGCGGCTACAGGTGGCACGCCGGCGGTGTAGGAGATGCCCTGGCTGTCGGTCTCGGCATAGGCTTCTTCATGGCAGGCCACGTTATAGATGAACAGCTCGCGCGGCTGGCCATCCTTGGTGCCCTTGACCAGGTCGCCGATGCAGGTCTTGCCGGTGTAGCCCGGTGCCAGCGAAGACGGGTCAGGCAGCACGGCCTTGACCAGTTTCAATGGCACCACTTCCAGGCCTTCGGCGGTGGTGACCGGCTTCTCGGAGAGCAGGCCGAGGTTTTTCAGCACGGTGAACACATTGATGTAGTGCTCGCCGAAGCTCATCCAGAAGCGCACGTTGGGCACGTCGAGGTTTTTCGACAACGAGTGCACTTCATCGTGACCGGTCAGGTACAGGTTCTGCGAACCGACCACCGGCAGGTCGTCGGTACGTTTGACTTCGAACATGGTGTTGCTGGTCCACTGGCTGTCCTGCCAGCTCCACACCTGTCCGGTGAACTCGCGGAAGTTGATTTCCGGGTCGAAATTGGTGGCGAAATATTTGCCGTGGCTGCCGGCATTGACGTCGAGAATGTCGATTGAATCAATGCGGTCAAAATGCTGTTGTTGTGCCAGCGCCGCATAGGCGTTGACCACACCTGGGTCAAAACCCACACCGAGGATCGCAGTGATGTTCTTCTGCTTGCATTCCTCCAGGTGGTTCCACTCGTAGTTGCCGTACCACGGCGGAGTCTCGCAGACCTTGCCCGGCTCTTCGTGGATGGCGGTGTCCAGGTAAGCCACGCCGGTATCGATGCAGGCACGCAGTACCGACATGTTGAGGAAGGCGGAGCCGACGTTGATGACGATCTGCGATTCGGTTTCGCGGATCAGTGCCTTGGTCGCTTCCACGTCCAGGGCGTTCAGCGCGAAGGCCTGGATCTGGGCGGGTACCTTGAGGCTACCCTTGGCCTTGACGCTTGCGATGATGGCCTGGCATTTGGAGATGTTGCGCGACGCGATAGCAATCCGACCGAGTTCGTCGTTGTGCTGCGCGCACTTGTGGGCCACCACCTTGGCGACACCTCCTGCACCAATGATAAGAACGTTCTTTTTCAATTGCTTTATCTCTCCTTTATCTGCCAGCTCAGGACAGGCTGGACAGGTAATCTTCGAAGCCAAATTCACGAACCACTTCGACTGTACCGTCGAGTTGTTTCACTACGATGGACGGCATTTTCAGGCCGTTGAACCAGTTTTTCTTGACCATGGTGTAGCCTGCGGTGTCGATGAACGACAGCCGATCGCCGATGGCCAGCGGACGATCGAATTGGTATTCACCGAAGATGTCCCCGGCCAGGCAGGATTTGCCGCACACCATGTAGGTGTGTTCGCCATCGCTCGGCGCCAGTTTGGCGTTGAGGCGATAGATCAGCAGGTCCAGCAGGTGGGCTTCGATGGAGCTGTCTACCACGGCGAGGTTCTTGCCGTTGTAGAGGGTGTCGAGCACGGTGACTTCCAGGGAAGCACTGTTGGTGATCGCCGCTTCCCCAGGCTCCAGGTAAACCTGTACGCCGTAGGTCTGCGCGAATGCCTTGAGCCGTGCGCAGAATGCGTCGATGGCATAGCCTTCGCCGGTGAAGTGGATACCGCCGCCCAGGCTGACCCACTGCACTTTATGCAGCAGGTGGCCGAAGCGTTCTTCGATGGTGCACAGCATCTTGTCGAACAGCTCGAAATCACCGTTCTCACAGTTGTTGTGGAACATGAAGCCTGTGATCTGGTCGATCACGCCTTCGATCTTCACCGGGTCCCACTCGCCCAGGCGGCTGAACGGGCGCGCCGGGTCGGCCAGCAGGTAGTCGGAGCTGCTCACTTGCGGGTTGACGCGCAGGCCGCGGGTCTTGCCTTCGGATTTCTGGGCAAAGCGCTGCAACTGACCGATGGAGTTGAAGATGATCTTGTCGCAGTTATCGAGCATTTCGTCGATTTCGTCGTCGGCCCAGGCCACGCTGTAGGCATGGGTCTCGCCGGCGAACTTCTGGCGACCGAGCTTGAGCTCGTACAGCGACGAGGACGTGGTGCCGTCCATGTACTGCTGCATCAGGTCAAACACCGACCAGGTGCCAAAGCACTTGAGTGCCAGCAACGCCTTGGCGCCGGACTGCTCGCGCACGTAGGCGATCTTCTGCATGTTGACCAGAAGCTTCTGTTTGTCGATGAGGTAATACGGCGTTTTGATCATTTTTCAGAGCCTGTGGCGGAGCCTGCCAAAAAAGGACAGGCATTGTGCCCGCACTTCGTCAGGATCGAAAGGTTAGTCAGCGGAATTTGCAGGTTGGGGCCATTCATACGCCATCGCCGTTACCCTTTTGTAGGCGCCGACTTTGCGGCGATGGTGGCGCAATTGCTGGCGGCGGTGAGTCAGCTTCTGGTGCTGATCCTGGGTGTTGTGCGCGCTCGTAAACTGCTGTCATAGCACCTGTGGAACCTATGGCGCTGAAGTACGACGTACTGGGGAATACATCATTGCTGGGGATACTACTGTGACAGTTAACCTGAACGCTTACTCAAGTGCCTACCCACTGAGCTATTCACCCAACGATAGCGCCGAGCAAACGCACAACCGGGAGGCCTCTGCACTGTCCAGGCAAAAGCGCGGGGTAGCATCAACTTCGGCGTTGTGGCCACAATATTCGGTCATAACAATTTCCCTGATGGGTATGACCAACGAGCAAGAAACGTTCACAAAAGCCAACATTAATAAATGGGCGCCTCACGTCAATCTGACATTTGAGTTCACAGACGATGCCGATGGGGATATCAGGATTGCTGCAAACAATGACATTTCAGGTGGTCATTCGTACCTGGGTACCCACACGCTCGATGCACCAGCCGAAGAACCTACAATGGTCATCGGTTTCAAGGATGGTCTCAATGCTTTTAACGCCGGTACCATCCAGCATGAATTTGGCCATGCTCTGGGGTTGCAGCATGAACATCAGCACGAGAACAATGATTTAGATATTGATTGGTTGGAAGTTAATAAAGCCTACCTTGATAAAGGTGGCGCGAAAGAAGTGAAGTCGAACTTTGAGCCATTGGTTAACGATGTAGTTACCTCTGATTATGATCGCCAATCCATCATGCATTATGGTTTTGCTTCATCCTGGCTCAATGATGGAAACGCCATCGCGGATAACAACGAGCTATCAGAGGGTGACATCAACTTTATTCGCTCGCTCTACCCGCCCGTGGTCAGGAAAAAACCGGCCACCCCCAGTTGGTGGGATTTCCGTCAGGCTCACAAGCCTGCTTGAAAAGCCTTGCGCGCCAATCATGAATGAATTTCGCGATCATCAACAGTAAAATGAGTTTGTCTCACTATGCTCTGCTGCCGACAATAGCTCCCATACCAACACATTGGAGTTTTTTGTCATGGCAGTCGCTCATTCCCTTGGATTTCCGCGCATTGGACGCGATCGTGAACTGAAAAAAGCGCAGGAAGCGTTTTGGAAGGGCGAGCTGGACGAAGCCGGCCTGCGCGCCGTAGGCCGTGAGCTGCGCAAGACCCACTGGGACTTGCAGAAACAGGCCGGTATCGAGCTGCTGCCCGCTGGGGATTTTGCCTGGTACGACCAGGTACTGACCCACTCGCTGATGTTCGGCGTGATCCCCGAGCGTTTCCGCCCGGCTGATGGCAAAGCCACGTTGCAAACCTTGTTCGGCATGGCCCGTGGCGTCAGCGACAGCTGCTGCGGCGGTGCCCACGCCCAGGAAATGACCAAGTGGTTCGACACCAACTACCACTACCTGGTACCTGAATTCAGCGTCGACCAGCAGTTCCATCTGGGCTGGGACCAGTTGTTCGAAGAAGTCAAAGAGGCCCGCGACCTGGGGCACACCGTCAAGCCGGTGGTGATCGGGCCGCTGACTTACCTGTGGCTGGGCAAGACCAAGGGCGGCGACTTCGACAAGCTCGAACTGCTCGACCGCCTGCTGCCGCTGTACGGCCAGATCTTCCAGCGCCTGGCGGACCTGGGCGTGGAGTGGGTACAGATCGATGAGCCGATCCTGGTGCTCGACCTGCCTCAAGATTGGAAAAATGCGTTTGAGCGCGCCTACAACCTGATCCAGCGTGATCCGTTGAAAAAACTGGTCGCCACTTACTTTGGCGGCCTGGAGGAGAACCTCGGCCTGGCGGCCAACTTGCCGGTCGATGGCCTGCACATTGACCTGGTGCGTGCACCTGAACAGTACCCGACGATTCTCGATCGCCTGCCGGCCTATAAAGTGCTGTCCCTGGGCGTGGTCAACGGGCGTAACGTGTGGCGTTGCGACCTGGAAAATGCCCTGGCCACGTTGCAGCATGCACATGAACGCCTGGGTGATCGCTTGTGGGTTGCGCCGTCCTGCTCGTTGCTGCATAGCCCGGTGGACCTGGGGCGTGAAGACAAGCTGGATGCCGAGCTGAAAAGCTGGCTGGCCTTCGCCGTGCAGAAGTGCGAAGAAGTGGCCGTGCTGACCCAGGCCATCAACCAGCCAGAAGCCGCGAAGGTGCTGGCGGCCTTGGCCCAAAGCCGTGCCGTGCAGGCCGCCCGTGCTGCCTCGCCGCGTATCCACAAGCCGGCTGTACAAGCGCGCGTTGCCGCCATCACCACCAAGGACAGCCAGCGCCAGTCGCTGTTTGCCCAGCGTATCGCCAAGCAGCGCGTCGGCCTCGACCTGCCGCTGTTCCCGACCACCACCATTGGCTCGTTCCCGCAGACCGCGTCGATTCGCCTGGCACGCCAGTCGTTCAAGGCTGGCAAGTTGAGCGAAGCCGAATATGTCGAGGCGATGCACAGCGAGATCAAACACGCCGTTGAAGTGCAGGAAAACCTCGGCCTGGACGTGCTGGTGCACGGCGAAGCTGAACGTAACGACATGGTTGAGTATTTTGCCGAACAACTGGACGGCTATGTGTTCACCCGCTTTGGCTGGGTGCAGAGCTACGGTTCGCGCTGTGTGAAACCGGCGGTGATCTTCGGCGACCTGAGCCGCCCGAAAGCCATGACCGTGGAGTGGATCCGCTACGCACAAGGCCTGACCGACAAGGTGATGAAAGGCATGCTGACCGGCCCGGTGACCATGCTGATGTGGTCATTCCCCCGTGAAGATGTGAGCCGCGAAGTGCAGGCCCGGCAACTGGCGTTGGCGATTCGCGATGAAGTGGTGGACCTGGAAGCGGCTGGCATCAAGATCGTACAGATTGATGAAGCAGCGTTCCGTGAAGGCTTGCCCCTGCGCCGGGCCCAGTGGCAACACTACCTGGACTGGGCCACCGAAGTATTTCGCCTGTGCGCTTCGGGTGTGCGTGACGAAACCCAGATCCACACCCATATGTGCTACAGCGAATTCAACGATGTGATCGAGTCCATCGCGGCGATGGATGCCGACGTGATTACCATCGAGACCTCACGTTCGGATATGGAGTTGTTGGACGCGTTCGAAGCCTTCGCTTACCCGAATGACATCGGCCCGGGCGTCTACGACATCCACTCGCCACGGGTGCCGGATGCCTCGGAAATGGCCAACCTGTTGCGCAAGGCTGCCCGGCGCATTCCTGCCGAACGGCTGTGGGTCAACCCCGACTGCGGCCTGAAGACTCGCGGCTGGCCGGAGACCGAGGCGGCGTTGATCCATATGGTTGCGGCTGCGCGGCAGTTGCGTACTGAATTGGCGTAACGGCAAACACCGAAGTTGGTGTGGGACCGGTCAGAGGTATTTGAGCCAGGCAATATCCCGTCGCCGGGCCTTCAGCCCGGCAAACCAGCGCACTGGCAGGTACAGCGCCAGTGGCAACAGCAACGCCACCAGCCACACCGGCCCGACGTTGTCGAAGCCAAAGTGCGTCCCCTGGTTCAGGCCAAACAGCGCCACGCCCATCACGTACAACACTTTCAGCACATACAAGTGCAGCAAGTAGAAGAACATCGGCGCCGCGCCGAACACCGCGAGGGTGCCGATCCAGCGTCGCTGCCCGGCGCGTTCGAAGGCCAGCAACAGCAATAGCCCCACACCCAATGTCAGCGCGAGGAACAGCAGCGAAGGTGGGTATTTGGTGATGTTGAAGAAGCTCATCAGCGTCTGCACAGGGCTGTCATACACCTGCCACGGCGCCTCGCCGTAACCATTGATCGCGCGCAGCACTACAAAGCCAAGCAGTGCGCTGATACCTGCCAGCCACAGGTAGCGCTGACGCAGCGCTGCCGGCATCGCCCCGGCAAACCACGGGCCGATGCCATAACCCAGGGCAATCACCCCGATCCACGGCAATACCGGGTAGGTCGTGCGCAGGCGCAGGCTGTCGCCCACCTCGATCCAACTGCGCTCATGCAGGATCGTCCAGGGAATATGCCAGGCCGAACCCGCTGCGAAATGCACGCCATCGAGCAGGTTATGCCCGCCAATGATCACCAGCGCCAGGCCGATCAGCAGTGGGCGGGGCAACCACACCAGCACGGCGAGGGCGATCATGCTTACGCCGATGGCCCAGATCACCTGCATATAGATGACGCTGGGCGGCAGTTGCAGGGTCCAGGCGAAGTTCACCAGGGTAAATTCCAGCACCACCAGAAACAGCCCGCGTTTGAACAGAAACGCCGAAACGTCGCCACGGCCCTGGTATTTTTCGCCGTATAAATACGCCGACAAGCCAGTCAGCAACACAAACACCGGCGCACACAAGTGGGCCAGGGTGCGGCTGATAAACAGCGCCGGCTCCGTCGTGTCGATGTTCATCGGATCGCTGACTTGCCGGTGCAGCAGGAACGTCTCGCGCACGTGATCGAGCAACATGAACAGGATCACCATGCCGCGCAAGGCGTCGATGGACAGCAGGCGTGAACGGGCAGCGGGAACAGCGTCAGTCATGGTGCAAGGTCGCCAGAGGGAAAGGGGAGTGGTGGTTATCTTATAACATTGGCCGACAGCCGTGGATTTCCGAGTCGGAATCAGGCCAGGCAGATGCTAGGGTAGGGCACAGACCTTGACGACCCTGGAGTCACTTATGAGCGTTGCGATTGATATCAAGGCTGTCGTGCAATTCTGGACGACGGCGGGCCCATCGCGCTGGTTCAAGAAAGATGAACAGTTTGACGCCGAGTTTGGCGCACGCTTCCACGAGGCGCACTTCCAGGCGGCCAGGGGCGAGCTGGAGCACTGGATGAGCGAGCCCGAAGGTGCGCTGGCGCTATTGATTCTGCTTGATCAGTACCCGCGCAATGCCTTCCGGGGCACCGCCCATATGTTTGCCACCGACCCCCTCGCCAGGGCTTACGCCGGGCGTATGGTCGACGCGGGGATGGACCAACGGATCGACCCGGCATTACGGGCGTTTTGCTATTTGCCTTTTGAGCATTCCGAAAGTCCCGAGGACCAGCAACGCTCCCTGGCGTTGAACCAGCAACTGGATGCCAACACGTATCACTGGGCCAGGGAACATGCCGAGATCATCGAGCGCTTCGGCCGTTTTCCCCATCGCAATGCGGCGCTGGGCCGGGTGACGAACGATGAGGAGCAAGCGTTTCTCATGGGCGGGGGGTTCTCGGGCTAGGTTCCACCTTGGATTGCCGACAGAGTTCAAGGGCATCCAGGAACTCGGCTTTGTTGCTCAGTTTGCGTTTCGCTATTTCATCCTGATATTTGATGACTTGGGCTGAGGTCAGTCTCAAGCAACCGCCGAACAGTTCGTTGGCCTGTTGGATCACCGTGACTTTGTCTTGCGCGGTCACGGTGATCGCGGGATCAAACCAGGTGGAGACAAAGTTCAGCGCTGCGGCTCTTCGCCGTGGGGTGCCTGCATCACTTTCCTGGATGTCTGCCAGGTAGTTTTTGGTGTCGTTGCGGTTTTCGGCGCTTTCCAGGCTGGCCTTGATGATACCGATCCTCTCGGGGGTGATCTGCCGGCTGCCGGCTTCGCCATCCAGTTGGCCCTTGAGTGCGGAAAACACCAGTTGCTGGGAGTCATTGACCACCGCGTCTTCAGCCTTGCGCACCTCAAGCACCACATAGGAGTTGTCTCGATACTCACAGGCGCCAGTGCCGATCTTCTCGGCTGGGCACTTAACGATTTCCAGACGTCCGGTTGAGGTATTGAAGGTCAAGTCCTTCCACGGTGGCGAGGTTTTGCGGTCCTCGGTACGGATCAGCACGTAGTCGCCGCTTTCCAGGTAGCCGGTCTTCGGGTTTTTTGAGTTCACGCGTTTTTTCATGCCGATCAGATCAAAGGAGTAGGTGAACGCATTGTCGTCCTGCTCGTCCTTGATAAACGTGTCGGCCAGGGCAGACAGCACACCCGCCGCCGGGTGCGCCGGCGGATAAAAGGTTTTGCCCAGGCTGGCCAGGCTGCCGAGCATTTGTCGCACTTGGGCGCCGCTTTCGTCCAGTTCGATGATGTAGATATCCAGCTTGAATGGGTTGCCGCTGTAGGTCATAGGGCCGTAGACGTTGCTGAGGTTGGCGAGGTTCAGGAATTGATTCTCCCGCACGTCGTTGGAGTAGAAGATGACCTTCGAACTGCGGATGCCTTCCGGGCCGTGCTTACGGTCGCAAGGGCTTTCGCAGATGCTGGCGACGATGGCTACATCCCCGGTGGCCGGGTCTGCGCGAACAAGGCGCAACGGAGTTGCGATCTCCGTGAGGTCCTTGATGAACACCGTCTTGAGCGCGACGGTGATAGGGTCGCCGGCCTTGAAAATGTGGGTCGCATCCTTGGCGTAGATGTTCTTGGTCGTCAAGGTGCCGTCGTTGGTGCCGGGACGGTGGTATCGATAGTCGATAGCCCCCTGGTTGCTTATTGCGCAGCCGCCGAGTGTCAGCAGGGTTGCGGTAGCCAGTAGGTAAGCAGGTTGCAAAGTGCGCATGGGGTTCTCCTTGACTGGCGGTCGCCTCGGCGAAGGATAGTCAAGGTTGGTGGCTTTGCCATTAAAATGCCATTGCCGTAAAGTCCCGTATTCATTGGGCGTCCCTGAACTTTTAACTACTATTCCTCCCAGGAATGCCCCCATAGAAAAGCGGCATTGTATTTATCGCCGCCCATCTCGTAGCGTGGCTGCTCACCCAAGGAGATGCCGCTGTGAGTAACCTGCCGATGCGCTTGTATGTGGATGCACCGTTCACCAGCCCGTATGCGCTGTCGGTCTTTGTGACCCTGCGTGAAAAAGGCTTGCCATTCGAGGTACACACCCTGGACCTGGACGCGCTGGAACAGCAGGCGCCGGCCTTTGCCGGGCTGTCCGTGACCCAGCGGGTACCGACGCTTGCGCAGGATGGGTTTGCCTTGTCCGAGTCTTCGGCGATTACCGAGTACCTGGAGGATGTGTTCCCGCAGGTGCCGGTGTACCCCCGGGAGCCACGCCAGCGCGCACGGGCGCGGCAGATTCAGGCGTGGTTGCGCAGCGACCTGCTGCCGATCCGCCAGGAACGCTCCACGCTGGTGGTGTTTTACGGGGTCAAATACGGCCCGTTATCAACTTCGGCCCAAGCCGCTGCCGACAAACTGATTGCAGCGGCGCAGCATTGGCTGGCTGCAGGTGATGACTCTCTGTTTGGCCAATGGTCGATTGTCGATGTGGACCTGGCCTTGATGCTCAACCGGTTGATCCTCAACGGTGATCCGGTGCCCGCGCCGTTGGTGGCGTATGCCCAGCGCCAGTGGCAGCGGCCATCGGTGCAGGCCTGGGTCAACCAGGTACGTCCGGCGTTGTAGCGCCCAGCGGCCATTGCTGCGCGACCCGGCGGTCGAGGTCTTCCCAGTCTTGCATGCCGAGTACCCGGGTCGTGTTCAAGCCGCGCAGATAACCGCGTAACTGTTGGGCGGTGGCGCAGGCCTGGGTCGTATCGGTAGTTGGGTCCAGCAGGATATTTTCGTACTCGACCAAATAGTCGGCGACGCGCTCGCGAAACTCCGGCAGGACGGCGTTGCGGATGCGATCAAAAGTCTTCTGATGGGGTTTCATGGATAGGTCCTTCTTATAGATTTTATGGTGTGCCTGTGCCGCAACTAGTCAGCTTGGCATGGCTTCACGGCTGAATGCATCCACCGCCGACACCAGCCCCTTGGCGGCCAGGGCCACCAGTTCACCGCCTTTCGCAGGTGTTGCCAGCGCCGGGTCGGAACCCATGCGCCCATCCGGGTGGCGGGCCCGGAAGTCCTGGGCTTCGCGGATCGGGTCGGCGGGTGCGATCCGGGGCGAGTAGTCTGCCGTCTTGATCGAATCCGGGTAAGCCCACTGGGTAATCGCGATCTCGGAAGGCGTGGCATGGGTGCCGTGCCCCGTCGGGAACTGCGCGCGCGCCAGTTCGCCAACACCTTCCAGGTCCCACCAGTTGCACAGCTTCAAGGCGAAGCCGGCGGGGCGGCGGGCGAAGCTGGCCTCGGCGTACAACTCGGAAAAGGCTGCTTCAATGGTGGCGATGTTGCCGCCATGGCCATTGAGAAAGAGGATTTTCTCAAAGCCATGGGCCGCCAGGGAGAGGGTCCAGTCGCCAATCGCGGCGATAAACGTCGACGGGCGCAGGGAAATGGTGCCGGGGAACCCGAGGTGATGTTGGGCCATACCGATATTGAACGTCGGGCCGACCAGGATGTCAGCGTCTTTTTGTGCGTGATGGGCAATGATTTCCGGGCACATCCAATCGGTGCCCAACAGGCCGGTGGGGCCATGTTGTTCGTTGGAGCCGATGGGGATCACCACGGTGCGGCTGCGGTCGAGAAATTGGCCAATCTCGATCCACGTTGACTGGTGCAAAAGCATTTCAGGTCCTCTCTCTGGTCAGGCTTGGCCTGCCAGATACTACCTCAACCGGCGCTGGCGATCTGGCGCGGCTTGCAATTGAGGTAGGCCGAGGACTTCAGCCAGCGTTGGTCGGGGTACCAGGAAAACATGAACTGCCCATCCTTGAGCTTGTCCACCACCTGGCGCGCCACTTGCGGGCGCACGGCGGGGCAGCCCTGGCTGCGGCCGATCCGGCCTTCACGCTTGCTCCACTGGGGGCTTACGTAGTCGGCGGCATGGATCACGATGGCGCGGTCGCGGGCCAGGTCATTGAAGCCCGGCTCCAGGCCGTCCATGCGCAGCGAGTAGCCGTGTGCGCCTTGATAGCTTTCCTGAGTGCGGAACAGGCCAAGGCTGGATTGGTGGCTACCTTCGTTGTTGGAGAATTGGGTGGCGAAGTTTTCCCCGGATTTTTGCCCGTGGGCCACCAGGTCGCGCAGCACCAGCTTTTTTTTGCGCAGATCGAATATCCACAGGCGCCGGGCGGTCGAAGGTTGTGAGTAGTCGATCACTGCCAGGCGTTGCGAACGCTCCTGGCCGTTATTGACCGCGCATTGCATCGCGTTGAGGGCGCTTTGGAGGACTGTGGGATTGAGTTCTGGAGCCGAACGCGCCAGGCTGCTATACAAGGTATGAGGTTTGGCATTCTCTGCGAAGGCACCCGTGCAGAACGCGGCCAGGGTGGCGGCGATCAGGCCGAGTCGGCAGTAAAAATTCTGCATTTATCTAGCATCTCCGCCGTGGATTGGAGCTAAGCCATTGTTCAAAAAACACGCATGTTACTTGAGCCTTTGCTTGCTCGTAGCACCATTGGTCGCAACAGCCGATGAAGTGCCGGTCGAGCCGTCAAACCCAGTACAGCTGGCACTTGCGCAGTTGTCGAGTGTTTGCCCCGGTTTGGCTACCCAATTGGATACCACTTCCGAACTGCGGCTGCAGGCTTTTTACCAGCAACAAGGCAATGTCGGCCTCTGGTCAGAGGAAGGGCGCCGAGAGGCATTGCAGGGCCAGTTGCTCTTGCTGGCCGACGACGGCCTGGACCCGGTGCACTATCGACTGCCTGACGCGGCAGCCAGCGCCAATGTGTTGTGTACCGACTTCGAAACCACCCAGCACTATCTGCAAGCCCTGCATGACTTGCATTATGGTCGTCTGCAACAGTCCCTTTACGAACCGCTGTGGCATTCCCAGCCGCCGAGCGAGGACCCGGCCCTCGCTGTGCTGGCCCTGGCTGATACAGGGCTTGCGGACATGCCGGCAGCCTTCGACCAGGCCAGGCCAGGTGCCGCACTGTACCGCAGCCTGCGCAAGGCCTACGCTGCGCAACGCCTGCAACCCTTGCCGCAGTGGGGTGTGGTTGCCGACGGCCCGTTGCTGCGCCCCGGCCGCGAAGACCCCCGGGTGCCCGCACTGGCCCGGCGCCTGCTCAGTGGCGGCTACCTGGCGAGCCTGCCCACAGGCCCGGCCCATCTCTACGGCAACGACCTGGTGACGGCAGTGAAGAGCTTCCAGGCCAGCCATTCGCTGCAAGCCGATGGGGTGATCGGCCCGGGCACGGTGGCGGAGCTCAATGTCAGCCCGGCGGTGCGTCGCGAGCAACTGCGGGTCAACCTCGAACGTTTTCGCTGGCTGGCCCAGGACCTGGAGCCCGATGGCATCCTGGTCAACGTCGCAGCTGCCCAGTTGAGCGTCTACCAGGGCGGTGTTCCCGTGTGGCAGACCCGCTTGCAGGTGGGCCGCGCCGAACGGCAAACACCGCTGCTCAAATCGCGTATCACGCGGTTGACCCTCAACCCCACCTGGACGATCCCGCCGACCATCATGCGCGAGGACAAGCTGCCGGCCATTCGCCTGAACCCGGAGTACTTGCGCCAGCAGAACCTTAAAGTGCTCGACAGCGAAGGCCGCGCCCTGTCGCCCGAGCAGGTGGACTGGTCGCACCCCGGCAATATCCTCCTGCGCCAGGACGCCGGCCCGCGCAACCCGTTGGGCAGGATCGTCCTGCGTTTTCCCAACCCATTCTCCGTCTACCTGCACGATACGCCCAGCCAGCCGTTGTTCAGCAAGGGACCGCGGGCGTTCAGTTCCGGGTGTGTGCGGGTGGAGCAACCGATGGTGCTGCGCGACTTGCTGGTAAACCCGGCGGAAAAGGCGCGGACCGAGGAATTGCTGGCGACCGGGGTGACCCATGAGTTCCGGCTGGCCACGCCGGTCCCGGTGTTGCTGGGCTATTGGACGGTGCAGGTGGATAGCCAGGGCGCGTTGCTGTACGCACCGGATATTTATAGCCGCGACGGTGTGCTGTTGAAGGCCCTGGGTGCTGTCCTGTAGGGGCTACCGTGAAACTGCGCAATATGAGACCCGGTTGGCATCCTTGAAAGAATAACCATCAGATAATTCTGAAAAGCTCAAGAAACCAACCATGCTTGCCGACGTGATGGGTACATACCCAGGAGCGTTCAATATGAGCAGTCAACGTTTGGCAGTTGGTATCAGCCTGTTTCTTGCGCTCGTCAGTGGCAGTGGCCAGGCGGCCACGACGGTGGCCCAAGGCGTTATCCAGTTCCGCGGCAGTATTGTCGAGGCGACGTGCAATGCGGGCGGCGGGGCGGGGTCGACACTGGCCTTGAGTGGTTGCCCGATGTTTGCACCTGGGGGCAACATCGGAGCCTATGGCGTCAAGCCGGTTCGTACGGTCAGTGCGCCGGATCACTCGGCGGTCAAGGTCACGCTGGTGGCCGAAACGACGGGTGATGGCCGTTACTTCGACCGGCAATACCGCTTGAACGATGCAGCGGGCAAACCCCTGCAGTCGGGGGCTTACCTGGTGACGCTGAGTTACCCATAAGGCCAGTCGAAGGCTTGCCGGATGCGCGGTTCCGGCAGGCTGCGGCCTAGCTCAACTGTTCACACAGGAACGCGGTGCTGGCAAGTCTGGAGGTCGGGTGGAATGCCAACAAACGAGTGGCAACCAGCAGATACGCGACCTCTTCTGAAGACATGAAGGCCATGCCTCCCAGGATTTCGAAGGCGCGAGTGCTAATGCGGTTCACGGCGTCCTGTATGGCAAACCGGGTTGCCTGTGCTCGCGCCAAATCACTGCGCAAGAAGCGATTGTCGTCTATCGACGCTGCCAGGCCGCGCAAGGCCATTGTGGCGCCTTGCAGATCGATGAGCAGCAGGGCTCGATCTTCTTGCGAGCCTTTTTTGCCGGTCAATGCACGTGACGCCAACGCCGATGCCATTCCCAGATAGGACGCGCTGGCCAGCAGTTGAAACCAGGTGGCGAACAAATGGTTGCCGGTTCCTTGTTGAGCCTCATCGAGTTGATCATCGACGGCTGCGCTGAAACACATCATGGCTTCGGGAACCATCAAGTTATTGAAGATGACTTCATGGCTGTCAGCCGCCTGCAAATGCGGTACGGACCAGAACTCTTTCCGCTCGATGCTCGGGTCTGCAGCAAATCCCACGCCTATGCCGATTTGGGGCTGGCCTTGAGGACCCATGCAGTTGACGCCAAAGGTGATGAGGTCGAAGTGATGCGTCATGGTGCAAGGTTTCTTGCTGCCGTTGACGAGGTAGCCGCCGAGGGTTTTTTCAACGGCCATTGTCGACGCTAAAATAGGCGTATTCGTGCGCCCTTCGGCAAAGCCTGAGGCAACTAATAAGTTGTCGCGAGCGATCATGGCCAACAAACCCTGAATATCGGGGAAGAAATGCCTGGCGGCCATCATTCCGGCGACAGTGTGGTGATGCATGGTCATCATAATTGCCAGGGACGGACAATGTGCACCGACCCAAGTGTGCAGTTGCGCCATGTCCAATGCACTGGCACCTGCGCCACCCAGCTCTTTACCAATGGTGAGCGCGGGTTGGCCGAACTTTCGAAATAGGTCGGCTAAGCGTTGAGACTCACCATGCTCAAGATCAAGAAGTGAGGCGGTTTCAAGAAAAGATGCCATTTCCGGCATCCATGTGAAGGCAGTGTTTCTTTCTTCTTGTAATAACATATCGATTAAGTTCTTTAAGGTTCAGGAGGAGTGTGCGGGTGTATCTGCCTTCAGGTAATGACGCGCATAGCGGCTGTCCAACTTCGACAGTGGTAACAACATAAAAAAATCAGCTGCATTGTAATCAGGATCCCAGGCGGGCTCGCCACACACCCAGGCGCCGCTGCGCAAATAACCCTTTAACAGCGGAGGCATCTGTGGAATATGTCCACTTTCACGCTCATGCACGGGAAATGGATTGTGCGGGGTCACGCGATATTCGCTGGGGGCAAAGTTTTGCGCGGTCAAGGCGTGATACAACGCTGCGGCATTCTGGCCGCCATCCGCCAGGCTTACGCTGGCGCAACCCACCAGGAAGTCGCAGTGTTCACGTCGCATATACATGGCCAACCCCGTCCATAACAGCATGATGACGCTGCCGCTGCGGTAATTTGGGTGCACGCAGGCATGTCCCGCTTCGGTCATGCGCGGTCGTAAGTGATTCAGGCGACTCAGGTCAAATTCCTGCTCGCAATAATAACGTCCCATACGTTGGGCGGCCGTTGGGCTCATCACACGATAAGTCCCTACCACGCATGATGTCTGAGTGTCGCGTACTATTAAGTGATCACAATAGTCGTCAAACTCATCAATATTCAAACCGCCGGAGTCGACGGGGCCGGAAAGCTGGAAAGTTTCAGTAAAAACTCTATGGCGTAGACGTTGTACTTCACGTATTTCTTGCGGTGTGCTGGCAAGACTTATGGTCAGCTTTGTATGTTTCAAGTTCGCGTGTGAATGGCTGTCACTGGGGGGTGTCATTGATTGCATGCGACTTCCATTTTAGATTTATTTAACCCTGTCTGATAGCGGTCAAAATACTAACGTGCCACTTTTGGCTGTGGCATAAGGAAAGTCTGAAGTGCTCGCAAGCCTATGCGCTGAGAATAAGGCAGGGCCTAATGTCCATGTGAAAAAGGCGCAGGGGAGACGTTTGGAATGTATTCAGTAGGTGGCGATCCGAGCGGTCAATGAGCCGCCTGCAAGCAAGCCGTGAACGTTGTGCCATTGCCCACCTGGGAGCTCACCACCACATCCCCACCATGGGCCTTGGCGATTTCCCGCACGATAAACAACCCCAGCCCGACACTGCGCACCTCGCTGTCCTGGCCGGTGCCTCGGGTCATTGGCTCGAACAGCACGCTCATCAACGCGTCAGCAATCACCGGCCCATGGTTATGGACCGAGAGGCTGGCCCCGTTGTGGTCCAGTCGCGAGGTAATGGTGATCGGGTGTTGCAGGTCGCCATAGGCCACGCTATTGGCCACCAGGTTGCCGATGATTTTCTGCAGGCGGTCGCCATCCAGGCAGGCATCGCCAGCCCCGACGGTGCGATGCACCAGGGTGGCGCGGGGGAAAGCCACCCGCAGCTCAGCCACCGCGCGCCGGGTCACGTCGTGCAGGTCCAGGGGGCTGGGGCTTACGCCGATGCCAACGCCAACCCGAGCCTGGGTGAAGTCCAGCAGGTCGGCGATCATCCGCTGCGCGCGTTCCGACGATTGACCGATATGACCGATCAATTGGGTTTCCTTGGCGGTGCGCTCGCCACGGGCGAGAAAGTCTGCGGCCATCTTGATCGCGGTCAGCGGGTTTTTCAGGTCATGGCTGACGATGGCGACCATTTGCTCGGCAAACAGCGCCCGGCGCTGTGCCTTGATATAGGCCTGGCTGAGTTCGGCCTGGGCATGCTGGAGTGCGGTTTGTGCGGCGGTTTTTTCCAGCAGCAGGGCTTCGGCCAACTTGCGTGCGTTGAGCAGCTCGCGTTCGTACTTGTCGCGGTCGGTGGTGCCGAACAGGGCCAGTTCATGCCGCACGCCGCTGGCATGTTCGCGCTTGACGGCATTGAGCAGGATGGTCACGGCGTGGCCGTCGCGATGGCGCAGGTCGAGTTTGACCTCGGTGATGCTGCCTTGCACCTGCATCAACGGGGCGAGGTGGGTCTGATGAAAAATCCGCCCGCCCATGGTCAACAAATCCTGGAAGCGCCGCCCGTGCAGCTCGGCGACCGGGATGCCCAGCCAATCGCTGAAACACTGGTTTACCCGCAGGATCGTGCCGTCTTCACGGGTGATGGCCAGCGCGCAGGCAGCGCCGTCGAACAGCGCCAAGGGCTCGGGCAACGGGTCATTGGCCATGGATGACTGTCCATGGCACCAGAAAGCCATCCATCGCGTCCGCACAGGCCTGCGCCGCGCTCATGTGCGGGCAATGGCCCACGTTGTCGATCAGGCAGTAGGTGCTGTGGGGCAACACTCGGTGCAGGTACTCGCCGACGCAGACCGGTGCGATCAGGTCGTCGCTCGATTGCAGGATCAGCGTGGGGGTTGCGAGGCCGTCGATGTCGGCGCGGTTATCCGACAAGAACGTTACCCGCGCAAACTGCTTGGCGATCTCGGGCTCGGTGCGGCAGAAGCTGTCGGTCAGTTCTTTACTGAGGGCCGGTTGCCCCGGTGCGCCCATGATCACCGGCGCCATGGTGCTGGACCAGCCCAGGTAGTTGCTGTCGAGGGTGTCGAGCAACGACTGGATGTCTGCGGGCTGGAATCCGCCCACGTAGTCGCCGGTGTCGATGTAGCACGGCGATGGGCCGATCATCACATGGGCGGCGATGCGCCCGGGGGCGGCGCGGTCGGCCAGGGTGCCGATCATCGCGCTGACCGAGTGGCCTACCAGCACCACCGGGCCATGGGCGAACTCATCGATGATTTCGTTCAGATCGGCGGCGTAACCGCCCAGGCAGGCATATTTTTCCTTGTCATAGGCTGCCGGGGCAGACAGGCCGGCGCCTACCAGGTCATACACCACTACGCGAAAGCGCTCGACGAAATAGGGCAGCAGGTAATTCCACATGGCCTGGTTGCAACCAAAACCATGGGAAAACACCAGGGTCGAGGAACCATTGCCCATTACGTTGACGTTGTTGCGATGTCGAAGGTCCATGGGCGCGCTCGTAGTGGCGTGTTGCTATGAGGTTTTGCCGTCAGTTTAGAGAGTCATCCGTATGGGGTCACTAGGTACCGTGTTGATAGGGTAAAGTCGGTGCCTTCAGGATGAAACGTCAGGTAACAAAGTATGCGGCTGTTTTTACGGCAATCGGCCCTGGGCCTGCTACTCATGGTGTTCACCGCACTGGCCTTGGCGCAAACGGCGCCACCGGCACTGGTCAACGTGGCGTTGAACCAGCGGGTGATCGACCTGACCAATACCCTGGATGCCGCGACCCAGCAGCGCCTGACCAACCAGCTTGCGGACCTCGAACAGCGCAAGGGCGCGCAGATCGCCGTGATGCTACTGCCAAGTACCGGCGACGCTGATATTGATGCGTTCACCACCCAACTGTTCCGCGCCTGGAAACTGGGGCGCAAGGGTATCGACGACGGTATTTTGCTGCTGGTGGTCAAGGACGACCGCAAGGTACGGATTGAAGTCGGCTACGGCCTGGAAGGGGTGGTCACGGACCTGTTGAGCCACCGGATTATCGAGGAGCAGCTGACCCCGGCGTTTCGCCAGGGCAATTACGCTGCGGGTGTGCAGCACGCCGTGGATGCCCTGACCATGCTGGTAGAGGGGGAGGACTTGCCGGCGGTAGACGACACCCGGGAGACGATCGATGAGTCTGCGGTGTTGCTGGCGTTGCTCCTCGGCGCTGTTGGTGGGGTGCTGCTGGCCGCGGGCAAGCTGCATTGGCGACGCGGCCTGATCGCGGCCCTGGTGTTGACTGTGCTGCTGACGGCGCTGGCCGCGATCAATGGCAAGGCCTGGCCGTTGTATATGCTGGCACTGCCGTTTTGCATGTCGATCACTGCGGCTATATTTGGCGCATTGTGGCAGGCCAAGGCGGTGTTCTATTGCGTACTGGGGCTGATTGCCTACAGCGTCGGCCTGGGGCTGGTGGATCACTACCTGACGCAAGTGTCCTTCATCAACTGGCTGGCATGGCCGATGGCCGGGTTGGTGGTACTTGGCCTGTACCTGATCCTGTTCATGGTGATGAAAGCTGCCTGGAAAAACAGCCCGCCAAGGTTCTGCTTGCAGTCAGTGATGGTGCTGGGGGTGTATGGCGCGGCGGGCTACTTGCTGGAGCTGGGGCTTGAGGGCTGGCTGTTCGCCTTGCCCATCAGCTCGTTTGCGGCGTTGTTCATCTATGGCCAGGGTACGGGGGGATCGGGCTCCAGTTCCAGCGATCGCTCAAGCTCAAGCTCCAGTTCGAGCTCAAGCTCCGGTGGCGGGTTTTCCGGTGGCGGCGGTTCCAGCGGCGGTGGTGGGGCCTCGGGGAGCTGGTGAAGCCCGGCTTCTGTTCAGAGCGCCATGACCATCTCATGCCACGCCATCCCGCCGTGGTCTGATGCCGAGGGCTGCACATACTGGTAGCCCATGCGCGTGTACAGCGGCACATGCTGTTGCTTGCACATCAGGTGGATGGTTTGCTTGCCCATCACGCGCATCTGCTGCACAAATGCTGTCATCAATTGCGTGGAATACCCCTTGCCCTGATGCGCCGGGTCGACCACCACCGACATGATCACCACATTTGGTGCGTCTGCCGAGTGCCCTATCAATTCCTTGAAGGCCTCGTCCGACATCACCACGTCGTGGGCGCAACCGCCGTTGATAAAGCCTGCGACCTGACCGTCGACTTCCAGGACCAGGAAACCTTCCGGGTACAGGGCGATACGCGTGGCAATCTTCTCCAGGGTTGCGGCTTCATCACCCTCGTAGGCGCTGACTTCGATCTCGTAACAGCGGTTGGCATCTGCCGGGGTGGCGTTGCGTAGGGTGAGGGTGGGCATGGCGGTTCCTGGGCTGGGCGGTTGAGCGAGGGGCTGCATGATAGCGGGGGAGGTGTACTGACGAAAATCCCCTAGGTAAGACTCGCCCACTGTAGATGCCGGCAAGTCGGCACCTACAAGGACGCGCTGTATTTGACGGCTGCCGCCGCCCGCGATGGTACGTTCAGGCTTCTCAGCAATCCCGATACATGGATGCGCACGGTAAACGGCGAAATATCCAGGGCCTTGGCGATTTCCTTGTTGGTCTTGCCTTGGGCGATCAGCCGCAATACGTCTTGCTGGCGCGCGGTCAGGGTGTTGGTGTCCAGCGGCAACAGCCCCGAGGGTGCGAACTTGACCAGCACCTCGCCCTGGCGAATGGCGAGCAGGGCCTGGCCGATTTCTTCGGGGGCGATGTTTTTGCCGATAAAACCATCGGCGCCCATCGCCATCACCTGTTCGATCAACTGCGGGTCATCGACCATCGATACCACGATCAACGTAGTGCGCCGCAGTTGCTGGCGCAGCTCGCCCAACTGGCTGATGCAGGTCAGGCCCGGGAAGCGCAGGTCGAGGATCAGCGTGTCGACTTCGCCGCCGGTGTTGAGCATTTCCAACACCGTGTCCAGGTCGCCCGCCTGTTCCACGCAGGCCTCGGGCAGCAGGCGTTGCACGGTACGCAGCATGCCCTCGCGAAACATCGGGTGATCGTCGGCGATAATGATCCGGCATGTCATGGGGTGCTCCTCCCTGGGGCCAGGTTGTCCTGTGGCGTGCTACTTTAACACTCTGCTCAGCGCCTGCCTCCCAGGCGTGCAGATATGACGATGACCGTACAAGGACGTTGCCCATGAAGTTCGTGAAAGACGCCGAACTGGACCAAGCTAACCTGCGCATTGTGGTTGCCGCCATAGCCCTGGTTTACATCGGCCTGCTGGGTTTTCTGCCGGGGCAATCGGTGGCGCGCTATGTGCCGGTGATGATCTATATTGGCCTGTTCCTGCTGGTCTCGATTGTGCTGCGCCAGGTAATCGCACGCTGGCCGGGGCATTACCCGGCACGGCGGATTTTCGGGATGATCCACGACTACACTGGCACCTCGTTCGGCCTGGTGGTGGGCGGGGAGGCGGCGCTGCCGCTGTATGCGGTGATGGTCTGGGTCAACCTCGGCAACGGCATGCGCTATGGCTCGCGCTACTTGGCGATTGCTACGGGCCTGGCATTGCTGGCGCTGCTGATCGTGTATCGGCTGACACCGTTGTGGCAGGCACAACCGTTTATGGTGTTGATGCTGATGATCACCAGCACGGTGATCCCGATCTACGCCCACCTGTTGCTGGAGCGCACGCGCAAGGCGTCTGAAGAAGCCATCGCCGCCAATCTGGAAAAGTCGCGCTTCCTGGCCCAGGCCAGCCATGATCTGCGCCAGCCCATTCACTCCATCGGCCTGTTTACCGCGTGTCTGCGCGAAGCACGACTGGGCGATGAAGAGCGGCGCCTGGTCGACAATATCGACCGTTCGCTGCTCAACGTATCGCAGTTGTTCCGCTCCATCCTTGATCTCTACACCTTGGACAACGGCCGGCTGCTGCCCAAATACCAAGCGGTTCACTTGGGCGAGTTGCTCGCCGACCTGGTGCGCCAGAACGCCGAAGCCGCGCGTTGGGCCGGGGTGGAACTGCGTTTGCGGCCATGCGCCCATTGGGTCAGGGTCGACCCGGCACTGCTGGCGACCATGGTGCAGAACGTGCTTTCCAATTGCTTTAAATATGGCGGCCAGCACCCGGTGCTGATCGGTGTTCGCAAGCGCGGCGACGGGGTCGTGATAGACATTCATGACCAGGGGCGGGGGATTGCCGAAGAACATCTGCCCAAGGTCTTTGAAGAGTTCTATCGCGTGCGTCAACAGCGGGACAAAGACGTTGAGGGCGTCGGCCTGGGGTTGTCCATCGTCAAGCGCCTGGGCCAGTTGATGGAGCTGGACGTGGTGTTGCGTTCACGGGTTGGCCGTGGCACCTCCGTCAGCCTGCGGGGCTTGCCCCTGGCGGTAGCATCCCGGCCGATGCTGGCTCGCGACGACGCGCGTCAGGTTGGACTGCTGACCGGGTTGAAAGTGTGCCTGGTGGAAGATGACCACAACGTGCTGCTGGCCACCCAGGCCTTGCTGGAACGCTGGGGCTGTGAAGTGCAGGCCGAATCCTCAGGGCACAACCTGGTCAGTGATTGCGACATCATCGTCGCCGACTATGACCTGGGCAATCAGGCCACCGGTATCGAGTGCATCGACCATCTGCGCCAGCAACGCGGTTGGGCGGTGCCGGCGCTGATCCTCACCGGGCACGACGTAGAGAAGATCCAGGCGGCATTGCATGATCGCCAGATCGCGATCCTCTCCAAGCCCGTGCGCCCCGCTGAGCTGCGGGGTACGCTACGAGCGCTCAGCCAGCAGGCGGCAGTCAGTTAAACGGCATCAGCGGGTTGCCACGGGCACCCTTGGGTTGGCAGTAGGCGGCGGGTTTCATCAAGCCGAAGCTGGCCACGGCAAACATCCCGCCGCTGGCACCGCTGGGCACGGAGCAGTTGTAGTCGCCGGACGCGGTGCTGGCGATGTAATAGGTGGTCATGGAGTCGCTGCGAACATTGGAAACACGCTTGACCGGCTCGCCGAGGTTGGTTTCCGAGAGGGTCTTGAGATGGTCTTCGGTGGGCTTGATATTGCTGCAACCGGCAACGCCGATCATCAGGGCGCCCAGCAGGGCAAGGCGGGTGACAGGGGAGTGCAGTTTCATGGCGCTTCTTCCTTGGGGTTGTTTTGGTTTTTTCAACGCACAACGATCCCTTGCACGGCGGGTTCGACGTGCTGGCGGGGAGCATTGGGGTTGCCGGGGAATATAGCGCCGGGTGCTTGCGGGGTCGATTAGCACAAGTGTGCTAATGGCACCTTGAGGTCACTGCAAACAGGTTTATTCAGGGAGATTCGAATGCTGCACATCAGACGCGCTACTCACGACGACGGCCCCATCGCCTTCGACATCCGCTTGCAGGCGATCCGTAGCCAATGCATCGGCGCCTACACCGCCGAGCAGATGCTGACCTGGACCCGTGGCGCGGCGGAGGACGGCTATAGCGCGCTGATGGACAAGCCGTTCTACCTGGGTTGCGTCGACGGTGAGCCGGTCGCTACCGGCATGCTCGACCCGGACCATCGGGAAGTCGGTGCACTGTTTGTACTGCCCGGTTTTACCGGGCGCGGGTTTGGCGGGCAGATGCTTGAGCACCTGGAGCAGGTGGCGCTGGAGTTGGGGATTGCGCAGGTGGTGCTGGATGCAACCTTGAATGCCGCGCAGTTCTATCGCAGCCGGGGTTACGAAGGCTGCGAGCAGTCCATCTATCATTCGCCCACGGGGCTGGATCTGGCGTGTATCCCGATGGTCAAGCGCCTGTCCCCTTGAACGCTTCACGCAGGCGCTCAATCACTGTCGGTACCGAGAGCCCGGCAGTGGCTGGCGGCGTCGGGTTCTCACCGAATTCGCGCCAGATAAACAGAGTGAGTTCAGCCCCATCCGTCAACGATTGCCCGGAGCTGCCAGCGCCGAAGTTTTGCAGGACCCGGTAGCGTTCATCCTGCCAGAACAGGGTCTCGACCCAGTCATAGACCGGGATCAAATGAAAGTGCAACGGGAAGCCGGGCATATGCCCAAAGCGGCTGATATACAGCCATTTGGGTTGCAGTTGCGCTTGCATCACCCGCTGGGTTTTCGCCAGCAGGCCGCCCAGTTCCGCCAGGGCCGCGTCCGGCAGGTCAGGCAGTGAGCTGATCGGCATCTTGGCCCCCAGCATCAAATAACCGGGCAGGGCCGAGGCCAAGTGATGGTTGAGCAGCCAGTGCTCGGTTTCGTGGAGGATATGGGATGGGGCAATGTGCATGGTTGGGCACCTGGCAGGTCGGACCGGCAGGATACCAAGGGCAAATCCTGGATCCCATCGGTGCTGACGGCAGGGATTAGTTATCAGGTTGGCGGGGGGGGGCCTAAAATCACAAACAAAGCAAGGCGGTCTGACAGCCGACCTGATCGTTGAAGCGTACGCGTTCCCTGTGGGAGCTGGCTTGCCTGCGATGGTCGCTAACGATGACGGAGGAATACCTGACACCCTGCGGCGGTCTTACTGACGCCATCGCAGGCAAGCCAGCTCCCACAGGGGGATGCAGCTCCGCGCTTTGGCTCTGCTTTTGATCTTGGGCGCCCCTGCGGATCAGTGATGCATGTGCTCGCCGTCAGCGCTGCCCAGGCTGCGGGCAGGGGCCTGGACCTGAATGTCCTGCTTCTCGCCCTTGGCATTTTCCACGGTCAGGGTCAGCGGCACCTGGTCACCTTCCTTGATCTGGCCCGTCAGGCCCATGAGCATCACGTGATAACCCTCGGGATCGAGCTTCACCGCCTGGCCGGCCGGCAGGGCCACGGCGTCCACCGGGCCCATGCGCATGACGTCGTCCTTCATGCTCATCTCATGAATCTGCACATCCTTGGCCACCGGCGACTTGACGCTGAGCAGCTTGCTGTCGCTGTCGGCGGTCAGGGTCATGAACGCCCCGCTCGAATGCTGGCCCGGCACGGTGGCGCGGGCCCAGGCGTCGCTGATCTGGACCTGGGCGCTGGCGTGGGCGGCAAGGCCCAGCAGGGAAAGACCGAGGGCGATGCGCTTGAGGGTTTGGACAGCAGTCATTAGCAGACCTCCATGACGGTGAGCAGGTCTTCTGCGCACTCTTTGGCGTTAAGGGATGCCGACAGGCCCAGGCGCAGGTTGCTGCGGGTGTCGAACACAAAACTGGTGGCGGTGTGGGACAGGGTATAGGTGTCGCCGGCGGGGATCTTTTCATAAAAGATCCCGAACTCCTTGGCGGCCACGGCGATTTCTTCCGGGGTGCCGTAGAGTGCTTCGAAGCTGGGGTCGAAGGCCTTGACGTAGGCGTCGAGCACCTGGGGCGTGTCGCGTTCCGGGTCCAGGGTGATGAAGATCACCTGCATGATTTCGCCGTCGCGGCCCATCAGCTTCTTGGCCTGGGCCATGCGCGCCAGGGTGGTAGGGCACACAGCCGGGCACTGGGTGAAACCGAAGAACACCACCGGCATCAGGCCGCGGAACGAGGTCAGGGTCACGGTTTCGCCGGCCGTGTTCTTGAGCTTGAACGTGCGGCCCATGATCTTGTTGCTCAGGTCCTTGCCGTACTTGAAGTTCAGCTTGGGGCCGGTGTCGCAGCCGCTCAACAGGCCCAGGCCCAGCAGGCCCATACCGGTAAGGACCTTGCGACGGGTGAATAACGTACTCATGAAAGGGGCGTCCCGTGAAGCGCCTGACGGCTGCGCATAACAGGTCAGTCAGGCTTTGAAAAGCGGTGAGCAGGAAGAGTGAATAGTCTACCGATCTTGATCACGCTTGATAATCTGCGACGTTCTGCCACAGGGGCGGTGGCCACCTTACCAGCCAAGGGGGTGATTGCGTCTGTGGCACACTGTCGCAGACATCGGCAAAGGCCCGCCGCACAAGGCTTGGGGCAAATGTATCAACGATTATCAGGGCCCTTGACCCGCATCAAGGCAGCGCTTGCTCGCTGTAGGGCACAGTCACGGTACAAGGACCGGCCACCGTGAGGCTCTGATGCTCTATCTCCTGTTCCTGCTGGCCCATCTGTTCGCCGCGCTGATTTTCATCGGCACGGTGTTCTTTGAAGTGTTGATCCTCGCCAGTGTGCACAAGCAACTGCCGGCCCGCGTCATGTTGCTGGTGGAGCAGGGCATTGGTCGCCGGGCCAGGGCCTTGATGCCGTGGGTGCTGCTGGTACTGTTCGGCGCCGGCATCGGCATGGTCTGGCTGCGCTACCTGCCGGTGCTGGCCGCGCCGTCGAGTTCGGCATTCGGCGCGTTGCTGACCCTCAAGCTGATCCTGGCCGCCAGTGTGCTGATGCATTTTTTGCTGACGGTGTGGTTGATGCGCCGTGGGCGGGTCAGCGCGGCCTATCTGCGCTTTGTCCATCTGAGCCTGTTCTGCCATATGGTCGCCATTGTGTTGCTGGCCAAGGGCATGTTCTACATCACCTGGTAATCGTCGGCGCTTGATGCATATCAAGGTGCGCTGTCCGGTCGCACCGCACAATGACCCACCGTAGCCAGACCCGGAGGCCGTCATGCTCACTGTCATTCATCCCGCCCGCGAGTGGCGCCTGCGCCGTGACCAAAGCGTGCTGGACCAGGGTCAGGTAGATATCGGCAGATTTCACTCGGGCATCGGCTCCCTCGACCTGCTGCGCGCCTTGCGCAGCAGCCGCCAGCGGCAACGGCCCCTGGCGCTGAACCTGCAATGGCCGGCTGGCCTGGTGGCCGATGATTACCTGGGCGCGCTGGAGCAGGAGATCCACCTGGTCGGTTGCCATGTGGGCGGTCGGCAACCGGTGGATCAATTCCATCTGGGCGGCGCCACACCGGCGATTGCCGACCTGCAACGCTTGATGGCGCACCTGCGCAGCCGCCTGCACTTTCTTGAGCACGACCAGGGTGACTACAGCCTCGATCTCGACCCACTGCATACCGACTGGGCGACCATGGGCCTGCTGCGCGAGATGGGGTTCAACCACATCAACATCGGCGTGCCGGATGCCAATGCCGAGGCCACGCCATCGGTGGCCGGCTATCAGGACCCGGCGCCGATCCAGTCGCTGATCGATGCGGCGCGCACCTTCGGCTTTCGCTCGGTGAATGTCGACCTGGGCTATGGGCACGCCTGGCAGACCTGCGACAGCTTTGAAGCCAAGCTGGCCAGCCTGATCGCCCTGGAGCCGGACCGCCTGCAAGTGTTCGACTATGCCCAGGCCCCACGGCGCTACCAGCAGCAGCCACGGCGTGCGCTGTCGTCGAATGCGGACAAATGTGGCATGCGTCGCATCGCTTTCCTGCGCCTGGAAACCGCCGGTTATCACTACATTGGCCTGGGCCAGTTCGTACGCCCCGACGATGACCTGGCACTGGCCCAGGAGCGCGGGCACCTGAGTCGCAATTGCCAGGGGTTTACCCGTCACGGCTACTGCGACCATATCGGCTTTGGCCTGGGCGCGATCAGCCAACTCGACACCTTGTATGCGCAAAACACCGACGACCTGGCGCGCTATCGGCAGCAGTTGGACAACGACCTGTTGCCCACCGCCCGCGGCTGGCGCTGTGAGGCGGGCGACCAGATCCGCCAGCATGTCATGGAGCGCCTGGCCTGTGACCTGGAGCTGGATATCCAGGCCCTGGAGCGCCGCTATGGGGTGATTTTTCCCCGCTATTTCTCGGCGATCTGGCCGCTGCTGGAGCATCTGCACCAGGACGGCCTGATCGACTTGTCCGAGCGTTTCCTCTGTGTGCTGCCGGCTGGCCGGCACCGGGTCGAAGCCCTCTGCGCGCTGTTTGACCGGGCCGCCAGTGCTGTCCCTCCTTGCTCCAACGATGAGACCATCGACCATGAAAGCGTTTGAGTTCAACCGGGCCCTGGTGCAGAAATACGACCGCCCGGGGCCGCGCTACACCTCGTACCCGACTGCGCCGCAGTTTCACTCAGCCTTTGCCCTGGACGATTACCAACAGGCGGTCGCGGCCAGCAACCACGCGGTGGCGCCCAAGGCGTTGTCGGTGTATATCCACGTCCCGTTCTGCCAGAGCCTTTGCTACTACTGCGGCTGCCACAAGATCATCACGCGCAAGACCCACCGCGCGGTGGAATACCTGAGCTACCTCAAGCGTGAAATCCAGATGCAGGCGGCGCTGTTCGACCGCACGCGGCCGCTGACCCAGTTGCACCTGGGGGGCGGTACGCCGACCTACCTGGACGATGGGCAACTGGCCGAGTTGATGGACTGCCTGGCCCAAGGGTTCAGCCTGGATACCAGTGATCGCCATGAGTTTTCCATTGAAGTGGACCCGCGCACCATCAGTGTCGAGCGGATCCACAACTTGCGCGGGCTGGGTTTCAATCGCCTGAGTTTTGGCGTGCAGGACTTTGATGCGGATGTGCAGGCGGCAGTCAACCGTGTGCAGAGCGAAGAGCAGATCGTGCAACTGGTCTCGGCGGCGCGTGAGGCGCGGTTCAAGTCGATCAGCGTAGATCTGATCTATGGCCTGCCGTTGCAGACCGTGGCCAGTTTCGACGTGACCCTGGGCAAGCTGATTGCCTTGCGTCCCGACCGCGTGGCGGCCTACAGCTACGCGCACCTGCCGACACAAATCCGTGCCCAGCGCATGATTCGCCCCGAAGACATGCCACCGCCGGAGCGCAAGCTGGAATTGCTGGAGTTGACCATTCGCCGGCTGACCGAGGCCGGTTATGTGTATATCGGCATGGATCACTTTGCCTTGCCCGACGATGAACTGGCCCTGGCCCGGGCCAATGGCACCTTGCAGCGTAATTTCCAGGGCTACTCGACCCATGCCGATTGCGACCTGATCGGGCTCGGTGTCTCGGCCATCGGCAAGGTGGGCGACAGCTACAGCCAGAGCGTCAAGGAGTTGTCCCAGTACTACGCACGTATCGACGCCGGCTTGTTGCCGGTGCAGCGCGGCTACCGCCTGAACGCGGATGACGTGCTGCGTCGCGACGTGATCAACGGCCTGATGTGCCACGGGCGTATTGACTTTGCCGGGGTCGAGGCGGGGCACGCGATCCAGTTTACCGAGTACTTCGCTCAGGCCCTGTCGCGCCTCGATGAGCAAGTGGCGGATGGTTTGCTGCATATCCAGGACGATGCCGTGCAACTGCTGCCCCAGGGGCAATTGATGGTGCGCAGCGTGGCGATGGCGTTTGATGCGTACTTGGGCGGGCAGCAGAAGGGCCAGTTTTCCCGCACGGTCTGACCTGTGCTAATACCAACTGTAGGAGCGAGCTTGCTCGCGAAAAACTTAACGACAACGCGTTTACCCAGGCAACCCGCGTTATCGTTGACGACCTTCGCGAGCAAGCTCGCTCCTACAGCGGTATTCGGCCAAACCTATAGGGTCAGGCCCCGGCAACGGCGTTGGTGCGCTCTATCTCTTCGACCAGCTTATCGATCCCTTCCAACCGCGCGCGATTGTCGTGATCCCATGGATGAAACCCCGGCTTGAAGTAATGCAGCCACGGCCGGGCCATGCGCGGGAATACGCCCCTGGCGCCGTAGAGAAATTTCAACATCCGCCAGAACCCTTTCAGATGCCCACCCGCGCGGCGGTCGGCGAACAGCAGGCGCAGGTGGAAATCAAACACCACCAGCCAGAAAAACACCGTGGTAAACAGCATGGTCCCGGTGCGCAGCAAATAGCGCCTGGGCCCTGGCTTGATCACGCGGTTCCACACATCGAAGGCCACGGCCTTGTGCTCGGTTTCTTCAAGCGCGTGCCAATACCACATCTGCTGGTAGCCCTTGAGCGAATCCCCAAAGCGCGTGGGATCGCTGAGCAGGATTTCCGCGAGCATCGCGGTGTAGTGTTCCAGGGCAATGGTCACCGCCAGGTTGAAGGACGGCGGCAAGTGCTTCTTTTGCAGGTCGAGGATGAATTTCAACCGACGGTCGAGCAGATGTGCCGGCAGCCCGGCGGCTTGCAGCAGGTCGTTATAGGCCACATGTTCACGGCTGTGCATGGCTTCCTGGCCGATAAACCCCTGGATTTCCTTCTTTAATACCGGGTCGTCGATGCGCTGGCGATAGTGGCGCACGCTGTCCATGAAGAACAGTTCACCCTGGGGAAACAGCAGCGATAGGGCATTGAAAAAATGCGTGATAAAGGGACCTTGCTCGTGCCAGTCCTTGATGCGTTCGGCGGGCAGGGCAAAATGCAGGTCGCGGCGAATGGGCAACATTATGGCGACTCCTGTTCAGTGATGGGGGTGGGCGCCGGGGCCTTGCGCTTTTTCGGCGCCATGCGCCGGCTGGCAAAGACCACCAGCGCCTGATAGGCCGCCGGCAGAAAGCGTGCGAGCAAGTCCAGGACGTAGGCATCGCGGCCAATCAGCACGCGGCGCTTGTTCTTGCGTACGCCTTGCAGGATCACCTTGGCGGCTTGGTCGGCGTCAGTGATAAACAGCTTCTCGAAGTCGGCGCGGGCCTGTTGTTCGCTGTGGATCAGGAACCCGGTCATGTTCGCGTCGATCCGGCTGCTGCGGCAGATATCGGTGCGGATCCCGCCAGGATGCACGCAGGTGGCCGAGACCCCGCTGCGTTGCAAATCCAACTCCTGGCGCAAGGATTCGGTGAAGCCGCGCACCGCGAACTTGGTGGCGTTGTAGCCGCTCATGCCGGGTTGGGCGAACAGGCCGAACACGCTGGAGGTGTTGACCACATGCCCGTCGCCGCTGGCCTTGAGGTAGGGCAGAAAGGCCTTGGTGCCGTAGACCACGCCCCAAAAGTTGATGCCGACGATCCACTCAAGATCGGCGTAGTCCACACCTTCCACGGTACTCGACAAGGCCACCCCGGCATTGTTGAAGATCAGGTTGACCTGGCCGTGCTCCGCCGCACAATTGGCTGCCCAGTCCTCCATGGCCTGGCGGTCGGACACATCCACCTCCCGGGAGGTCACGCGGACCGGTGCCAGGGTGCCGCGCTGGATCAGCTCCACGGTTTCTTGCAAACCAGCCTGGTTCTTGTCTGCCAGCGCCAGGTGACACCCCTCGCGCGCCAGGGCCAGGGCCAAGGCGCGACCCATGCCTGATGCGGCCCCGGTGATGGCCGCCACACGGCCATTGAATGACTTCATGACAGGCTTCCTTCTGCGGTGGAGTGGGGCTGCGCGAGGGGATGCAGTGCGGTGCCGCTAACCAACGGCGTGACGTGATAATCGCGCAAGGCGAACTGGCGGGTGACCTGTTTGAAGCGCCAAGTCGAACCGGGCCACAACGTGGTGTTTTTGCCGGTGCGCGGGTCGAGGTACCAACTGCGGCAGCCGCCGGTGTTCCAGATGGTGCGCTGGAGTTTTGCCTGGATGTGCAGGTTGTAGGCGCTTTCCACCGCTGGCTTGACGTCCACCGTGGCAATTTGCTGGCGGCGCATCTGTTGCAGGGCGTCGAGGATGTAGGTGACTTGCGCCTCGATCATCAGAATCATCGAGTTGTGGCCCAGCCCGGTGTTGGGCCCGACGATCAGGAACAGGTTTGGATAACCCGGCACGGTGGTGCCCTTGTACGCATGGGCGCCATCGCGCCAGGTGTCCATCAGGTCCACGCCGTCGCGCCCGATGATGCAGTCGCGGGGCAGGGGATCGGCGGCCTGGAACCCGGTGCCGAAGATCAGGCAGTCAGCCGGGTGCTTGATGCCATCGGCGGTGATGACGCCGTCGGCTTCGATCCGCAGCACATGCTCGGTGACCACCTCGACATTGCTGCGTGACAGCGCCGGGTAGTAGTCATTGGAGATCAGCACGCGCTTGCAGCCGATGGTGTAGTCCGGCCGCAGCACCTTGCGCAGGGAAGGGCGCGCCACTTGTTTGTGCAGATGGCGCAGGGCGATTTTCTGCACCATTTTCATCAGCCGCGGGTGCAGCGCAAACCCTACGACTCGACCTTCCAGGGCCCAGTAGAAGGCCCCGCGCACCAGGCGCTGGGTGAACGGCAGGTGCTTGAAAGCCCAGCGCTCAACACGTGAAATGGGCCGGTCCGGTTTGGGCATGATCCACGGCGGGGTGCGCTGGAACAGGTCCAGGTGCGCCACCTGCGGGGCGATCTGCGGCACGAACTGGATGGCACTGGCGCCGGTGCCAATCACCGCCACGCGCTTGCCCTTCAATGAATACTCGTGGTCCCACTGCTGGGAGTGAAAGCGCTTGCCCTTGAAACTGTCCAGCCCCGCAATATCCGGCAGCGCCGGACGTGACAGACCGCCCATCCCCGACACCAGCACCCGCGCACTGACGTGGCGGCCATTGCTGAACTGCAACTGCCAGCGTTGCAGTTGCTCATCGAACACCGCCCGTGTAAGACCCATGCCAAAGCGCAGGTACGGCGCCAATTCAAAGCGTTGCGCACATTGCTCCAGGTAGGCGCGGATTTCCGCCTGGGGGGCGAACTGGCGGGTCCAGTCCGGGTTGGGCGCAAACGAAAACGAATAGACGTGGGATTGCACATCACAGGCGCAGCCCGGGTAGTGGTTGTCGCGCCAGGTGCCACCCAGGGAATCGGCCTGTTCGGCGATGAAGAAGTCGTCGAGCCCGGCTTGCTTGAGTTTGATCGCCATGCACAGGCCGGCAAAGCCTGAGCCAATGATGGCGATGTCTACGCAATCTGCCGGGCCGCTCGGGCGGGTAGAGGCATTCATAGGGTGTCCCTCGTGGGCTGTGGGCGCCTGACGGGTTTTGACATCGGATGTGCTCCTGTTTTTGTTTTTGGCTTTTAGATAGAACACCATTGCAAAGAAAAATTGTATTTATTATTTTAAAAAAGATTTTAAATAATCTACCTGAAAATATCGCCTACGCTAGAGCCTTGTCCTTTATGTGCGATTTGTCCGACGGACGAACCTTTTGCGCACGTAGTTGAAGTCCAGGGTGTGGACGATGGCTGAGGTCTTGACCAATACCGGTCGGATCGCCAGCAGCAGGGAAGCAGAGGACCGAGCTATGGCTGTCGAATGGGTTGTCGCTGCGGGTGTGTTTATCGGCGCAAGTGCGGCGTTGTGGGGCTTGAGTGCCTGGATGACGCGTCGTATCGAAGCGGCTGTTCCAAGCAACGGGCGCTTTCTGGAGGTGGATGGCGAGCGCTTTCATTATGTAGACGAGGGCAAGGGCCCGTCGCTGGTGATGATCCACGGCTTGATGGGCAGCAGTCGCAACCTGACGTATGCCTTGTCCGCGCAATTGCGCGAGCACTTTCGGGTGATCACCCTGGACCGCCCCGGTTCAGGCTATTCCACCCGGCATCAAGGCACCGGCGCCGACCTGCAAAGCCAGGCCCGGCAAGTGGCGACCTTTATCCAGACCCTGGACCTGGGCCAGCCCCTGGTGCTGGGGCACTCCCTGGGCGGGGCGATTTCCCTGGCCCTGGCCCTGGACCATCCCCACGCGGTGTCCGGGCTGGTGCTGGTGGCGCCATTGACCCATCCCCAACGCATGCTTCCCCTGGTCTTTCTCTCTCTGGCCGTGCGCCCGGCCTGGCTGCGGCGCTGGGTGTCGCGCACGCTGACGGTGCCCATCGGCATGCTCACCAGCGGCGCAGTGGTCAAGGCAGTGTTCGCCCCCGACCCGGCACCGGCCGACTTCGCCACCCGTGGCGGCGGGATGCTGGGGATGCGCCCTGACAACTTCTATGCCGCCTCCACCGAAATCGGCCTGGTCAATGATTACCTGCCGGATATGGTCAAGCGCTACCCCCAACTGCGCCTGCCCATCGGCCTGATCTATGGTTCGCGGGACAAGGTGCTGGACTTTCGCAAACACGGCCAGGCCCTGGCAGACAAGGTGCCGGGGTTGAAGCTGCAGTTGGTCGAGGGCCGCGGCCATATGCTGCCGATCACCGCGACAGAGCGGGTGGCCGCACTGGCCCAACAGGTTGCCAAACGCCGCCAGCCGGTGGAAAGCGCCACTGTCCTGCATCCGCCGTTTGCGTTGGCGAGTAAATAATCATGAACCCCACGGCGTGGTCGAGACGCGGTAACGCTTGCCCTAGACACCTGACCGAATGGATGAAAAAGAGACTGCCCGGTCACGTCGAAAAGGCCTCGAAAAAGTAGTTGACGACCTAACGGTTCCGCGCTATTTATTTAAAAAAATATTTCAATATTTATTTTGAAATGATTTTTGAAATGCCTAAGAGCGAATAAAATAATGAAAAAAACGCCTTTTATCGCATGGTTGATTTCAAGTGGCTTTCACTGCTGCCTGAACCTGTTTTCTGCCCCTGTTGCTTCGCTCCCACTCCCTGGTGCGCAGTGCGCCCGGAGGTTGCCATGAATCAGACCCTGGCTGCCCCGCACGTCTGGACCGATGGCAAGCGCCATCTGTGGTGGCTCGGCATCATGCCGTTGGCAACCCCGCTACTGTCCGGCGCCCTGGCCATCACCACCGGTGTACAAGAACTGTGGTGGGTGGGTGTGCTGGTGATTTTCGGCCTGATCCCGCTGATCGACGGCCTGCTTGGCGAAGACGTCAGCAACCCGCCGGAATCTGCGGTCAGCGGCCTTGAATCGCAGAAGTACTATCGCTGGATTGTCTACACCGGGGTGCTGTTGGTGATTTCCTCCCTGGTGATGACCGGTTGGATGGCCGTCAGCGGCATTGACTGGATGATCAACGGTGGGCTGTTGCAACTCACGGCGTCCATGGACCCATCGAGCTGGATGGCGCAAACCGCCAGCTTCCTGACTGCCCGGGTGCAACTGCACGGCGAGGTCAGTTGGTTCACCTACCTGGGCATGGCCATGTCCACCGGCGCCGCCACCGGGATCGCGATCAACACCGCCCATGAACTGGGGCACAAGCCGCGCCTGCTGGAGATCGTGCTGGCGAAGATCACCCTGGCGCCGACCTTCTACGGGCACTTCTATACCGAACACAACCGTGGCCATCACGTACGCGTCGCCACCCCGGAAGATCCGGCCAGTTCCAGGCTGGGGGAGAGCTTCTGGGCCTTCCTGCCGCGCTCGGTGTGGTTCAGTGCGCGCTCGGCCTGGAACCTGGAGCGCGAACGCCTGCGCAAACTCGGCCTGCCAGCCTGGCACTGGAGGAACGGTGTGCTCAGCGCCTGGATGTACAGCGTGGTGCTGTGGGGCGCAATGATTGCCTGGCTGGGTGTGGCGGTGATTCCATTCCTGTTGATCCAGGGTATCTACGGCTTCTCGTTGCTGGAAGTGGTGAACTATGTCGAGCACTACGGGCTTAAACGCCAGAAGTTGCCCAATGGTCGCTATGAGCGGTGTTCGCCGCGCCATTCGTGGAACAGTAACCGGATTGTCACCAATATCTTCCTGTTCCAGTTGCAGCGTCACTCCGATCATCACGCCAACCCGACCCGCAGTTATCAGTCGCTGCGCCACTTTGATGAATCGCCACAACTGCCGTATGGCTACGCCAGCATGATTGTCTGGGCCTATGTCCCTTACTTGTGGCGCCGACGTATGGATCACCGAGTACTTCGGCATTATTCGGGGGATGTCACCCTGGCCAATATCCAGCCATCCAAACGCCTGAAGATACTGGAGAAGTACGGTAATACCAGCACCTTCTAATGTGATTTAACCGTTGTAGGGCGCACTCGGGATCTGTGTATCGCGCAGGTTTTCATCGCCCACGGTTTGCCGGTTTCGAGTGCTGCTTAGTTGCAAGAAAGTTGTTTGACCCTGACAAAAATAAAATCAAGGGAAGGACGTACACCATGCAAACGCCTGCCAAGTTCACTGCTCATATCCTGCTCGCAGCACTGGGTCTTATTGCCTATCACCAGGCCCAGGCCGCGCGTATCGAACCCGCCGGCAGTGCCTTTACTGCCCAGGGCCCCATCAGCTTTTCCAAGGGCACGCTGATCAGCGCCGACTGCACCATCAAGGTGGCCGGCAAGGTCGCGGCCGATGGCTCGCAAGTCAATGTCGACAAGGTCGAGTTCGACGGTGGCCTCAAGTGCAGCCGCGTCGAAGCCATCAACTTGCCGTGGATCCTCGTGGCCAAGGACACCAAGAGCGGCTCCATGTCGAAGATCAGCGTCGACGTGCACGCCTTTGGCCTGGGCGGCAAGTGCGGCCCATCCACCGCCGAAGGCACCTGGGATAACGCCACCGGCAAGTTGGAGGCGGCCAATGTGCCGATTGGCGAAGACTGCAAGATCAAGACCGTGTCGATCAAGATGCCGCCGACGTTCAAAGTCGTCGAGTAAACACCCGAATTTGTAGCGGTAGATGAATTGAAATTTGGCTGGAAAGGGAAGTTCTGCTGTTTCTCCGTGACCTCTCGATCATGGCCATTACCCCGGCGAAATGACTCGCCATACATGTGAGGAAAAATAATGAAAAGTTTCAAAACCCTCGTTTGTGTAAGTTCGTTTGCTCTGTGCTTTGGTGCGGCTTCGATGGCCAGTGCGGCATCTTTTAGCCCAATTGGAGCGACGTTTACTACAGGGGCTACTGGGAGCATTGTTGTTAAATCACCTTCGTCGTTTCAGCAGCCCGTAACGTGTAAGGCTGTATTCGAAGGCAAGGTGCGTCCTGATGGCAAGGCAGATATCACCAATGTAACCATCTCTCCAGGATCAAGCACGCTGTGCAACCTGCCCAATATCACTGGTTTGCCTTGGGTGCTGGAAGCCACCAGCACAACTGCCGGGAAAGCTCACAACGTGGGTTACACGATCACCTCGTTCCCTGCAACCAACTGCGGCCCTTCATCTATTGATGTGGCGCTGTCATCAACCCCAACACCCTCTCCAAGCATCACTCTCGCTGCGACCAACCAACCGCTTAGCGGCAGTTGCACGGTGGTGACGCTGAACGTGGGCGCTACCGGCGTCACGATCATTCCTTGATGTTGGAACTTCCTAAACAGGGTTGATCACCCCGTGAAAAACAGGTGCCTCGTCAGAGGCATCTGTTGAGGTAAAGCCGTTCGGTCCAACCGGCTGTGACAAATAAAAACAATAAGGAGTGACGCATGAATAATAAGAAGCAGCAGGCTCAGGCGTTGTTAGGCCTGGCTTTGTTGGGCGGGCTGATAGCCTCGGCAGGCACCGTTCAGGCGGGAGGCTTCATGACGCCAACTGCCAACACTGCTGGCTGGGGACGTGCATTTGGTGGTGGGTCGATGTTTAAGAACGATCCGTCAGCCGCCTACAACAACCCGGCTGCCATGGCTTTCATTGACAAGACCATCTCGCAGTTCACCATCAACTACGCAAACATCGACATCAAATACAAAGGATCGGCGTATGACTACGCAGGCAATCCGACGTCCAACACGGTCTATGATCCCAATACCGGCGACATAACATCGACCCCGCGCACCGGTGACGGCGGGCAAGGCGGATTCGAAGCATGGGTACCTACTGGCTTCATGGTGATTCCTATCAACGATCGTTTTGCCTTTGGCCTGAGTCAAGTAGTCCCTATGGGTGCTCGCACAACCTGGGATGAAGACTGGAAAGGCCGCGATTTTGCGGTGGATACCCGCATCGAAACCGTGGGCCTGACCGGCTCGCTGTCGTTCAAGGTCAATGATGAGTTTTCCATCGGTGGGGGTGCCATTCTCCAGCACACCAAAGGCTTTGTAAGCCAGAACGTCGACCTGTATGCCGCCGCCGCGCAGTCGCCGGACTTCGGGATGATTCCGTTCCCGGCTGGCCAGGGCTTCGCCTTGATGCGCGTCAAGGTCGACAACAACTCTCTGGGCTGGTTTGCAGGGATGACCTGGAAACCCACGGCGCAAGACACCCTGGGCTTGAACTACCACGCCAAGATCAAGAACAAGCTGGAAGGCAAGTACAACATGTACGCTGATCCAGGCTCGGAAGGGCTGATGACTACCCCTGTACTCGACGGTAAAACCCTGGTCGAGCTGGCTTACCCTGGCCTCAAGCTGTATCCGGGCGGTGCCAATGCCTCCACGCAACTGGATATCCCTGCCAACGCGTCCCTGGACTGGGTACACGACTTCTCTGACCGCCTGACTCTGGGCGCCAGCGTGACCTGGACCCAGTGGTCATCCTTCGAGGCGCTGACCTTGAAGTCCAATGGCAGCACCATCGTGTCGATCCCGTACAAGTACAAGAACACCTGGATGTATTCGTTCGGTGGCGACTACAAACTCACGGATGATTTTACCGTGCGTGCCGGTGTGGCCTTCGACCAGACCCCAACCCGCAACTCCACCCGTGACCCACGTATCCCGGATGGTGATCGCACCTTCGCCTCCCTGGGCTTTGGCTACAACATCCGCGCCATTCCTGGCCTGAGCATCGACGGCGCGTATTCCCGCCAGTTTGTGGAAACCGTCAAGCTCAAGACCAAGAACGTTGATCGTCTTGGCGCGGCATCGCTCGATGGCAAGTCCGAGGCCAAGGGCGAAGTGGTCAGCCTGTCGGCTACCTACGCTTTCTGATCTGTCGTTGTATCTGCGTAGTCCCAGCGTAAACGCGTAGTCGGCGCATCGTTCTACTGCGTTTACCGGGTGCTGCACCGGTGGGTCGCCCACGCGACCCCTTGTGATTTCCTTCCCCTTTGGCATTTCGGCTGACGCGTTCGGCCGCGAATTTTTTCGCGAAATAATTAAATAAAAATTTCAAAACAAAATTTGAATTTAATCATTCAAGTTTGTAGTGTGGTGATCAGTCGCAGGCCATACCGACCTGCTGATAGGCGTGCCGCGCCCTGAACAAGTAGAGGTATCTCCATGGTTATCTGGTTATTGGCAGGACTCGCTGCGGCAATCGCCCTGGCGTATCGACAAGCGGCAGCCACCCTGTGGCTGGGTGCTGGCCTGGTATGGTTGGCGGGTGGCTATCTGTTCAATGGGGTCGCAGGGTTTGGCCTGAGCGTTGCGGCGCTGCTGGTGGTGTTGCCGGCGCTGCTGCTGAGTATCAAGCCCCTGCGCCGTGCGCTGTTGACCAGCAAGGCCCTGGGCCTGTTTCGCACGATCATGCCGGCCATGTCCGACACTGAGCGCGCGGCTATCGAGTCCGGCACCGTGTGGTGGGACGCCGAGCTGTTCAGTGGCAAACCCAACTGGCAACGCCTGCTGCAAGCCGCCCCGGCCCGCTTGAGCGCCGAAGAGCAGGCGTTCCTCGACAACGAAGTGGAAACCCTCTGCGACATGGCAAACGACTGGGAAACCACCCAGGTCTGGCAGGACCTGTCGCCCGAGGGCTGGCAGTACACCAAGGACGCCGGCTTTCTCGGCATGATTATTCCCAAGCAATACGGCGGCAAGGGCTTTTCCCACTACGCCCATTCGCAGGTGGTGATGAAGCTGTCGACCCGTTGCTCGGCGGCGGCGATTTCGGTGATGGTCCCCAACTCCTTGGGCCCTGCCGAGCTGTTGCTGCATTACGGCACCGATGCCCAGCGCAATTACTACCTGCCGCGCCTGGCCCGTGGTGAAGATATTCCGTGCTTTGCCTTGACCAGCCCCTATGCCGGCTCCGACGCTGGCGCCATTCCTGACCTGGGCATCGTCTGCAAGGGCATGCATGAAGGCCAGGAAGTACTGGGCTTCAGCGTGACCTGGGACAAGCGTTACATCACCCTCGGACCCATCGCCACGGTGCTGGGTCTGGCCTTTCGCGCCGAAGACCCCAACGGCTTGCTGGGCCAGCCCGGCTCGCTGGGTATCACCTGCGCGTTGATCCCCACATCCCATCCCGGGGTGAACAGTGGCCGCCGTCATTGGCCCCTCAATGCGGTGTTCCAGAACGGTCCTACCACGGGCAAGGACGTGTTTATCCCCCTGGAGTGGGTGATCGGTGGCCGTGAGCAAGTGGGCAATGGCTGGCGCATGTTGATGGAATGCCTGGCGGCCGGGCGGGCGATTTCCCTGCCGTCGGCCAACGTTGGCCTGGGCAAGGTGGCGGTGCGCGGCACCACGGCCTATGCGGCGATGCGCAAGCAGTTCGGCCTGCCGATTGGCAAGTTCGAAGGCGTGCAGGCGCCCCTGGCGCGCATGGCCGGGCACCTGTATGCCTGCGACGCGGTGCGCAAGGTGTCGGTGGCGTCTTTGGATGCCGGCGAGAAACCCTCGGTGATTTCGGCGATTGCCAAATACCACGTCACCGAGCGTGCGCGGATCATCGTCAACGATGGCATGGACATCGTCGCCGGCAAGGGCATCTGCATGGGCCCCAACAACTTCCTGGCCCGTGCCTATCAACAAAGCCCCATCGCGATCACGGTGGAAGGCGCGAACATCATGACCCGCTGCCTGATCATCTATGGCCAGGGCCTGATCCGTTGCCATCCTTACGTGTTCCGTGAGATGGAAGCGGCGCGCAACACTGACTCGCGCAAGGCGTTGCTGGAGTTTGACAGCGCGATGTTCGGTCACCTGAGCTTTGTCCTGGCCAATACCGTACGTGCGGCGGTGCATTCGCTGACAGGCGGGCGGCTGATTGCCGTGCCGGCCAAGACCGATCCGGCGCTGGCGTCCTACTATCGCCAGGCCAATCGGCTGTCGGTGGTGTTGGCGTTGATTTCCGATATTTCCATGGGGGTGCTGGGCGGGGCGCTCAAGCGCAAGGAAAGCATCACCGGGCGCCTGGGCGATATCCTGTCCCAGCTCTACATCCTGTCCTGCGTGCTCAAGCGTTTCGAGGACGATGGACGCCCCCAGGCGGACCTGCCGCTGGTCCATTGGTCGGTCCAGGACGCACTGCTGCGGGCCCATGAGGCCCTGGCTGAGGTGCTCGATAATTACCCCTCCAAGCCGGCTGCGGCAGTGATTCGTGGCTTGAGCTTCCCGTTTGGCATTCCCCAGCGCAAACCGTCAGATCGCTTGCTGGCCCAGGTCGCCGAACTGGTGCAGACCCCCGGCGAAAGCCGCGACCGCTTGCTGGCCAATTCCTACATCCCACGTCCGGAAATCGACAAGTTGGCCTACGGCGAATTGGCGTTCCGCCTGTTGCCACAGGTGGAGTTGATCGAAGGACGGCTCAAGGCGGCGGTCAAGCAAGGCACTCTCGACCCGATGCCAATCAGCGCCACGGCCTTTACCGCCTGGCGCATCAAGGCCCGGGCCCTGGATTTGATCACCAGCGAGGAAGACACCTTGCTGGCGCGCTATGTGGAGTACGCCGACCACGGCATCCAGGTGGATGACTTCCCGCAGGACTTTGGCTTGCTGGAGGCGTTGCAAAAGCGCCAGCAAACCTTGGAGCAAGCGGCCAAGCCCAGCACCAGAAAGCGTGAAAACGCCCCGGTGAACTAAAGACCAACGAGCTCGATGTAGGAGCTGGCTTGCCAGCTCCTACAGGAGATTGGGTTTGCAGGTCAGGAAAACGGATCGATTTATGAGCGACAGCTACCTCTCTTTTGTTAATTCTTCCTGGGGCCGTCGCCTGGCCCAGACCATTGGCTTGCCACAACCCTTGCCCCTGCAACGCCACCGCAGCGGCCAGCAAGGCCTGGCCAACCCGGTGATCATCGCCGGGGCAGGGCGCCTGGCGGACGAGGTGCGGCGCATCTTCAAGGCCACCGACACCGTGCCGGCCCAGGCCGCCACGCTCAAGGCACCGTCCACGGTCAAGGTCCAGGGCGCAGTGTTCGATGCCAGCGCCGTGGTCGACCTCAAGCAATTGGACGAACTCTACGAATTCTTCCACGCCAATGCCCGGCGCCTGGGGCAACACGCACGGGTGGTGGTACTGGGCACCGCGCCCGAGCACTGTCAGGATTTGCCCCAGGCCATCGCCCAGCGCGCCCTGGAGGGTTTGGTACGGTCCCTGGCCAAGGAGCTGCGGCGGGCGATCACCGTGCAATTGATCTATGTCGCGCCGGGTGCCGAGCAGGCCCTGGAAAGCAGTCTGCGGTTCTTCTTGTCGCGGCGTTCGGCCTATGTCTCGGGGCAGGTGGTGCGCCTGGAAAAATCGGTGGACGGCGCGCCCAGTATCGACTGGGACAAACCCTTCAGCGGCCGCCGCGCCCTGGTCACCGGCGCCTCCCGCGGTATCGGCCTGGCCATCGCCCAGGTTCTGGCCCGTGATGGGGCGCAAGTGGTGTGCGTGGATGTGCCGCAAGCATTGTCATCCCTGGAGCAGGCGGCCAGCAGTGTCGGCGGCCATGCCTGGGCGCTGGATATCACCGCCGCCGATGCGGTGCAGCAGTTGCAGGCCTATGTGGCCGAGCACGGCGCATTTGATGTGGTGGTGCATAACGCCGGGATCACCCGCGACAAGACCATTGCCAAGATGAGCGAAGCCGCCTGGCGCAGTGTGCTGGCGGTCAACCTCCAGGCGCCGTTGCAACTGAGCGACGCCTTGCTGCAAGGGCAGGGGCTCAATGCGGGTGGGCGGATTGTCTGTGTGTCGTCGATTTCCGGGATCGCCGGCAACCTGGGGCAGAGCAACTACGCCACGTCCAAGGCCGGGGTGATTGGCCTGGTGCAGGGCCTAGCACCCGTGGCGGCGGCGCGGCAGGTCACGGTCAACGCCGTGGCGCCGGGGTTTATCGAGACCCAGATGACCGCGAAAATCCCGCTGATGATTCGCGAGGCGGGGCGGCGCATGAACTCCCTGTCCCAGGGCGGGCAACCCATCGACGTCGCCGAAACCATCGCCTGGCTGGCGCACCCGGCCTCGGGCGGGGTCAGCGGCCAAGTGGTGCGGGTGTGCGGCCAAAGCCTGTTGGGAGCCTGAGCATGGACTACGTGACACAGATCATCGACCCACCCCCGTCGCGCAATCGTCTGCTGCTGGACGGCCTGTTGGCACTGCGCAAGCCCAAGCTTGAGGGCGCGCCAACCTTGCCCAAGGCGCGCCTGGTACGCTCGGCGGTGGAGTTGATCGCCAATGATATTGCCGCCTATGGCCGGGCCTGCGGCTTTCGGCGTGAGCAAGGGGTGCCGTTGTCCTATCCCCATGTGCTGGCGTTCCCCTTGCACTTGATGCTGCTGACGCGCCCGAGCTTTCCCTACCCGGCCAGCGGCATGGTGCATCTGGCCAATCGCATTCGCCAGCATCGACGCCTGCAGGAGGGCCAGGCCCTGCGCCTGGAAGTGTTTGCCGAGCGCTGGGTGGCCCATGCCAAGGGCCAGGCCTTGAGCATCGCCACCCATGCCTATAGCGCCGGCGAGTTGGTGTGGCAAAGCGAGAGCCTGTACCTGCGTCGGGATGTCGCCAACCCGGTGGGCGAGCCTTGGGGCGACAGCCTGGCCTTGCCCGAAGAAGCCTTGCGGCACACTCAGCGCTGGGTGTTGCCGGCGGATCTGGGGCGGCGTTTTGCCAAGGTCTCGGGGGATTTCAATCCGATCCACACCTCGCTGATCGGTGCACGCCTGTTCGGCTTTCGCCGGGCCATCGCCCATGGCATGTGGACCTTGGGCCGCGCCTTGGCCGCCCAACAACCTCCAGGCGGGCTGGACGTGGCCGAGGCCCATTGCGAGTTCAAGTTGCCGATTTTCCTGCCCGGTCAGGTCGCCCTGTGGAATGCCCCGGCAGATGGCCCCCGCCGTGCATTCGAGGTGCGCAACCCGGCCGGGGACAAACCCCATATGCGCGGCCTGTTTATCTGGCATCCACGTTTTGATGAGAGTCGTCCATGAGTGACTACAGCTTCAGCCCCGCCCCGACGCGCCGCGTGGCGATTGTCGGCGGCAACCGCATTCCGTTTGCCCGCTCCAACACGGTGTACGCCCACGACAGCAACCAGGATTTGCTGGTGGCCGCGCTGCAAGGCCTGGTGGACCGCTACAACCTCCACGGCCTGCGCCTGGGCGAGTTCGCTGCGGGCGCTGTGATCAAGCACTCGCGGGATTTCAACCTGGCCCGCGAATCGCTGCTGTCCACCACCCTGTCTGCCGAAACCCCGGCCTACGACCTGCAACAAGCCTGCGGCACCGGCCTGGAAGCGGCGTTGCTGGTGGCCAATAAAATCGCCCTCGGCCAGATTGAAGTGGGGGTTGCCGGGGGCGCCGACACGACCTCTGACGCGCCCATCGGCATCAACGAATCCCTGCGCCGTACGCTGCTGGCGGCGAACCGCGCCAAGGGTACTGGCAACAAATTGCGCAGCCTGTTGCAGGTGCGCCCGTCGATGTTTTTCAAGCCGCTGCTGCCGCGCAATGGCGAGCCGCGTACTGGCTTGTCCATGGGCGAGCACTGCGAAGAAATGGCCAAGCGCTGGCAGATCAAGCGCCTGGCCCAGGACGAACTGACCCTCAGCAGTCACCAGCGCCTCGACGCGGCCTATAAAAACGGCTTTTTCGACGACCTGATCAGCCCCTATCGCGGCCTGGCCCGCGACAACAACCTGCGCGCCGATGCCAGCCTGGAGAAGCTCGCCAGCCTGGCCCCGGCCTATGACCGGCAGAACGGCACCCTCACGGCGGGTAACTCCACGCCGCTGACCGACGGCGCTTCGGTGGTGTTGCTGGCCAGTGAGGAATGGGCCGCCGCACGCGGCCTGCCGGTGTTGGCCTACCTGCGTACCGGCGAGACCGCCGCGGTGAATTTTGTCGATGGCAGCGAAGGCTTGCTGATGGCCCCGGCCTATGCGGTGCCCCGCATGCTGGCGCGGGAAGGCCTGAGCTTTGCCGATTTCGATTTTTTCGAGATCCACGAAGCCTTCGCCGCCCAGGTGTTGTGCACCCTCAAGGCCTGGGAAGACGTCGACTACTGCCGTGAGCGCCTGGGGCTGGAAGCGCCGCTGGGGCCAATCGAGCGAGCCAAGATGAACGTCAACGGCGGCTCGCTTGGTTGCGGTCATCCATTTGCCGCCACCGGGGGCCGTCAACTGGCAGCACTGGCCAAGGCCATCCACCAGCGTGGTGGCGGGCGCGGGCTGATTTCCATCTGTGCCGCCGGTGGCCTGGGCATTACCGCCATCGTTGAAAAGTAGCCGTACAAAAACAACAACAAGGAGACTGCCATGAACGCTGTGAGCCAGGAACAAACCGAACGTATCTGGTTGAACGCCTACCTGCCCGGGGTGCCCACGGACATCGAGGCCGGCATCGAGGACTACCCGTCGTTGCGCGAGGTCTTCCTGGAGCACCTGCATAAGTACCGTGACCGTGTGGCCTACGTCAGCATCGGCACCGAAATGACCTACGCCACCTGGCAGGCCCAGGGCATTGCCTTTGCCGCCTGGTTGCAGGCCCAGGGTGTGCGCAAGGGCGACCGCGTGGCGTTGATGATGCCTAACTGCTTGCAGTACCCGATCTGCCTGCTGGGCACCCTCCTGGCCGGTGCGGTGGTGGTCAACGTCAACCCGTTGTACACCTCTCACGAACTCAAGCACCTGCTCAAGGACAGTGGCGCCGAGACCGTGGTGATCTTCGAAAACTTCGCCCACACCCTGGAAAAAGTCGTGGCCGGCAGCACAGTCAAACGTGTGGTCATTGCCGCTATCGGCGACCTGCTCGGCACCTTCAAGGGCGCCGCGATGAACTTCATCCTGCGTCGCGTGCAGAAGCAGGTGCCGGCCTTCAACCTGCCAGGCGCGGTGCGCTTCAACACGGTGCTCAAGCAGGGGCGTGGCCAGCCCCATACGCCGGTGCCGCTGGCGCGTGAAGAACTGGCGTTCCTGCAATACACCGGAGGCACCACCGGCGATGCCAAGGGCGTGATGCTCAGCCACCGCAATATCATCGCCAATCTGTTGCAGGCCAAGGCGTGGGTCGGCGATCAACTGGACCAGAATCAGCAGGAAACCAACGTCACCCTGTTGCCGCTCTATCACATCTTTTCCCTGACGGTGAATTGCCTGATGTTCATGTGCCTGGGCGGGCGCAACATCCTGATCGCCAACCCTCGGGACGTGAAGCGCGTGCAGATGATCCTGCGCAAGGAGCGTTTCAACGGGATCGCCGGGGTCAATACGCTGTTCAACGGCTTGCTGGAGAACGCGGAGTTCCGTGCGCGGGACTTTTCCGACCTGCGCCTGGTGATCGCTGGCGGCATGGCCACGCACACGGCGGTGGCCAAGCGCTGGAAAGAAGTCACTGGCCTGCCGATCATTGAGGGCTACGGCCTGACGGAATGCTCGCCGGTGGTGAGCATCAGCCCCATCGATATCTCACGCATGCGCGACATGGAATTTACCGGCAGCATCGGCGTGCCATTGCCGTCGACCTGGGTGCGCTTCATCCGCGAGGACGGTGCAGTGGCTGACATCGGCGAGCAGGGCGAATTGCAGGTGCGCGGCCCGCAGGTGATGCAGGGCTACTGGAAACGCCCCAAGGAAACCGCCGAGGTGCTGGACGCCGAGGGTTGGCTGTCGACCGGGGATATCGGGGTGATGAATGCACAGGGCTTCATTCGCCTGGTGGACCGCAAGAAGGACATGATCCTGGTGTCGGGCTTCAACGTGTACCCCAATGAAATCGAAGATGTGGTGGCCTTGCACCCGGGCGTGGCGGAAGTGGCGGCGATTGGTGTGGAAGACGGTGTGACCGGGGAGAAGGTGAAGATTGTGGTGGTGCGCCGTGATCCGAACCTGACCCAGGAGCAACTGCTGGCTCATTGCCGGGAGTACCTGACGGGCTACAAGGTGCCCAAGTTTGTGGAGTTTCGCACCGAGGAACTGCCCAAGACCACCGTGGGCAAAGTCCTGCGCCGGGCGTTGCGCTGACCTAACGCGATCTAATGTAGGAGCTGGCAAGCCAGCTCTTATCAAACATGAAATAAGCTACTGATTTTAAAGGGTTAAAAATCACCTCTAAAAGCTGATGTTTCGTAGGCGCCCCCAGTTTGCTGCGCGACAGCGCTACATCGAAGAGGTAGTGGGGACTCCCACATTTGATCTTCATTCAGACTGAAACCCCGGATCCACCGCCAATCCCCTGTGGGAGCTGTCGAGCTTTAGCGAGGCTGCGA
>NZ_JAHIDY010000043.1:0-51668 GCF_018732265.1 Pseudomonas sp. TAE6080
AAAACCTGCCGTTGGGCAGCGCCAATGATGGCTCGGCGTTGACCCAATCCGGGACATTCACTGTGACGGCGTTGGATGGTTTGAAAAACCTCACTGTGGGCGGTATCAGCATCGTCACGAATGGTGCGGTTTCGACCTTCCCGCAATCCGAACCTACGGGCTTCGGCAACACCCTGACCATCACCAACTACAACGCCACTACCGGCGTGATCAGCTACAGCTACACCCTGAACGGCACCGACAGCCACCCAACCGGTGCCAATGCCAACAGCATCAGCGAGTCGTTCACGGTAACCGCGACCGACAGCAACAACAGCAGCGCAACCGGTTCGCTGGACGTTAACGTGGTGGACGATGTTCCGACGGCGGCCGATGACAGCAATGAACAAGTGGCCTCTGAAAGCCAGCTAATCCTGACCGGCAGCGTACTCGGCAACGATGTGCAAGGCGCCGACCGCATTCCTACTGGCCCTGTTACACCCGCGACCATCGTCGGCACTTACGGCACCTTGAATTTGCTGGCTGATGGCAGCTACACCTACACCCTGGACAAGACCGATACGCAATTCCTGGCCCTGAACGGTGGTGGCAACGGGACTGAAACCTTCACCTATACGTTGACGGACGCCGACGGTGATACCAGCCCTGCCAATCTCGTCTTGCAGGTGCATAACAACGACGATCCGGTGGTGTTGACCGGTCTCAATGTCACAGGCGGCGAAGTCACCGTCTACGAGAAGAACCTGCCGCTGGGCAGCGCCAATGATAGTTCTGCGTTGACCCAATCCGGGACCTTCACCGTGACGGCGCTGGACGGCCTGAAGAACCTTACCGTGGGCGGTATCAGCGTTGTCAGCAATGGCATCGCCGCGACGTTCCCGCAATCGCAACCCACCGGTTTTGGCAACACCCTGACCATTACCAACTACAACGCCACCACCGGCGTGATCAGCTACAGCTACACCCTGAACGGCACCGATACCCACCCAACCGGCGCCAATGCCAACAGCATCAGCGAATCGTTCACGGTAACCGCGACCGACAGCAACAACAGCAGCGCCACTGGCTCGCTGGATGTCAACGTGGTCGACGATGTTCCGACGGCGGCCGATGACAGTAATGCGCAAGTGGCCTCTGAGAGCCAACTGATCCTGACCGGTAGCGTGCTGGGCAACGATGTGCAGGGCGCCGACCGCATTCCTACAGGTCCGGTGACACCCGCAACCATCGTCGGCACCTACGGCACCCTGAACTTGCTGGCTGATGGCAGCTACACCTACACCCTGGACAAGACCGATACGCAATTCCTGGCCCTGAACGGTGGTGGCAACGGGACTGAAACCTTCACCTATACGTTGACGGACGCCGACGGTGATACCAGCCCGGCCAATCTCGTCTTGCAGGTGCATAACAACGACGATCCGGTGGTGTTGACCGGCCTTGAAGTGAATGGCGGCGAAGTCACCGTCTACGAGAAAAACCTACCGCTGGGCAGTGCCAATGATGGCTCGGCGTTGACCCAATCCGGGACATTCACTGTGACGGCGTTGGATGGTTTGAAAAACCTTACCGTGGGCGGTATCAGCATCGTCACGAATGGTGCGGTTTCGACTTTCCCGCAATCCGAACCCACCGGTTTTGGTAATACGCTGACCATCACCAACTACGACGCCATCACTGGCGTGATCAGCTACAGCTACACCCTGAATGGCACCGATAGCCACCCAACCGGTGCCAATGCCAACAGCATCAGCGAGTCGTTCACGGTCACTGCCACGGACAGCAACAACAGCAGCGCCACCGGCTTGCTGGATGTCAACGTGGTTGACGATGTGCCCAAGGCCAACGACGACACCAACGGCCAAGTGGCCTCTGAAAGCCAGCTAATCCTGACCGGCAGCGTACTCGGCAACGATGTGCAAGGCGCCGACCGCATCCCTACCGGCCCTGTTACACCCGCAACCATCGTCGGCACCTACGGCACCCTGAACTTGCTGGCTGATGGCAGCTACACCTACACCCTGGACAAAACCGATACGCAATTCCTGGCCCTGAACGGCGGAGGCAACGGGACTGAAACCTTCACCTATCAACTCAACGATAGCGACGGTGATACCAGCCCCGCCAACCTGGTCTTGCAGGTACATAACAACAACGACCCTGTTGTACTCACCGGTCTTCAATTGAACGGCGGCGAGTTGACCGTCTACGAAAAAAACCTGTTCGACGGCACCAGCCCGAACAGCCCCGCACTGACCCAGACCGGCACCTTCACGGTCACTGCCCTGGATGGCTTGAAAAACCTGACAGTGGGCGGCATCAGTGTGGTCACCAACGGTGTCACCGCAACCTTCCCGCAATCTGAGGCCACAGGTCTGGGCAACACCTTTACCGTGACGGGCTACAACGCCACCACGGGGGTGGTCAGCTATCGCTACACCTTGCTCGACAACGAGGCCCATGCCACGGGGGCCGGAACCAACAGCCTCGTCGAGCAGGTCACCGTCACGGCCAGCGACAATGACACCAGCACCGCAACGGGTGTGATCGATATCACTATCATCGACGACGTGCCCAGTGCCGTGTCCAGTGAACGCATGGTCACGGCGACCGAGGTGGACTCCAACCTGCTGCTGATCATCGATATCTCCGGCAGCATGAACGATGCATCGGGGGCCGGTGGTACGCGGCTGGACCTGGCCAAGGCGTCCATCACCGAGTTGCTCAACCGTTATGACGAGATGGGCGATGTGAAGGTGCAGATCGTGACCTTCAACGACAGCTCGCAACAGTTGAGCAGCCAGTGGGTCAGCGTTGCCACGGCCAAGACCCTGGTCAACAACCTTACGGCCTTCAACGGCACCAACTACGATTCGGCCCTGGGCACCGCGCAGACCGCCTATGGCACCGCCGGCAAGCTGGACGGCGCGCAGAACGTGGCGTATTTCTTCTCGGACGGTAACCCCACCACGTCCAACACCAATAACCCGAACAACCCCGGCAACGCGGTCAACCCGGAATACGGCGATGGTATTGATGTCACCGAAGAAGGGGTATGGAGGGCATTCCTCGACGCCAACGGCATCAAGGCCTATGCCATTGGCCTGGGGGCAGGGGTCAACAGCATTTACCTGGACCCGGTGGCCTACGATGGCAGCACCCACACCAACACCAACGCGGTGGTAGTGGCCAACCTGGCGGGCCTGGACGCGGTGCTGGCCGGCACGATACAAGGCGCTCCGGTGACGGGCAGCCTGATGACAGACGGGACGTTTGGCGCCGATGGTGGTTTTATCAAGTCCCTTACGGTGGACGGCATTACCTACACCTACAACCCGGCGGCAGGAGGTTCGATGAGCGCCAACCTGCCGGGTGGCCAGGGCACGTTCGATACGGTGAGCAACAGCATCAGCATCACCACCAGCCAGGGTGGCACGCTGGTGGTAGACATGGACAACGGCGAGTTCCGCTACACGCCGCCGAAGCTGACGGACGCGCTGATTACCGAGAACTTCGGGGTCACCATCAGTGATAACGACGGCGATCTCGCGACTTCCAGCCTGGTGGTCAAGGTCAACCCGAACGCGGCGCCGGTGGCCGGTGATGACCATGTGATCACCAATATCCTGTCGAGCAATATCGTGGTACCTGCGCAGTTGCTGCTGGCCAATGACAGCGATGCCAACCATGACAACCTGACGGCTATCCCAACCAGTTTTCCAACCGGTTGGGTGGCCAAGGGCGCGGCTTTTACCGGGACGGGAGCCAGAACGCTCAGCGGTACAACCCTGGCGGATGTACGCACCTCGTTTGCCGATATCGGGGCCATGACCGCAGTCCTTGTGATCACTGGCAGTCTCGGCAATGTCAGCGGCAGTACGGCCGACGATCGCATAACGGTCAGCCTCAAGGCGGGGGAAACCCTTAACCTGGATCACAATCGGCCGTTCGGTAACGTCCTCATGACCTATTCGATCAATGGGGGCGGCGAGCTCCCCCTCGCGGATGGCACGACGCTGACTGCGTTAGCGAACGCTACCTATGAGATTCACATTGCCAACACCACCAATCCATCAGGCGGCAACGCCAATGGCACAGAAAACTACGAGTTGGACATGACCATCAACTATGCCGGCGCCCAGGACTACACGCCGGACTACCACGGTAACTATTCGGTCAGTGATAACCACGGCGGCAGTGACAGCGCCGCCGTAGACATCACCTACCAGGCCGGCACCACCCTCACCGGTACCAGCGGGGATGACATCATCATGGCCGGCCCCGGCAACAATATCCTCAATGGCGGCGATGGCAACGATGTACTGAGCGCTGGCAACGGCAACAACGAGATGCACGGCGGCAACGGCAATGACCTGTTGTTCAGCGGCATCGGCAACGACCTGCTCGATGGCGGAGCAGGCATCGATACGCTGAGTTACGCCAATGCCACGTCAGGGGTGACCGTCAACCTTGGCTTGGCAGGGGGGCAAGTTACAGGTGGGGCCGGGACCGATACATTGACGGCCCTGGAGAACCTGATCGGCTCCAACTTCAACGACTTCCTCACCGGCAACGGCAACAACAACCTGATCTCGGGCGGACTGGGCAATGACACCCTCAAGGGCGAGGGCGGTGATGACATCCTGATTGGTGGTCCGGGCAACAACACCCTGACCGGCGGCGCGGGTGCCGATACCTTCCAATACCTGGCAGGCGGTAGTGGGCACGACGTCATCACCGACTTTGCCGTGGGCACCGACAAACTGGACTTGTCACAACTGTTGCAAGGAGAGAACGCGACGACGGCGTCCCTGGATGACTACCTGCACTTCAAGGTGCTGGGTGGTACGACCACCATTGATATCAGCGCCGTTGCAGGTGCCACGCCGACCCAGACCATCGACCTGGCCGGCGTCAACCTGGCGACCCAATACGGCGTGACGCCGGGGGCCGGAGGCTTGATTGCGAGCGGTGCGGATACGGCGACGATCATCAATGGGATGTTGAATGACCATTCATTGAAGGTCGATACGGTCTGAAGACAGCGACAAGCTGCAAGCTGTTAGCGCCAAGCTTGCAGCTTGTAGCTTATAACTTGCAGCTATAAGCACCGCGAATTGCGTGATATGGCCTGCCAGCGTTTGCCGGTATGATAGGCGCCCCCGCAGTCTGGATTGCGAATACGCCATGACCTTGCAGTACCCAACCATCGCCGATTGCGTCGGCAACACCCCTCTGGTCCGCTTGCAGCGCATGGCGGGTAACACCAGCAATACCTTGTTGCTCAAGCTTGAGGGTAATAACCCGGCAGGTTCGGTCAAGGACCGCCCGGCGTTGTCGATGATCACCCGCGCCGAGTTGCGTGGGCAGATCAAGCCCGGCGACACCCTGATCGAAGCCACCTCCGGTAATACCGGGATTGCCCTGGCCATGGCCGCGGCGATCAAGGGCTACAAGATGATCCTGATCATGCCCGACAACGGCAGCGCCGAGCGCAAGGCGGCGATGACCGCCTATGGTGCCGAACTGCTGCTGGTCACCCCGGAAGAGGGCATGGAAGGTGCGCGCGATCTCGCCGAGCGCATGGCCGCCGAAGGCCGTGGCCAGGTCCTGGACCAGTTCGCCAACGGTGACAACCCCGAGGCGCACTACACCAGCACCGGCCCGGAAATCTGGCGCCAGACCCAGGGCACCATCACCCATTTCGTCAGCTCCATGGGCACCACCGGCACCATCATGGGCAACTCGCGCTACCTCAAGGAGCAGAACCCGGCGATCCAGATCGTGGGCCTGCAACCAATGGAAGGCGCGGCGATCCCGGGGATTCGCCGCTGGCCCGAAGAGTATCTGCCAAAGATCTACAACGCCGCCCGCGTCGACCGCATCATCGACATGGCCCAGCGTGAAGCCGAAGACACCACCCGTCGCCTGGCCCGTGAAGAAGGCATCTTCTGCGGCGTGTCCTCCGGGGGGGCAGTGGCCGGCATGTTGCGCTTGTCCGCAGAACTGGAAAACGCGGTGATCGTCGCGATCATCTGTGACCGAGGCGACCGCTACCTGTCGACCGGCATTTTCGACGCGCCCAACTGATGGCCAAGCAAGAGCGAGGCCTGCGTTTCCAGCCAACGGGCGGTAATCGGGCGCCACAAATCCCGGTCGGTAAAAAACAGCGCCTGACCATCGAGCGCCTGGCCAACGATGGCCGGGGGATCGTGTTTTTCGAGGGCCGCACCTGGTTTGTAGTGGGTGCACTGGCCGGCGAAGAGGTCGAGGCGCGGGTGCTGGGGGCTCATGGCAAAGTGGTCGAGGCCCGTACCGAGCGGGTATTCAAGGCCAGCGAACTGCGCCGTCCGGCACCGTGTGCCCAGGCCGGTCGTTGTGGCGGTTGCAGCCTGCAACACTTGCCCCATGACGAACAGCTTGCCCTGAAACAGCGCATGCTCGCCGAGCAATTGTCCCGTGTTGCCGGGGTCGAGCCCCAGGAATGGGCGGCGCCGTTGAGCGGGCCCGAGTTCGGCTACCGCCGCCGGGCCCGCGTGGCCGTGCGCTATGACGTCAAGGCCAAGCGCCTGGACGTGGGCTTTCGCGCCGTGGCCAGCCAGGACATCGTTGCCATTGATGATTGCCCGGTGCTGGTACAGGCCTTGCAACCGATCATGCAGCGTCTGCCCAACATGTTGCGGCGCCTGAGCAAACCTCAGGCCCTGGGGCATGTGGAGCTGTTCAGTGGCTCGTCCATCGCCGTGTTGCTGCGGCACATGGCGCCACTGTCGGACGCTGACCTGGTGGTGCTGCAAGAGTTCTGTGCATTCCATCACGCGCAGTTGTGGCTGCACGGTGAAGGCGAGCCGCAGCCGTTCGAGACTGGGCAGGCGCTGGGCTATCATCTGGAGCAGTGGGGCCTGGAGCTGGCTTACCGGCCGGGGGATTTTGTGCAGGTCAATGCCGGGGTCAACGAGGCGATGGTGGCCCAGGCGCTGGACTGGCTGGCACCGCAACCCGACGAACGGGTTCTGGACCTGTTCTGTGGCCTGGGCAACTTTGCCTTGCCCCTTGCTGGCAAAGTGCGTGAAGTGGTGGCGGTAGAAGGCGTGCAGGCCATGGTGGACCGCGCGGCCGCGAATGCCGTCAGCAATAATTTGCATAATGTGCAGTTTTTTCAGGCCGATTTGTCCCAGCCGCTGGCTGATGCCGAATGGGCCAAAGCAGGCTTTTCTGCGGTACTCTTGGACCCACCCCGCGATGGTGCCCTGGAGGTTGTGCGCAAGCTCGCCACTCTGGGGGCTGATCGCCTGGTGTATGTGTCCTGCAATCCAGCCACGCTGGCGCGGGACACTGTCGAGTTGGTCAAGCAAGGCTACCGGCTAAAACGTGCCGGGATCCTCGATATGTTTCCGCAAACGGCGCATGTCGAGGCGATGGCGTTATTTGAAGCGAGCTAGGATGCTCGCTTAGTCCGACTGGCCTGCGTTCTCCAGGGCCTGTGACCTGCCAGGGAGTTCGCGTTACAAGGGTCAGCGATTTTGACGCGCTCAAGGCGCGTCGTAGGGAAGGTAAGCAAGATGGTACAGGTGAGAGCACACCAGCCGATCAACACCGACGGCAGTATCAATCTCGAGGCATGGCTGGATCATGCCGTCAGTGTCGATCCGGCACTGGACCGTGAAGCCTTGAAAGCCGCCTGCGAGTTCGCTCGCGAGGCAGAACAGCAAGACAATGCGGCCAAGAACCTGTGGGCCGAAGGAACATCGAGTTTTCGTACCGGGCTTGAAATCGCCGAGATCCTCGCCGACCTCAAGCTGGACCAGGATTCGCTGATCGCCGCGGTGCTCTATCGCGGCGTGCGCGAAGGGCACATTGCGTTGCCGCTGGTCAGCCAGCGTTTCGGCGCGGTGGTGGCCAAGCTGATCGATGGCGTGCTGCGCATGGCGGCGATCAGCGCCAGCCTCAGCCCGCGCCAGTCGATGGTGCTGGGCACCCAGGGCCAGGTGGAAAACCTGCGCAAGATGCTGGTGGCGATGGTCGACGACGTACGCGTCGCGCTGATCAAGCTGGCCGAACGCACCTGCGCGATCCGTGCGGTGAAAACCGCCGATGACGAAAAGCGCAACCGCGTCGCCCGTGAGGTCTTCGACATCTACGCGCCCCTGGCTCACCGCCTGGGGATCGGTCATATCAAGTGGGAGCTGGAGGACTTGTCCTTCCGCTACCTGGAGCCTGATCAATACAAACAGATCGCGACCCTGCTGCATGAGCGGCGGCTGGACCGTGAGCGTTTCATCAGTGATGTGATGGGCCAGTTGCGCTCGGAGTTGCAGGCTACCGGCGTCGAAGCCGATATCAGCGGCCGGGCCAAGCACATCTATTCGATCTGGCGCAAAATGCAGCGCAAGGGCCTGGCCTTCAGCCAGATCTACGACGTACGCGCCGTACGCGTGCTGGTGCCGGAAATGCGCGACTGCTACACCGCGCTGGGTATCGTCCATACGCTGTGGCGGCACATCCCCAAAGAGTTCGACGACTACATCGCCAACCCCAAGGAGAACGGCTACCGCTCGCTGCACACTGCGGTGATCGGCCCCGAGGGCAAAGTGCTGGAAGTGCAGATCCGCACCCACGCCATGCACGAAGAAGCGGAACTGGGCGTGTGCGCGCATTGGCGCTACAAGGGCACCGACGTCAAGTCGGGTTCCAACCAGTACGAAGAGAAAATCTCCTGGCTGCGCCAAGTGCTGGAGTGGCACGAAGAACTGGGCGATATCGGCGGCCTGGCCGAACAGTTGCGGGTGGATATCGAGCCCGACCGGGTCTACATCTTCACCCCCGACGGCCACGCCATCGACTTGCCCAAGGGCGCGACGCCGCTGGATTTTGCCTACCGCGTACACACCGAGATCGGCCACAACTGCCGTGGCGCCAAGATCAACGGGCGCATCGTGCCGCTCAACTACAGCCTGCAGACCGGTGAACAGGTCGAGATCATCACCAGCAAGCACGGTACGCCGAGCCGCGACTGGCTGAACCCGAACCTGGGCTACATCACCACGTCGCGGGCGCGGGCAAAGATTGTCCACTGGTTCAAGCTGCAGGCGCGGGACCAGAACGTCGCCGCCGGCAAGACCCTGCTCGAACGCGAACTGGGTCGCCTGGGCCTGCCCCAGGTGGATTTCGACAAGTTGGCCGAAAAGGCCAACATGAAGATTGCCGAAGACATGTTCGCCGCCCTCGGTGCTGGCGATTTGCGCCTGGCGCAATTGGTCAACCTGGCCCAGCAACTGGTGGAGCCGGAGCGTGGCAGCGAGCAACTGGAGCTGATCCCACGCAAGGCCACCGGCTACAAGCCGGGCAAGCGCGGCGATATCCAGATCCAGGGTGTGGGCAACCTGATGACCCAGATGGCCGGCTGCTGCCAGCCGTTGCCGGGCGATGCCATCGTCGGCTACATCACCCAGGGCCGTGGGGTGAGCATTCACCGCCAGGACTGCGCCTCGGTGCTGCAGTTGGGCGGGCGCGAGCCGGAACGGATCATCCAGGTCAGTTGGGGGCCGGTGCCGGTACTCACCTATCCGGTGGACATCATTATCCGCGCCTACGACCGTTCGGGGTTGCTACGCGACGTCTCGCAAGTGCTGCTCAACGAGCGGATCAACGTGCTGGCGGTCAATACCCGCTCGAACAAGGAGGACAACACGGCGTTGATGTCCCTGACCATCGAGATTCCGGGGCTGGACGCGTTGGGGCGGCTGCTGGGGCGTATCTCCCAGTTGCCGAACATCATCGAGACGCGGCGCAACCGCACGCCATGACCTGATCCCTTGTTGGAGCCGGCTTGTGTGGGAGCTGGCTTGCCTGCGATCGCATCGACTCGGTCTGCCAGGCACACCGAGGCGCTTGCATCGCGGGCAAGCCCGGCTCCCACATTGATCGGTGGCATGACCATTTCAGCGGACAGAGATTGACCGATGTATTCACTTGAAGACCTGCTACACCTGATGAACCGCCTGCGCGACCCGCAATACGGTTGCCCGTGGGACATCAAGCAAACCTACGCCAGCATCGTGCCCCACACCCTGGAAGAAGCCTACGAAGTCGCCGATGCCATTGAGCGCGGGGATTTTGATCATCTGCAAGGCGAGTTGGGCGACCTGTTGTTCCAGGTGGTGTATTACAGCCAACTGGCCCGGGAAGAAGGGCGCTTCGAATTCGCCGGGGTTGTCGACAGCATCACTCGCAAGCTGATTCGCCGGCATCCCCATGTGTTTCCTAGCGGCGACCTGTATGCGCCGCTGGATATCCCGAAGCTGAGCGAAGAGCAGGTCAAGGAGCGCTGGGAAGCCATCAAGGCAGAGGAGCGCGCAGAAAAGTCTGACGCCCCCGAGCAACTGTCCCTACTCGATGACGTGCCCAGTGCCTTGCCGTCCCTGTCCCGTGCCACCAAATTGCAAAAGCGCGCCAGCCAGGTCGGCTTCGACTGGCCAGCGGCATTGCCGGTGGTGGATAACGTGCGTGAAGAGCTCGATGAAGTACTCGAAGCCATGGCCGATAACGACCCGGCAGCCATTGCCGATGAAGTCGGTGACCTGCTGTTTGCCGCAGTCAACCTGGCCCGGCACCTCAAGGTCGACCCGGAAACTGCCCTGCGCGGTGCCAATGCCAAATTCGAAAGGCGATTCCGATTTATCGAACAGGCATTGCGCGACACCCACCGTCCCATGGAAGATTGCACCCTCGAAGAGTTGGACGCCCTGTGGGGCGAAGCCAAACGTCAGGAAAAGAATGTGTCCAGCTGCGGTTGAATAGCTGCCTAAGTGAGTAAGCACCATGAGCATTTCCCTTCGCGACCAGTTGCTTAAAGCAGGTCTGGTCAACCAGAAGCAGGCCAAGCAGGTCGGCAAAGAGAAGCAGAAACAACAGCGCCTGGTCCACAAGGGGCAGGCCGAGGCTGACGACACCCAGGCACGCCTGGCCCAGGAAGCGCAGGCCGAGAAGGTCAAGCGTGACCAGGAACTCAACCGTCAACAGCAGGAAAAGGCCGAGGCCAAGGCCCGTGCCGCGCAGGTCAAGCAATTGATCGAGACCTCGCGCCTGCCCAAGTTGACCACCGAGGACTACTACAACTTCGTCGATGACAAGAAGGTCAAACGCCTGTCGGTCAATACCTTGATGCGCAACAAGCTGAGTAACGGCTCGTTGGCGATTGTCCATCACGGCGGTAGTTACGAAGTGATCCCGCGCGAAGCAGCGCTGAAAATCCAGGAGCGTGCGCCTGAGCGTATCGTCCAGCTCAACATCCTCACTGAGGCCCAAGTGCCGGATGAGGACGATCCATACGCCGCCTACCAGATCCCTGATGATCTGATGTGGTAAGGCTTTAAAAACAACAAACCCCGCTCAAAAGGCGGGGTTTGTGTTTATAGCCGCTGCGGCTGCGTGGGCCGGGCGGCCATGGGATTTCAGCGCTTCAGGAGCTGGATGCCTGGCGTCTCATCTCAAGGGTTTCGAGCTCGTTTTTATAATTATGAGCATCGCACTCGTTGTGAAACATGCCGACCAGCAGGTCTTGTTGGTGCACATCCCAGATGTGAATCCCGTGGGCCAGGGCTTCATGGGACATATGGGCATCGTCGCGTTCAGTTACTTTTACAGTCATCTGCTTGCTCCAGTCTCTGGTTGATCTGCGGCAAGGCGTCGCAGGCCTTTGTTATATATTTTGTTAGCTTGCTAAGTAAACTGACTTTGCGTGCAACAATTCATTGCAGTAAACGCAACAATGCTCCAGGCCGCGTAAACCGCGACATCACGTCGCAGGGGGCTGGGTTTTATGACAAAAGTTTCATGTTTGAGTAAGGCTTTGGCCTTGTGCCGGGCAGCCCACCGCTATCGCTTCACTACAAACGCCAGGCGAAAAAAAGCCCCGCGTTCAGCGAGGCTCTTTCAATCAGCCAACAATCAGCTGCCTTTCACAACCTTGCCATTGACCGTACCGTCCAACAGCATGATGTTGTATTCCTTGCCGTCGGTTTCGACTTGTTGCAGGCGAACCAGCAAGTAGTCCCAATCCTTGGCAAACCACATCACGGTGGTGCGCTTGCTTTGCGTCGGGTCGCGCACGCGCTCAACCTTGATGGCGTCGATCTTGCCGGCCTTGGTATCGACTTTCTCGGTACCCAGTACGCGGAAGTCATAGGTCTCGACTTCGCCGTCATCCACCACCTGGTAGCTCATGGTTTTCTTGCCAGCGGCCACATCATGTTGCAGGGCCAACTGGTAAGTGGATTTATCGACCATGCCACGGTTCAGCGGGATCTTGACCGCGTCGCCGCGATCAGTGCCGGTGACCATCTTGGCGGTCCAGTCGAAGTCCAGGTCGGCCTTCTTGGCCTTGCCCAGGCCACCGCGTTCAAAGTGGTAGGACTGGGGCAGCAGGGTGTCCTTGTCCAGGGTCAGGGTGCTTTCTTCCGTCAGGCTGGCGATCATCATCGAAGCCTTGAAACTGAGCTTCCAGACGCCGTTGCCGGTGCTTTCCAGGCTGCGGGAGGCCTGGCCGCTCATGGGCAACTGCTTCCAGTCGGCGGTGTAGCTGGCGGAGAAAGGCTGAAGATCTGCCGCGTGCACGGTAGGCAGGGCAAGCAGAGCAAAAGCGAAGAGCAGGGCGCGACGCATAAAATCTCCTAGGTACGAATCAAGTGGCCGCTGGCCGCAAGTAACTGGCCGTCCAACAATGCACCTTGTTCACCGAGCACCAAGCGTCCTTCGGCAAACCAGCGAACCGCCAGCGGGTAAATCCTGTGTTCCTGGGTGTGAACCCGTTGCGCAAGGCTCTGCGCCGAGTCCGCAGACTCTACCGGAACTACTGCCTGTACGACCAGTGGCCCGCCATCGAGTTCCTCGGTGACAAAGTGCACGCTGCAGCCGTGCTCCGTATCGCCGGCCTCAAGGGCCCGTTGGTGGGTGTGTAACCCTTTGTATTTGGGCAGCAGGGAAGGGTGGATATTCAGCAGGCGCCCCTGGTAATGACGCACGAAATCAGCGCTGAGAATGCGCATGAAGCCGGCGAGGACCACGAGCTTGGGCTTGAAGGCGTCGATCAGTTCGATCAAGGCTGCATCGAAGGCCTCGCGACCTTCGAACGCCTTGTGATCCAGGGAGCGGGTATCGATACCCGCGTCCTGGGCGCGTTGCAGGCCGTAGGCGTCGCTGCGGTTGGAGATCACCGCAGCGATGCGCACCGGGCTGTCGCCGGCGCGCGTGCTGTCGATCAGGGCCTGCAAGTTACTGCCGGTGCCGGAGAGCAGCACCACGACATCACAGGTTGCTGGCATCAGTGAGCCTTGAGGTTCTTCAGTTCAACCTGGGCAGCACCTTCGGCAGCGGTGGCGATCTGGCCGATCACCCATGGCTGCTCGCCGGCTTCACGCAGTACGTTCAGCGCGGTTTCAACGTGCTCTTGAGCCACGCAGATGACCATGCCCACGCCGCAGTTCAGCACGCGGTGCATCTCGGTCTCGTTGACGTTGCCTTTCTCTTGCAGCCAGTCGAAGACTGCCGGGCGCTGCCAGCTGGCCACGTCGACAATGGCCTGTGCGCCTTTTGGCAGCACGCGCGGGATGTTGTCCAGCAGGCCGCCACCGGTGATGTGGGCCATGGCCTTGACGGCGCCAGTGTCCTTGATCAGCTTGAGCAATGGCTTGACGTAGATGCGGGTCGGGGCCATCAGCAGGTCGGTCAAAGGTTTGCCGTCGAGCTGGGTGTTCTCGATGTCGGCACCGGACACTTCGATGATCTTGCGGATCAGCGAGTAGCCGTTGGAATGCGGGCCGGACGATGGCAGGGCCAGCAGGGCGTCGCCAGCGGCAACCTTGGAGCCGTCGATGATCTCGGCTTTTTCTACGACGCCGACGCAGAAGCCGGCCAGGTCGTAGTCTTCGCCTTCGTACATGCCCGGCATTTCAGCGGTTTCGCCGCCGACCAGGGAGCAACCCGACAGCTCGCAGCCCGCGCCGATGCCGGTAACCACTTGTGCCGCGGTCTCCACGTTCAGCTTGCCGGTGGCGTAGTAGTCGAGGAAAAACAGCGGCTCGGCGCCGCACACCACCAGGTCGTTGACGCACATGGCGACCAGGTCGATGCCGATGGTGTCGTGCTTGTTCAGGTTCAGCGCCAGGCGCAGCTTGGTGCCCACGCCGTCGGTGCCGGAGACCAGCACAGGCTGCTTGTAGCCGGCCGGGATCTCGCAGAGGGCGCCGAAACCGCCCAGGCCGCCCATGACTTCGGGGCGCGCAGTGCGCTTGGCGACGCTCTTGATGCGTTCGACCAATGCTTCACCGGCGTCGATGTCTACACCGGCGTCCTTGTAGCTCAGGGAGGGTTGCTTGCTCATGATCCAGGCCTTTAGGGGGGGATTCAGGGGTAACGACCGATGCGGTGGGGGTACGGAAGTTGAACACTTCAGGACGCCCAACCGTTGACGGTCTGCGAAGGCGCGCGATTTTATCAGGCTTGAGGGGCAGCGGCCATCCTCGGGCCGACGGGCAGAGGCATATGGCGCTAAAAAAACCTTAATCGGCACCGCGATCGCCTGTATTAAGGTATAGCCTTTAACCCGCTATCGTTATGACAGTACGAAAACTTACCGGGGCCTTGTGAATGTTTTGCCGGTCGCTGTGGTCACAGCCTTGCTTAACCTTCTTCACGCGGTCTGTTCCAGCCGCTTTTTTGTCGTTCGGGAATCTTTTTTCATGGGTCTGAGTAGATACATTTTTGTCGGCTGTTTGTCGTTGGTCAGCCTGGCGAGTCATGCCGAAACCCTCAATGGCCTCTATCAAGTGCTGGAGCCGGTCAGCAGCCAGGCGCCACAGGAGCGCGAACAAGCCACCCAGCGCGCCCTGCAGACCCTGGTGATGCGCCTGACCGGCGACGCCAAGGCCGCCCAGGGCCCGGGCCTGGCGGCGATCCGCAAGGATCCGCAACAGATCATCAGCCAGTACGGCTACGACGCGGGCCCCCCGGAAAGCCTGCAAGTGGATTTCGACCCGGTCAGCACCGACCGCGCCCTGCGCGATGCCGGCCTGGCGTTGTGGGGCAACAATCGCCCGTCAATCCTCGGCTGGTGGCTGAACGATTCCACTGAAGGCAGCAGCCTGGTGGGTGATGGCCAGTCGGCCGCCGAGCCGCTGCGTCGTGCGGCGCAACACCGTGGCTTGCCGTTGCGCCTGCCGCTGGGCGACCTCGATGAGCAGATCGTCGCCACCGCGCCTAATCTTGAAAGCGCAGATCCGGCGCCCCTGCGCTCGGCCTCCGAGCGTTACGGCGCCGACGCGCTGCTGGCGGTGCATGCCCGTGAAGAGTCGGGCCAATGGCAAGCCAAATGGCGCCTGTGGCTGGGCGACAAGGCCGAGAACGGCACCGTACAAGGCGCGGACACTGCGGCCTTGGCCGATGCCGTTCTGCTGGCGGTCAGTGAGCGTCTTGCGCCGCGCTTCGCCGTAAAAGCCGGGGTTTCCAGCGAGCAGTTGCTGCAAGTGCAAGGCATGACCCTGGAGCGCTACGCCGCCCTCGGTCATCTGCTGGAGCCTTTTGGTGCGCAGTTGCAGCGGGTGGATGGCGACCGAATTGTCTATCGGATCAATGGCAGCAGCGAGCAATTGCGCAGCCAACTGAGCCTGGCGAAGTTGCAGGAAGTGCCAGCGGGTGAAGCGCTTGCGCCACCCCCTGTGCAGCAACCCGTGGCCGAAGGCGCACAACCTGCGCCCGTGCCGCAGGCCGAGCCCGAGCCGCAACTGCGTTTTCGTTGGTAAATGATCTTCCTTATATAGAAGCAACTGAAAGATGGAGTGGTTTATGGCGGATACGCGTCGTTGGGTGTGGCTTGGCGGGATTGTCCTGCTGTGCGTTTTTGTGTTCCTGCTGCATTCGATCCTGACGCCGTTCCTGGTCGCCTTGCTGCTGGCCTATCTGTTCGATCCGGTAGTGGATCGCCTGGAGAAGGCCGGCCTGTCACGTACCTGGGGCGTGGTCGCGGTGTTTGCGCTGTTTACCCTGATCGTCATGGCGCTGCTGTTGGTGCTGGTGCCGATGCTGGCCAAGCAACTGATCCGCCTGTACGAACTGGCGCCGCAGATGCTCGACTGGCTGCAACACACGGCGATGCCGTGGGCGCAGTCCAAGCTGGGCCTGGCCGATGGCTTCTGGAAGTTCGACAAGGTCAAGGCCGCGATCAGCGAGCATATGGGCCAGACCACCGATATTGTCGGGGTGATCCTCAGCCAGGCCACGGCGTCGAGCCTGGCGTTGATTGGCTGGCTGACCAACCTCGTGCTGATCCCGGTGGTGGCGTTCTACCTGCTGCGCGACTGGGACATCATGATTGCCAAGATCCGCAGCCTGCTGCCCCGTGATAGCGAGGAACGCATCGTGTCCCTGGCCGAAGAGTGCCATGAGGTGCTGGGCGCCTTTGTCCGTGGGCAATTGCTGGTGATGGTGGCGCTGGGCATTATCTATTCTGGCGGGCTGATGGCGATTGGCCTGGAGCTGGGCCTGTTGATCGGCATGATTGCCGGCCTGGCGGCGATTGTGCCGTACATGGGCTTCGTCATCGGTATTGGCGCAGCGCTGGTGGCCGGCCTGTTCCAGTTTGGCGGCGACTTGTACCCGATGCTGGGGATTGTTGCGGTATTCATGGTGGGTCAGGCCCTGGAAGGCATGGTGCTGACGCCCTTGTTGGTGGGTGACCGTATTGGCCTGCATCCGGTGGCTGTGATCTTTGCGATCCTGGCTGGCGGCGAGCTGTTCGGCTTTACCGGCATCCTGCTGGCATTGCCGGTGGCGGCAGTGATCATGGTGTTGGTGCGCCATGTGCATGATGTGTACAAGGATTCGGACGTCTATACCGGCGCCGATGACCCCCAGCTGTAAGGCTTGACACAAACCCGGCTAAACGCCGGGTTTGTTGCCTGTGGGGCTTGGCATTTGGCCATCGCGTCAAACAATCTCCAAAAAATCCAATGAGTTAACGCAAACCTTTGATTTTGCTTATGGTCTGTTGCATTGTGCGCCCGGCGTCACGGGTATAAACTTTGCAAACTTTTCACAGAGGCCACTAACGGTTCGATTGGAGCCGTTCAGTCAGCATGAAACCGATTCAGCTGCCCCTAGGTGTGCGTCTGCGTGACGACGCTACCTTCATCAATTACTACCCAGGCGCCAATGCCGCTGCACTCGGCTATGTCGAGCGGCTCTGCGAAGCCGACGCCGGGTGGACGGAAAGCCTGATCTACCTCTGGGGCAAGGACGGCGTGGGGCGTACCCACCTGTTGCAGGCTGCCTGCCTGCGCTTTGAGCAGATGGGCGAGCCGGCGGTCTACCTGCCATTGGCCGAACTGCTGGACCGTGGCATCGGCATCCTCGACAACCTTGAGCAATACGAACTGGTGTGCCTGGATGACCTGCAAGCGGTTGCCGGTCGGGCGGACTGGGAAGAGGCGCTGTTCCATCTGTTCAACCGCCTGCGCGACAGTGGCCGACGCCTGCTGATTGCTGCATCAACCTCGCCTCGGGAGTTGCCGGTCAAGCTGGCCGACCTCAAGTCGCGGCTGACCCTGGCGCTGATTTTCCAGATGCGCCCACTGTCCGACGAAGACAAATTGCGCGCCTTGCAATTGCGAGCATCGCGCCGTGGCTTGCACCTGACCGATGAAGTCGGGCATTTCATCCTCACCCGTGGCACCCGCAGCATGAGCGCGCTGTTCGACTTGCTCGAACAACTCGACCAGGCCTCCTTGCAGGCCCAGCGCAAGCTGACCATTCCCTTCCTCAAAGAAACCCTCGGCTGGTAGCCAGCCCTTTGAAATCGGGGCTTCTGGCAAATTACAGGCGCCAGAAAACCTGCGTTTTGGCCGGCTTGGCCACGCAAAAGGGTCTAAATGGGGTGTAAGGGCTTAGATGACATAGGTCAAACAAGAAGTCACATAGATCACGATTGAATTTGCAAATCGATGTCATAGAAGGCATAGTCTCGGCTTCTTTACACATCAGCCACGGTCGTGCCCATGCTAAATCGCTTCGCACCCCTCGTGCCTCTCGCACTCGTTACCCTGTTGTTTGGTTGCGCCACCCACCCTCAACAAGTGGCTGAGCAGCAAAAACCACAACAACAGCACCAAGCCAAATTCGTTGCAACACAGTCTTCTTCTGTTTATGAAGAAGAGGTGGCAACCGAAAAAGAACTGGCCGAATTCTCCGATAGCAAGCCTTATCAGCTGCCTTTGCTGGCTGATAGCATCCTCGAACGCGGCATGTCCCTGATCGGTACTCGTTACCGTTTCGGCGGTACCTCTGAAGCCGGTTTCGACTGCAGTGGCTTTATCGGTTACCTGTTCCGTGAGGAAGCCGGCATGAACCTGCCGCGTTCAACCCGCGAAATGATCAACGTGGATGCACCGTTGGTCGCACGGAACAACCTCAAGCCTGGCGATCTGCTTTTCTTCAGTACCAATGGTCGTGGTCGTGTCAGCCACGCCGGTATCTACCTGGGCGATGACCAGTTCATCCACTCCAGCAGCCGCCGCAGCGGTGGGGTACGGGTCGATAAATTGGGCGATAGCTACTGGAGCAAAACCTTCATCGAAGCCAAGCGCGCCCTGGCCATGGCCCCTACTAGCGTTACCGCTCGCAAGTAAAGTTAAAGTGATACTTGAAGTTTGACGCGTAAGCGCTAGAATCCTGAGATATTGTTGCGAACCTGACCGCGCAAGCTTTGCTTGCGCGGTCTAGTTTTCAGCGTTCGGCAGCGAAAGCCGCATCCAGATCAGGATTGTTCTGCCCATGTCGACCTCGGCCCGCCTAATTCTTCTTGCTTGCGCCGCACTGCTCAGTGCCTGCGCAAATCGTCCTCCACCCGCGCCTGTGGCCGTCAAGCCCAAGCCGGTGTTCAACTACACCACCCAGAACTTTTCGCCGGTTGCCGAAGACGTGCTGTTTCGCGCCCTGGGCCTGGTCGGCACGCCTTATCGCTGGGGCGGCAATACACCGGACTCAGGGTTTGATTGCAGTGGCCTGATTGGTTTTGTCTACCGCGATGCGGCGGGCATCTCGCTGCCGCGCACCACCCGCGAGCTGATCGTGATGCGTGCCCAGGACGTGCGTGAAGATGCGCTGCAAACCGGCGACCTGCTGTTCTTTGCCACGGGTGGCGGCTCGCAAGTCAGCCATGCCGGCATCTATGTGGGCGAAGGGCGTTTCGTCCATGCACCACAAACCGGCGGCACGGTGAAGCTTGATACCTTGTCCAAGGCCTATTGGCAGAATGCCTATTTGAGCGCCAAGCGCGTATTGCCGGCGGAGCACCTGGCGCGTAACCCTTAAGACCTGCACCGATCAAAAATGTGGGAGCGGGCTTGCTCGCGAAAGTGGTGAATCAGTAACAGATGCACTGACTGATCCACCGCTTTCGCGAGCAAGCCCGCTCCCACATTGGTTTTGTGGCGTTGTCGAGTCTTGCTATTTAGCGGCCCACACCCGCCACACCTTATTCCCCACATCATCCGCCACTAGCAACCCACCTTGTGGGCCGATCACCACGCCCACCGGCCGCCCCATGGCTTTCTCATCACTGTTGAGAAACCCAGTCAGCACATCCACCGGTTGCCCCTTCGGCTTGCCGCCTTCGAATGGCACAAAGATTACCTTGTAGCCACTGTGCGGTTTGCGATTCCACGAGCCATGCTGGCCGATGAACGCGCCGTTGCTGAACTGCGCGGGTAGCGTGTTGCCTTGCGCGAAGGTCAGGCCCAATGATGCGGTATGCGGCCCGACGGCATAGTCTGGCGCAATCGCCTTGGCCACCAGGTCCGGGTCCTGCGGCGTGACCCGCACATCGACATGCTGGCCGTAGTAGCTGAACGGCCAGCCATAGAAGCCGCCATCCTTGACCGAGGTGATGTAGTCCGGCACCAGGTCGCTGCCGATTTCATCGCGCTCGTTGACCGCCGTCCACAGCTTGCCGCTTTGTGGCTCCCAGGCCATGCCGTTGGGGTTGCGCAGGCCGGAGGCGAAGATCCGCTGCTGGCCGCTGGCCCGGTCGACTTCCCAGATGGCAGCGCGTCCCTGTTCGGCCTCCAGGCCGTTTTCGCCGACATTGCTGTTGGAGCCGACGCTCACATACAACTTGCTCCCGTCTTTGCTGGCGATGACATTTTTTGTCCAGTGGTGGTTGAGCGGACCGCCCGGCAAGTCCACGACCTTGGTGCCTGGGGCCTTGATTGCGGTTTCTCCTGGTTGATAGGGAAAGCGCAGTAGCTTGTCTGAATCGGCGACATACAAATCGTTGCCGACCAGAGTCATGCCAAACGGTGAGTTGAGGTTTTCCAGGAACACCGTGCGGGTTTCTGCCACGCCATCATGGTTGGCATCGCGCAGCAGGGTGATGCGGTTCGGGCTGGGTACACCAGCGCCGGCGCGGCCCATGACCTTCTCCATGACCCAGCCGCGAATGCCCTTGCCATCCTCCGGCTTGGGCGGTGCATTGGTCTCGGCGACCAGTACATCGCCATTGGGCAATACATACAGCCAGCGCGGGTGATCCAGGCCTTCTGCAAAGGCTGCGACCTGGGTGCCGGCGGCGGCGGTTGGCTTGGCGCCTGCGGGCCAGCCAATCGCCGGGGCGATGTTGACGGTGGGGATCAGGGTTTTGTTCGGTTCCGGCAGTTTCGGTGAAGGCCCGGTGCCATCCGAGACCTGCAAGGTTGAGCTTTCCCCGCAGGCGGCGAGTGCGCCTGCAGCCATGATCAGTAGGGCGAGTCGGGTCTTGTGCATGTTTTTCTCCTCAATGCCTGTAGTCATAGAGGTACAGCGCGTGGCGATGGTTCAAGTGTGTGGCCGGCTTTAATTGACGCTGTACCCCCAACCCACTAACCTTCGCCGCTTGTTTCAGGTGCTCTGTGGCGTGCGCGTCGACCGAGTGAAACAGGGAAGCCGGTGAGTGCGCGCACTTTTCTACAGTGCGGCCACGATCCCGGCGCTGCCCCCGCAACGGTAAATGAGTCAAGACGCTGCTTTTGCCACTGTATCGCCTGCGATATGGGAAGGCGCATCGTCGGACTGCCCTGTTCAACAGGGCGCCACTCATGAGCCCGGAGACCGGCCTGATTCATCCAACAGCATCACGGTGGGCGATGCTTGGCTTCATGTAGATTGTCTTTTCCTGCCCGCCGTTTTTGTCCAGCCCCAACGGAGAGCTGCCATGACTGATTCCCCTGATCGTGACGAACGCCACCTGGCGCGCATGCTGCGCAAAAAAGCGGTGATTGATGAGCGTATTGCCAATTCACCGAATGAATGCGGATTGCTGCTGGTATTGACCGGCAATGGCAAAGGCAAGAGCAGTTCGGCGTTTGGCATGCTGGCCCGTGCCATGGGGCACGGTATGCAATGCGGCGTGGTGCAGTTCATCAAGGGCCGTAACAGCACCGGTGAAGAGCTGTTCTTCCGGCGTTTCCCCGAGCAGGTACGTTTCCATGTGATGGGCGAGGGCTTTACCTGGGAAACCCAGGACCGCCAGCGTGATATCGCTGCCGCCGAAGCGGCCTGGAAAGTCTCCCGGGAAATGTTGCAGGATCCGTCCATTGGCCTGGTGGTGCTGGATGAGCTGAACATCGCACTCAAGCACGGTTATCTCGACCTGGACCAGGTCCTGGGCGACCTGCAAGCCCGCCCACCGATGCAGCATGTGCTGGTCACCGGTCGCGGCGCCAAGCCGGAACTGATTGAAATGGCCGACACCGTCACCGAAATGGGCATGCTCAAGCACGCGTTCCAGGCCGGGATCAAGGCACAGAAGGGCATCGAACTTTGAATCAGCCGCGCCATTGCCCTGCCGTCCTGATCGCCGCGCCGGCGTCGGGCCAGGGCAAGACCACCGTCACCGCCGCCCTGGCCCGTTTGCACCGCAACCTGGGGCGCAAGGTCCGGGTATTCAAATGCGGCCCGGACTTTCTCGACCCGATGATTCATGAGCGCGCCAGCGGCGCGCCGGTCTATCAATTGGACATGTGGATGGTCGGCGAGCAGGAAAGTCGCCGCCTGCTGTGGGAAGCGGCGGGGGAGGCGGACCTGATCCTGATCGAGGGCGTGATGGGGCTGTTCGACGGCACGCCGTCCAGCGCCGACCTAGCCCGCCATTTTGGCGTGCCGGTGCTGGCGGTGATCGACGGCACCGCCATGGCCCAGACCTTTGGCGCCCTGGCGTTGGGACTGGCGCGTTATCAGGTGGACTTGCCGTTCGCCGGGGTATTGGCCAACCGCGTCGGTACCGTGCGCCACGCGCAATTGCTTGAAGGCAGCCTGACCGAAGGCCTGCGCTGGTACGGTGCGTTGTCCCGCGAGACCGGTATCGAGCTGCCCAGTCGCCATCTGGGCCTGGTGCAGGCCAGCGAGTTGAATGACCTGGACCTGCGCCTGGATGCGGCCGCCGAGGCCCTGGCCAGCAGTTGCGAGGTAGCGCTGCCACCACCGGTGGCGTTCGCCGCCCCCGAGCTTATCGAGGCCGAACCTTTGCTGGACGGGGTGCGGATTGCCGTGGCCCGTGATGAAGCCTTCGCGTTCACCTATGGCGCCAGTCTCGACTTGCTGCGGGCGATGGGCGCCGAATTGCGCTTCTTCTCGCCGATCCACGACCCGGTGTTGCCCGACGCCGACAGCCTCTACCTGCCCGGTGGCTACCCGGAACTGCATCACCAGGCGTTGTCGCAAAACACCGCGATGTTGCAGGCGATCCGTGCCCATCACGCCGCCGGCAAGCCGTTGCTGGCCGAATGCGGCGGCATGCTCTATCTGCTCGACTCATTGACCGATGTCGAGGGTTGCCGCGCTGAACTGCTGGGGTTGCTCCAGGGCGATGCAGTCATGCAGAAACGCCTGGCGGCCCTGGCCCTGCAAGCAGTCGAGTTGCCGGAAGGCGTGCTGCGCGGCCACACCTATCATCATTCCCTGACCAGCACGCAATGGCAGCCGATTGCCCGTGGCCTGAGCCCCAATGGCGGGCGCGGTGCCGAGGCGGTGTATCGCCAGGGGCGGATGACGGCCTCCTATGTGCACTTTTATTTCCCGTCGAACCCGGCTGCGGTGGCCGCGCTTTTTGCGCCAGGCGCTGAGGCCGCCATCGCAGGCGATTGCATTGCAACTGTAGGCGCGGGCTTGCCCGCGATAGGGCCATGACCGACAACGCCTTCCCCCAGGCTGAACGCCAGGCCATCTACCGCGCCATCGCCGAGCGCCGCGATATGCGCCACTTCAGCGGCGGCACGGTGGCCCCCGAACTGCTCCAGCGCTTGCTGCAGGCTGCGCACCAGGCCCCCAGTGTCGGCCTGATGCAGCCTTGGCGCTTTATCCGTATCAGCGACCGGACCCTGCGCGGCCAGATCCAGCAGTTGGTGGAAGCCGAGCGCCTACGCACCGCGGCGGCCCTGGGCGAGCGCTCGGACGACTTCATGCAGCTCAAGGTCGAAGGCATCAACGACTGCGCCGAGGTGCTGGTCGCGGCGCTGATGGATGATCGCGAGCGGCATATCTTTGGCCGTCGCACCTTGCCGGAAATGGACCTGGCCTCGCTGTCCTGCGCGATCCAGAATCTGTGGCTGGCCTCCCGCGCCGAAGGCCTGGGCATGGGCTGGGTGTCGCTGTTCGAACCCCAGGAGCTGGCCGACCTGCTGGGCCTGCCGCCCGGCGCCAAGCCACTGGCCGTGCTGTGCCTGGGCCCGGTAGAGCAGTTCTACCCGGCACCGATGTTGCAACTCGAAGGCTGGACCGAACCGCGTCCGCTGAGTGACATGCTGTATGAGAATTATTGGGGAGTGAGTCAATGAGTGTGGCCTTGCTGAGTGTCGCTGCCGTGGCGCTGGATGCGCTGCTGGGCGAACCCAGGCGCTGGCATCCGCTGGTGGCGTTCGGCAACTTTGCCGGGCGCATCGAGCAACGTTTCAACTCCGCTGGGCGTGGCTGGCGCAGCCATGGCGTGACCGCGTGGTTTATCGCCGTGATACCGCTGACGTTGCTGGCCACGGCGTTGTCCTGGGCGCCTTACTTCGGTTGGGTGATCGAGATCCTCGCGTTGTACCTGGCCCTGGGCATGCGCAGCCTGGGTGAACACGTGTTGCCGGTGGCCCAGGCCCTGCGCAGTGGTGACCTGGACGAAGCGCGCAGGCGCGTCAGTTACCTGGTCAGCCGCCAGACCAGCGAACTGGACAGCACTGAAGTGGCGCGCGCCGCCACTGAGTCGGTGCTGGAAAACGGCAGTGACGCGGTGTTCGCCGCGCTGTTCTGGTTTGTCGTGGCCGGCGTGCCTGGCGTGGTGCTGTACCGCCTGAGCAATACCCTGGATGCCATGTGGGGCTATCGCAACGAACGCTTTGAACGCTTCGGCTGGGCGGCGGCAAAAATTGACGATCTGCTCAATTACATTCCCGCGCGCCTGGTCGCGTTGACCTACGCCGTGCTCGGCAAGACGCGCCTGGCGCTCACATGCTGGCGCCGCCAGGGCCCGACCTGGGACAGCCCGAATGCCGGCCCGGTGATGGCCGCCGGTGCTGGCGCCCTGGGCGTCGAGTTGGGCGGTGCAGCGATTTATCACGGTGAATTGCACCAACGTCCAGTCCTGGGTGAAGGGCCTCCAGCCGATGCCGATTCCATCGAGCGTGGCTGGCAACTGGTGCAGCGCGGCGTGTGGTTGTGGGTATTGATCCTGTGCGCGGGGGCACAATTCTATGCTTGAACATGGTGGCCGGCTGCGCAAAGCCGCGATGCAGTACGGCATCGCCCAGGAAGACTGGTTGGACCTGTCCAGTGGCCTCGCGCCCTGGCCTTGGCCAATCCCGCCTATCTCACTGCGGGCCTGGGCGCGTTTGCCAGAAACCGATGACGGCCTGGAACAGGCGGCCTGCGATTACTACGGTGCGGCCCAGGTGTTGCCGGTGCCGGGCTCCCAGGCGGCCATCCAGTTGCTGCCGCGTCTGCGTCGGGCGGGCAAGGTCGGCGTGTTGTCGCCGTGCTATGCCGAGCATGCCGAAGCCTGGCGTCGCGCCGGTTACATCGTGCGCGAAGTGCTGGAGCAGGAAGTGGACTTCTTCCTCGACAGCCTCGACGTGTTGGTGGTGGTCAACCCCAACAACCCTACGGGCTTGAGTATTGCGCCCCAGCGCCTGTTGGACTGGCATGCACGGCTGGCCCAGCGCGGTGGCTGGTTGGTGGTGGATGAAGCCTTTATGGACACCACCCCGCAGTTGAGCCTGGCGAACCAGGCCCATCAGGTGGGGTTGATTGTGTTGCGTTCGTTCGGCAAGTTTTTCGGTCTGGCGGGGGTGCGCCTGGGCTTTGTGTTGGCCGAGCGCAAGCTGCTCAAGCTGCTGGCCGAACAGGTCGGGCCATGGGCGGTGAGTGGTCCGACCCGGGAGTTGGGCCAGGTTTGCCTGCGCGACAGCGCTGGCCACACCCACCAGCGCCAGCGCTGCGAAGAAGCCAGCCAGCGTCTGTTCAGCCTGCTGGAGCAGTATGGTCTGCGCCCCCAGGGCGGCTGCGCGCTGTTCCAGTGGCTGATCGCCGATCGCGCCGAGCAGTTGCATGAGTTCATGGCCCAGCGTGGCATCCTGCTGCGCCTGTTTGTCCACGACAGCAGCCTGCGTTTTGGCCTGCCCGGGACTGACGCCGATTGGCAGCGCCTTGAACAAGCCCTGGCTGCCTGGAAGCAAGCCTCATGAGTACGTTGATGGTGCAAGGCACCACCTCCGATGCGGGCAAAAGCACTTTGGTGACCGCGTTATGCCGTTGGGTGGTGCGCCAGGGCGTGCCCGTGGTGCCCTTCAAGCCGCAGAACATGGCGCTCAACAGCGCAGTCACGGCAGAAGGTGGCGAGATCGGCCGCGCCCAGGCCGTGCAGGCCCAGGCCGCCAACCTGGCGCCGCACACTGATATGAACCCGGTGCTGCTCAAGCCCAACAGTGACACCGGTTCACAAGTCATCATCCATGGCCGTGCCGTGACCAGCATGAATGCCGTGGCCTATCACGACTACAAAGCCATCGCCATGCAAGCGGTGCTCGCTTCCCATGCACGCTTGAGCGCCGCTTACCCAGTGGTGATGGTCGAAGGCGCGGGCTCGCCGGCCGAGATCAATCTGCGGGCCAATGACATTGCCAACATGGGCTTCGCCGAAGCGGTGGATTGCCCGGTGCTGCTGATTGCCGATATCAATCGCGGCGGGGTGTTCGCTCATCTGGTGGGCACGTTGGAGTTGCTGTCGCCGTCGGAGCAGGCGCGGATCAAGGGCTTTGTGATCAACCGCTTTCGCGGCGATATCGCGCTGTTGCAACCCGGTCTCGACTGGCTTGAGGCGCGCACCGGCAAACCGGTAATCGGCGTGTTGCCCTATGTGATGGACCTGCACCTGGAGGCCGAGGACGGCATCGACCAGCGCCAGACCGACAAGGCGGCGCAGGTGCTCAGGGTGGTGGTGCCGGTATTGCCGCGCATCAGCAATCACACCGACTTCGACCCGTTGCGCCTGCATCCCCAGGTGGACTTGCAATTTGTCGGGCCGGGGCAGGCGATTCCTGCCGCAGACCTGATTATCCTGCCCGGCTCGAAAAGCGTGCGCAGCGACTTGGCCTACTTGCGCGCCAACGGCTGGGACAGCGCGATTGCCCGGCACCTGCGCTATGGCGGCAAGGTCCTGGGCATCTGCGGTGGCCTGCAAATGCTCGGCGAGCAGGTTCATGACCCGCTGGGCCTGGAAGGGCCCGAGGGCTCCAGTGATGGCCTGGGGCTGCTGGCCTTCAGCACCACCCTGGAAGCCGAAAAACAATTGCGCAATGTGCGCGGCCGGCTGGCGCTGGAAGAGGCGCCGGTCAGTGGTTATGAGATCCATGCGGGCGTGACCCGTGGCACGGCCCTGGAGCGTCCGGCGGTGCTATTGGATGACGGTCGCAGTGACGGCGCGCAGAGTGACGACGGACAAATCCTCGGCACGTATCTGCACGGTCTGTTCGAAACCCCAGCGGCGTGCAGTGCATTGTTGCGCTGGGCCGGTTTGCAGGATGTGCAGGAAGTCGATTACCACGGCTTGCGCGAGCGCGATATCGAGCGCCTGGCGGACCTGGTGGAGCAGCATCTGGATACCCGGTTACTGCGCCAGTTATGTGGGATTTGAGGGATTGACCATGTTGCAATTGATCCTCGGCGGTGCCCGTTCCGGCAAGAGTCGCCTGGCTGAAAAGCTCGCCAGCGACAGCGCCCTGCCTGTCACCTACATCGCCACCAGCCAACCCCTGGACGGTGAAATGAACCAGCGGGTCGCCCTGCACCGGGAGCGTCGCCCGAGCCATTGGGGGCTGGTCGAAGAACCGCTTGAGCTGGCACGGGTCCTGCGCGAACATGCCGCCCCTGGCCAGTGCCTGCTGGTCGATTGCCTGACCCTGTGGCTCACCAACCTGCTGATGCTGGACGATCCGCAGCGCCTGGGCATGGAGCGCGAACAACTGCTGGACTGCCTGGCGTCGCTGCCAGGTGAAATCATTTTTGTCAGCAACGAGACCGGTCTGGGTGTCGTGCCGCTGGGCGAATTGACTCGCCGCTATGTAGATGAAGCCGGTTGGCTGCATCAAGCCTTGGCCGAACGGTGTCAGCGTGTGGTGCTGACCGTTGCGGGCCTGCCCCTGACTTTGAAAGGTACTGCGTTATGAGCCAATCCTGGTGGCTGGAACCCTGCAAGGCGCTGGATGCCGTGGCCCATGAACAAGCCCTGTCCCGCCAGCAGCAACTGACCAAACCCGCAGGTTCCCTGGGGCAACTGGAGGCGCTGGCGGTGCAACTGGCCGGCTTGCAGGGCCAGGTCAAACCGACGGTCGAGCGGGTGTGGATCGCCATCTTTGCCGGTGATCACGGTGTGGTCGCGGAGGGGGTCTCGGCCTATCCCCAGGAAGTCACCGGGCAGATGTTGCACAACTTCGTCAGCGGTGGCGCGGCGATCAGCGTGTTGGCGCGCCAACTGGATGCACAGCTGGAAGTGGTGGACTTGGGCACCGTCACACCGTCGCTGGACCTGCCGGGCGTACGTCACCTGAATATCGCCCCAGGCACGGCCAACTTCGTGCTGGGTGCGGCCATGACCGAGGCCCAGGGTCGGTTGGCCCTGGCGGCGGGGCGTGACAGTGTGCAGCGGGCGATCAACGCCGGTGCGCAACTGTTTATTGGCGGCGAGATGGGCATCGGCAACACCACCGCCGCCAGCGCATTGGCCTGTGCATTGCTCGATTGTCAGGTCAGCGACCTGACCGGCCCGGGCACCGGCCTGAATGCCCAGGGCGTGAGCCATAAAGTAGCGGTGATCGAGCGCGCATTGGCCTTGCATGCCGGGCAGCGCGGTGACCCGTTGCAGACCCTGTTCAATCTCGGTGGCCTGGAGATCGCCGGCCTGGTGGGGGCTTATCTGGCCTGCGCCCAGGCGGGTGTGGTGGTGCTGGTCGACGGGTTTATCTGCACTGTTGCGGCCCTGGTCGCTACACGCCTGAATCCATCTTGCCGGCCATGGCTGTTGTTCGGCCACCGCGGGGCTGAGCCGGGCCATCGCCACGTGCTGCAAAGCCTTGGCGCCGAGCCGCTGTTGGAACTGGGCCTGCGTCTGGGCGAGGGCAGTGGTGCGGCGTTGGCGGTACCGCTGTTGCGCCTGGCCTGTGCGTTGCACGGGCAGATGGCGACGTTTGCTGAGGCGGCTGTGGCGGATCGCCCGGCATGACCTTGCACCTGGACCTGCTGCGCCATGGCGAAACCGAACTGGGCGGCGGCTTGCGCGGCAGCCTGGATGATGCCCTGACGGATAACGGCTGGGAGCAGATGCGCCAGGCTGTGCTGGCGCAAGGGCCGTGGGATCGCCTGGTCAGCTCGCCGCTGCAACGCTGCGCGCGCTTCGCTGAAGAGTTGGGCGTACGGCTGGATTTGCCGGTGAGCCTGGAGCCGGATCTGCAGGAGCTGCATTTCGGTGCCTGGGAAGGGCAGAGCGCGGCGAAGTTGATGGAAACCGACGCCGACGCACTGGGGCTGTTCTGGGCTGACCCGTATAGCTTTACGCCGCCAGATGGCGAGCCTGTCGAAGCGTTTTCCCGGCGTGTGCGCGGCGCTGTCCTACGCCTGCACCAGCGGTATGCCGGGCAACGGGTGCTGTTGATCAGCCATGGTGGTGTCATGCGTTTATTGCTGGCCCAGGCCCGTGGCTTGCCCCGTGAGCAGTTGTTGAATGTCGAGGTGGGGCACGGTGGCCTGTTCAGCCTGCGGGTCGAGGCTGATGGCGTATTGAGCGAGGGCGCCTGAATGCTGCCATTCTGGATCGCCTTGCAGTTCCTCAGCAGCCTGCCGATTCGCCTGCCGGGCATGCCGCAACCCCAGGAGTTGGGGCGCTCGCTGCTGTTTTATCCGCTGGTAGGGTTGCTGTTCGGGCTACTGCTGTGGGGCTTGAACAGCGTACTGATGGGCGCGCCCTTGCTGTTGCACGCGGCGCTGCTGCTGACAGCGTGGGTGTTGCTCAGTGGCGGCCTGCACCTGGATGGTCTGGCAGATAGCGCCGATGCATGGCTGGGCGGCTTTGGCGACCGTGAGCGCACCCTGACCATCATGAAGGACCCGCGCAGCGGGCCGATTGCCGTGGTCACCCTGGGGCTGGTGCTGCTGCTCAAGTTCACTGCCCTGGTGGCCTTGATCGAGCAGCACAACGGCGCGGCATTGATTCTTGCGCCGTTGATCGGCCGTGGTTCGCTGCTGGCGTTGTTCCTCACGACTCGCTATGTGCGTGCCGGGGGACTGGGTCAGGCGCTGGCCGACCATTTGCCGCGGATTGTCGGGCAACAAGTACTGATCCTTACCGGTCTGGCCTGTGTGTTGATCGGTGGTTTCAGCGGTGGGATTGCCGTACTGCTCGCAGCCCTCTGCTTTATGGGTCTGCGCCAGGTGATGATCAATCGGCTGGGCGGCACCACAGGCGACACGGCCGGCGCGTTGCTGGAGCTGCTCGAAGTGGCGGTGTTGATCGGCCTGGCCCTGTAACACTTTCTTGCATTTCCTTAATCGCGGGTATATACACGCTCTATGCTTGCCTCCCAATGTTTATGCACCAACCTGCGTCGTGCCGCCCGTGGCGTCAGCAGGCACTATGACGGCGCCCTCGATGGCTTCGGGATCAACGTCGCCCAGTATTCCTTGTTGTGTAACCTGCAACGCCTGGATCAGCCGAGCATTTCCAGCCTGGCCGATGCCATGGGCCTGGATCGCAGCACCCTGGGGCGTAACTTGCGGGTGCTGGAGGGTGAAGGCCTGGTGCGGTTGGTCGAAGGTAATGATCTGCGCAATCGCCTGGTGGTGTTGACCAACATGGGTAAGGAGCGCCTGGCAGCGGCGTTGCCGGCCTGGGAAGCGGCGCAGCAGAAGTTGATCGATAAATTGGGGGCGCAAAAACGCGAAACCCTGTTGGCCTTGCTGGACGAACTCGCTTAAACGCGAGCTGGTTCGAATACAAGCGGGTATATACCCGTAAGCGGAGAATAATAATGACCTCGATGTGGCGTACCAGTGGCTGGATTCTTGTCGGGAGTGCGCTGATCCTGGCCCTTTCCCTGGGCGTACGGCATGGCTTTGGCCTGTTCCTGTCGCCCATGAGCAGCGAGTTCGGCTGGGGTCGTGAAACCTTTGCCTTTGCCATCGCCTTGCAAAACCTGATCTGGGGCCTGGCGCAGCCGTTTACCGGGGCCCTTGCCGACCGGTTTGGCGCGGCCAAAGTGGTGATGGTCGGCGGCGTGCTGTATGCATTGGGCCTGGTGTTCATGGGCCTGTCCGATTCGGCGTGGTCGCTGTCCCTGAGTGCGGGCTTGCTGATCGGTATCGGTCTGTCCGGCACCTCGTTCTCGGTGATCCTTGGCGTGGTCGGGCGTGCCGTGGCCCCGGAAAAGCGCAGCATGGCCATGGGCATTGCCAGTGCTGCCGGCTCTTTCGGCCAGTTCGCCATGTTGCCAGGCACCCTGGGCCTGATTGGTTGGCTGGGCTGGTCCGCCGCCTTGCTGGTGCTGGGCCTGCTGGTGGCGTTGATCGTGCCGTTGGTGACGATGATCAAGGACCGCCCGCTGCCGGCCGTGGCCGGTCAACAAACCTTGCGCGAGGCCCTGCATGAAGCCTGTTCCCATTCCGGTTTCTGGTTGCTGGCCTTCGGCTTTTTTGTCTGCGGATTCCAGGTGGTATTTATCGGTGTGCACCTGCCGGCGTACCTGGTAGACCAGCATCTGCCGGCGACCGTTGGCACCACGGTGCTGGCCCTGATCGGCCTGTTCAACATCTTCGGTACCTACACCGCAGGCTGGCTCGGCGGGCGGATGTCCAAGCCGCGTCTGCTCACGGCGTTGTACTTGCTGCGGGCGGTGGTGATTGTGTTGTTTCTGTGGGCGCCAGTGACGCAGACCAGTGCCTACTTGTTCGGCATGGCCATGGGCTTTTTGTGGCTGTCGACGGTACCGCTGACCAACGGTACGGTGGCAACCTTGTTTGGCGTAAGAAACCTGTCGATGCTGGGTGGGATTGTGTTCCTGTTCCATCAGTTGGGTTCGTTCCTCGGCGGTTGGCTGGGGGGCGTGGTCTATGATCGAACGGGCAACTACGATTTGATCTGGCAGGTGGCGATCGTCTTGAGCCTGGTCGCGGCCGCCCTGAACTGGCCAGTGCGTGAGCGGCCTGTGGCAAGGTTGCAGGCGCAGATGGGGGTCGCATGAATTCGACGTGGGGCTGGATTGGCGCAGCGGGGCTGCTGACGCTGTTGCTGCTGGCCTGGTGGGGCTGGCAGCGCAGCGGGCTGGCGTTGATGCAACTGGGCATGGCGATCTGTTAAGTTGCTTGTCTGACTTTGTCCAAGGACACCCAACATGTTGATGCGCTGGCTTGCAGTACCTGCCCTGATGGTGGCTTTTGGCGGTGTGGCCATGGCCGCCGATTGCCCGTCGTTGCTCGAAGGCCAATTGCCGAAGTTGCGCGCCAAGGAGTCCATCGACCTGTGCCAGCGTTTTGCCGGCAAGCCTCTGGTGATCGTCAATACCGCCAGCTTTTGTGGGTTCGCCCCACAGTTCAAGGGCCTGGAGGCGCTGTATCAGCGCTACAAGGGCGACGGGCTGGAAGTGATTGGCGTGCCTTCCGATGACTTCAAGCAGGAAGCCAAGACGGGCGAAGAGACGGCCAAGGTCTGTTATGTGAACTACGGCGTGACCTTCACCATGACCGAGCCACAGAAAGTCAGGGGCGCGGATGCCGTGCACCTGTTCAAGGTGCTGGCCGAGCAGAGCAACGCGCCGAAATGGAATTTCTACAAGTACGTAGTAGATCGCCAGGGCAAGGTGATTGCCAGCTTCTCCAGCCTGACCAAACCCGACAGCCCGGAACTGATCGAGGCTGTGGAACAGGCACTGGCTTCCAAGCCCTGATTATCGGCCACTAAAAAGCCCCGCCTCCTTTGCAGGAGAGCGGGGCTTTTTCATGCAGCGTTGAATCAGAACTTGTACGTCATGCCCAGGCCAAAACCGTTGGCGCTGTTTTTGTACTTGGCGTTGTAGCTAGCCAGAGCGTTGGAGCGGTTGACGCTGACTTCTTCTTCCTTGAGGTAGGAGTAGGCCAGGTCGATGGTCATGTTATCCATGACCGCGTAGCCCAGGCCAACACTGAAGATGGTCCGGTCGCCGGTAGGGATACGTGGCGAACGATCAGTGTTGTTGGTTGGCGACTGGTCGAAGGTCAGGCCGGTGCGCAATACAACCTGCTTGGTCAGCTGGTACGAGGTGCCCACGGCATAAGCCCAGGTGTCGTGCCAGTTCTGGTCTTCCTTGATGGTGCCCACAAGACCTGGGGCGAGGCCGCCACCGGCTGTGCTCACGCCTTTGTTGTTGACAGTGATGTCCTTCAGGCGGCTCCAGCGTGTCCAGGTTGCACCGGCATACAGCTTCCAGGCGTCGTTCATGTCCTGGGTAACCGACAGATCCCAGGATTCAGGCGTGTCGATTTTCAGCGAAGCGTCATAACGACCGGTCGCCAGGGCGCCAGAGGTCGCAGCAGGCGCGTTGACTTCGGTGTGGCCTTCAAGTTTGTACTTGACCTTCGAGTGGTACGTCAGGCCAACACGGGTGGTGTCGGTCGCCTGGACCAATACGCCTGCGTTGAAACCAATGGCAGTATCGTCACCCTTGATCTTGATCCTGGTATCTGGAACGGCCGGGTTAAGGGTCAGCTCAGATTCCAGGGTGCCGGCAATGCGGTTGAAGGTTGGGCCAAAACCGATGGAAACCCGATCGTTGAAGGCGTAGCTGACAGTCGGCTGGAAAGTGATGACTTGGACTTCACTCTTGCTGCCGAAGCCGCGACCCTGATATTTGCTCTCGTAGTCGGTAATCAGGCCGAACGGTGCATACACACCAAAGCCGACTGCCCACTGGTCATTGAGTTTATTGGTGTAGAAGCCGAACGGTACCGCCGTGAAGGGGACCATGTCGCCTTTGTTGGTGCCGCGGGAACGGCCGCTGACATCTTTGATATCGGTAGATGCGTCAATCACCGCAACACCGCCAGTGACTTGCTGGCCTTGCAGGCGAGCCATACCGGCAGGGTTGCCATAAACAGTACTTGCATCATCGGCAGAAGAAGAACGACCCGCAAAACCGGTACCCATCCCGCTGACACTTTGTTCGTTGAGGGCAAAGCCGCTTGCGAACAGTTGGGAAGAGGCCATGGCAACGGCGAGGCTAAGTGTGGTCTTGAGCATTACTTTTTTCATTATTAGAACTCCGAGGTGATCACCGCTGCGGAAAGTAACAATAAAATTCACTTAGCGCTATAGGCTGTAATGTAGGAGATAGAGCGGTTTTGTAGGACAATCCGACCAAAATCGCCGGCTTTTGCCGAATCTTGCAAAGTGCCCGATCAGCAGGCGACCTGATTCATGGGGGATACACAGGTTTGCCAGGCCTGGGTGTAATCGCGCAGCCGGCCCTGAGGGTGAAATATTTCTTTCCAGATTCGGGCCATGGCCAGCAAATCGTCGGATCGAGGCAATTGAGGACGATGTTGTTCCACCAGTAACCAGGCGATGGCGGTGGCGTAACGCAAGTTGACGGTCAGCTCCAGCTGCGGCCCGCTGAGGAAGGCATGCTGGCTGGCGAGGCCGCGCACAAGGCTTGCACGTTCCGGGTCGAGGGCGAGGTAGTCGTCCCACAGGGCTCTGTGGCGGGTTTCGGTAATGCGATACAGGCCGTGGCCGCGCCGATCGTGCAAGGCCGAGCCCAGTTCCGACTGGCTGGCGGCAACCCCCAGTAGCAGGGTCTCTGCGGTCTGGCTGTGGCGGCCCAGGTAGATCAGCGTGGGGCGGATCACATAGCGACACAATTCGCTGGCGGCAATGCCCATAAAACCCTCGAAACCCTATAAATGGTCGACGAGTCCTGAGAAGGGGGGGGCTTGGCAGCGGTGGATCGGATCTCAGGCTCGCCGGAGGCGGAACATGCCGCCTGAGTTGAAGTGTAGTGTCAGATTCACGACGTAAAGGACTGTTTTTAAAATATTTCTGGCTGGTGGTTATAAGCGTTATATCTGTTTGGCCTAAAGGACCCCAGCAAAAACCGCGAATCGCAGGCAATAAAAAACCCTGCCTTGTGGGCAGGGTTTTCGATGTTCAGCGTCGGGTCAATCAGGCAACCAGGGCCTGACGGGTACGCTCGATCACGGCCTGCAGCGGCTCTGCGCTGGAGTATTGATCGGGGTACAGGCGTTCGCTGTGACGAGCGATGCCGTGTTCGTTGACCAGGGTGAAGCTGAAGCAGCCTTTGCGAGCGGCCATGATCAGGCAGTTCATTGGGGCAAAAGCATTGGTGAGGGTGCGAATGGCATCCTGAGTATGGATTTGAGTGGACATATTATGGGTGTTCCTACAAATGACACGGATAAGAACCGTGCAACGTTAAAACGTTCCAGTGACGCTGATCACCATTGATCATGCGAAGAACCCGACTGGAACAAAGCAGCCAGTTTGAAGCGCTGAATAGTTTGGCGCGCTTGGGCTGGCAGGTAGGTACTTAGGAGGGCAGGCAACACAACAGGGGCAAAGGTTCTGGGCCCAGGGTGAAGATCCTGATCAATTTGCAGGTTGGTTCGGTCAGAGTATGAAAACTTCGCGACACCCTTTGCATTGTTCAAAGGCAGTGTCGTCGCAAGTGATACCTGGAAACCATCGAGGTGGTCGATCCCATCAAGATTGACAGAACTTCTCTTTAGGGAAGCTACGTCGCGGGGATTTGTTCGACCAGAATTGACTTTCAGCTTGGTACTAACGCCGCGGATAGTAATGGCTTGAAACGAGTAAAGCAAGTGTGTTAGCAAAAATACTTCAGTTAGCCGCCCATCAGCGCGCGATAAACCAGCACCGTGGCCGCCGCAGCCAATGAACACCCCAGCGCGTAGGCGGCCAAAGTCAGGCGCAGGGATTGGCCGGTTTCTATGACTCTCATCACATCCTGCATGGCATTGATCCGCCCATCCCCCAACTCGATGCACAGGCTGATTGCCGTGAAGGCCGCCGACAACAGGATTGCGATGGCAAACAGCGCGCCGTCAGGGGAGGGCAGTGCGGCATTGATCCCTAGGGACATCACACAAACGGCGAGTAGCAGTAATGCGAACACCAGGATCCCTTTCATGAAGCGGCGCCTCCTTGCTGTAGGGCCAACAGTGTGGCGAGACCAGGGGCGTTTGAAAAGTGGCGTTTAGATGTCACCCGTAACGTTTTGCCGTGCTGTTGGGCCACAAAACGGTGGGGATATAACCGCCAGGCAGGTAGTTGTGCACATTGGTTGCGCAGTGTGTCACCGGGATGGCAGCGTGCAGGATTGGCTTGCGAATGCCTGCGTCTAAAATTTAAGTCAATGAAAAACCTGGCTTTTTTTTATTGGTGAAAAAATCGTCAGTTTAAGCGCGGCCCCCGTTCCATGGGGCTTTGCGCGAGTTAAAGCACGGTTGTCCACTGAGTTATCCACAGCTTCTGTGGATTGTCCCAAGCGCTTGCTCTAGAACGGGCGTGCAGGGTTTTTTCAGCTTTACGCGTACGAAAAAAGGAGTAGAGTGGCGCGCCTTCCGTTCTGCCCTACAGTGCTTTATGAAGTTTCGCTCCGTATCACCTTCTGTTACCGACAACCCTCCGAGTGTTACCGCACCCAAGCGTTTCTCCTTGAAAGTTGCCCTGTGGCTGCTGGATAGCCCGCGCATTGGCGACAACCCCAATATCAAGCATTTTGCCGGGCGTCTGCTCAAGCAACCGGCGCGTGAAGGGGTGGTTGTGGCACAGAGCCGCCTGGGCCTGTTGATGTGTCGCGAGTGCGGCAATGCCAGGGATCGTCGCATCGGCCACGACCTCCTGCGCCAGGCCGCCCGTGCCGGCGACCTGGGCGCCCAGCGTGAACTGGGTCAGATCAAAGACTGAGCTGTCCACGAAGCGCCTGCTTGGTTAACCTTCCTCTTTTACCGTAATGGCAGGAATGGCTATGGCTTTTGACTGGACCAGTGTTGCGCTGGGTCTCGCCGCTGCGGCGTTGCCTTTGTTGGTCCTGTGCTGGCAGATCCAGCGCCGCCTGAATGCACGCAGCGCCGGTTGGGAGCTGTTGGAGGAGCGCCTGGCTACGGCGCAGATGGCCCAGGAAGGACTGGCCGCGCAACTGGACGCCAGTCGTGACGAAATCAGCGACCTGAGCCAGGCCAATGCGGCGAAACAGGCGGATCTGGCAGCGGTGCGCCGGGAAGTCGAGTTGCTGCAGATCGACCGCGATAACGCACGTGATGCGGCCCACGCCTGGAACATCGAGCGCTCCGGCAAGGAAGGGGAACTGCGTCGCCTGGACGCCTTGTCGGCCTCCCTGCGCGCCGAACTGCGCGAGCAGCAGGACAGTCATCAACAGCGCCTCAACGACCTGCAAGGCTCGCGGGATGAACTGCGCGCGCAGTTCGCCGAGCTTGCGGGGAAAATCTTCGACGAGCGCGAGCAGCGGTTTGCCGAAACCAGCCAGCAGCGCCTGGGGCAATTGCTCGACCCGTTGAAGGAGCGCATCCAGTCGTTCGAAAAACGCGTGGAAGAAAGCTATCAGAACGAGGCGCGCGAGCGTTTTTCCCTGGCCAAGGAGCTGGAGCGCCTGCAGCAATTGAACCTGCGCCTGTCGGACGAAGCCACTAACCTCACCCGCGCCCTCAAGGGGCAGAAGACCCAGGGTAACTGGGGCGAGTTGATTCTGGAGCGGGTGCTGGAACATGCGGGCCTGGAGAAAGGCCGCGAGTACCAGACCCAAGTCAGCCTCAAAGGCCCGGATGGCGAGCGTTTCCAGCCGGACGTGCTGATCATGTTGCCGGGCGACAAGCAGGTGGTGGTCGACTCCAAGGTCAGCCTGACGGCCTATCAGCAGTACGTGGCGGCCGATGACGAGGTGATCGGCCAGGTTGCCCTCAAGCAGCACGTACTGTCGCTGCGCAACCATGTCAAAGGCTTGGCCGGCAAGGACTACAAGCGGCTGGAAGGCTTGCACAGCCTGGATTTCGTGTTGTTGTTCGTGCCTATCGAGGCGGCGTTTTCCGCTGCGTTGCAGGCCGAGCCGAACCTGTTCCAGGAAGCCTTCGACCGCCATATCGTGATCGTCAGCCCGACCACCTTGCTGGCGACCCTGCGGGTGATCGACAGCCTGTGGAAGCAGGAGCGGCAAAGCCAGAACGCCCGGGAAATCGCCGAGCGCGCCGGCTGGCTGTACGACAAGTTCGTGCTGTTTATCCAGGACCTGGATGAAGTGGGCAATCGATTGCAGCAGTTGGATAAGGCTTACAGTGCAGCGCGTAATAAACTTACAGATGGTCGCGGAAATCTGGTCAGCCGGGTCGAGCAGTTGAAGCTGCTGGGAGCGCGTGCCAGCAAAGGCCTGCCGTCCGATCTGCTGGAAAAAGCGATGACTGATGAAGATGGCGTCGCCCAACTCCCTGACTAAACGCAGAGCCCCAATGTGGGAGAGGGCTTCTGTGGGAGTCGGGCTTGCCCGCGATGGCAGCACCTCGGTGTAACTGATGTATCGAGGTGCTGCCATCGCAGGCAAGCCAGCTCCCACACGCTACAAAGGCAGATGCCGGTTCAGCAGCGCCCGCAACGCCGCCGGCTTTACCGGCTTGGCCAGGTAGTCCAGCCCCGCTGCGTGCACCTCGGCCACCATCTCCGGCCGGCCATCGGCGCTGATCACCACCCCCGGAATCGGCTCCGCCAGTTGCGCACGCAGCCAGCCCATCAACTCGGTCCCCGTCTCGCCATGGTCCAGGTGGTAATCCACCAGGGCCAGTTGCGGGCGCATACCTTCGGCCAGCAACGCCGCGCATTGCGCCTGGTCGCGTGCGGTCCAGACCTGGCAACCCCAGCGACTCAACAGGCTGCGCATGCCAATCAGGATGCTGTCTTCGTTGTCCACGCACAGCACCTGGGCGCCACTCAGTGGCAGGCCCTTGTCCGGTGCGGCTTGTACCTGCAAGTGGGCCTGCGCCTTGGCCAGCGGTACGCTGACGCTGAACACGCTGCCTTTGCCGGGCCACGAGCGCACGCGCAAGCGGTGGCCGAGTACGCGGCACAGCCCGTCAGCGATGGCCAGGCCAAGCCCCAGGCCCTTCTCGGCACGGGTCTGGTGGCTGTCCAGGCGCTTGAACTCTTCGAAGATCACTTTCTGTTTATCCAGCGGAATACCCGGGCCACGGTCCCACACCTCCAGGCGCAGTTCGCCGCGACGCCGACGTACACCCAGCAACACCGGGCCGTGGGCATAACGGAAGGCATTGGTCAGGAAATTCTGCAGAATCCGCCGCAGCAGCTTGATATCACTGTCGACGCGCAAGCGGCTGCCACGCAGGCGGAAGCGCAAGCCTTGCTCCTGGGCCAGCACCTTGAACTCCGCACCCAGGGTGTCGAACAACTCACTCAAGGCAAACGGCTGGCGCTGGGGATTGATCTTGCCGTTTTCCAGGCGCGAGATATCCAGCAAGTCGCTGATCAGGTCTTCGGCCGAGCGCAGCGAACTGTCCAGGTGCTGCACCAATTGCCGGGCCTCGCCGGACAAGCCTTCGCTCTGGTGGGAGAGGGCAGCGGAGAACAGGCGTGCCGCGTTAAGGGGCTGCATCAGGTCATGGCTGACGGCGGCGAGGAAGCGGGTTTTCGACTGGTTGGCCGACTCGGCCACGCCTTTGGCATCGGTCAGGGCAACATTGAGTTGCGACAGTTCATGGGTGCGTTCGGTGACTCGCTGTTCCAGGCCTTCATTGGCCTCGGTCAGGGCCTGTTCGGCCTCGCGGAAGGCGGTGATGTCGGTGAAACTCATGACAAACCCACCACCGGGCATCGGGTTGCCGATCAGTTCGATCACCCGGCCGTTGGGAAATAGCCGTTCTGAGGTATGCGCGCGGCCCTGGCGCATCCAGTGCAGGCGCCGCGCCACGTGGACTTCGGCTTCGCCCGGGCCGCACAGACCGCGCTCGGCGTTGTAGCGGATAATGTCGGCAATTGGCCGACCGACGCTGATCAGGCCGTCGGGGTAGTTGAACAGCTCCAGGTAGCGGCGGTTCCAGGCCACCAGCTTGAGGGACTGATCCACCACGCTGATGCCTTGGGTGATGTTCTCGATTGCGCCTTGCAGCAGTGCTCGGTTGAACTGCAGCACTTCGGAGGCTTCGTCAGCGATACGGACTACGTCCTCCAGCTGCATTTCGCGGCCTTCAATCGCCGCTTTCACCACCGCCCGCGTGGATGAGGCACCCAGTACGCCCGCCAGCAGCCGCTCGGTGTGGGCAATCCAGTCGTTGTCGGCATTCTGGTTGGGGTTAAAACCCTTGCCTTGGCGGTAGGCAAAACGGATGAAGCTTTGCTGTGCCCGTTCTTCGCCGACAAAGCGCGCTGCCAGGCTCAACAGGTCATTGATCTGCACCGACAGCATGGACCGCGCACTGGCGCGCTGGCTGGTTTCCTGGCCGATAAACCGCCCGGCCTGCCAATGCTCCGAGACCCGTGTGCGCGACAGCACCGAGACCCAGGCAAACAGGGTGAAGTTACCGGCCAGGGACAGCACCACGCCCTGGGTCAGCGGTGTGATCGGTAGCCCCAGCGGGTTGCCATGCAGCCAGGCCAGCCCCGGGAATATATCCAGTGACCAGCCCAGGCTATGGGCGGCAATCGGCAACACCAGGGTGTAGAACCACAGGAAGGTGCCCGCCGCCAGGCCGGCAAACACGCCGCGACGGTTGGCCTGCTTCCAGTACAGCGCGCCGAGCATCGCCGGTGCCAGTTGGGTTACGGCGGCAAAGGCGATCTGGCCGATGGTCGCCAGGCTGGCGGTGGAGCCGAGCAGGCGATAGCTGACATAGGCCAGCAGCAGAATAATCACGATGCTGACCCGGCGCACCGAGAGCATCCAGTGGCGGAAGACTTCGAACGGGCGCTCGGCGTTGGTGCGGCGCAGCAGCCACGGCAGCAGCATATCGTTGGACACCATGGTCGACAGCGCCACACTGGCGACGATGACCATGCCGGTCGCTGCCGAAGCACCGCCGATAAATGCCAGCAGTGCCAGCGCCGGATGGGCTTCGGCCAGGGGCAGGCTGATCACGTAGGAGTCTGGCAGCACTGAGCTTGGCAGTAGCATCTTGCCGCCCAGGGCAATCGGCACCACAAACAGTGCGGCCAGTACCAGATACGCCGGGAACACCCACTTGGCCAGGCGCAGGTCCTGGGGCTCGATGTTCTCCACCACGGTGACGTGGAACTGCCGGGGCAGGCAGATAATCGCCATCATCGCCACGCCGGTCTGTACCACCATCGACGGCCAGTTGACGGTCTCTTTCCAGTATTCCTCCAGCCTCGGCGCGAGCATCGCCTGGCTGAACAGGTCGTTGAAACCGTCGTACAGGCCGTAGGTGACAAACGCGCCGACGGCGAGAAATGCGAACAGCTTGACCAGGGATTCAAATGCAATCGCCAGCACCATGCCACGGTGGTGCTCGGTGGCGTCGAGGTTGCGGGTGCCGAAGACAATGGTGAACAGCGCGAGCACCAGGGACACAATCAGGGCGGTATCCTGGGCCCGTGTGCCGGTGGCATCGGCGCCGGCACCAATCAGCAGGTTGACCCCCAGCACGATGCCTTTGAGTTGCAGGGCAATATAAGGCAGCACGCCGACCAGGCAGATCAGCGCCACCACCACCGCCAGGGACTGGGATTTGCCATAGCGCGCAGCGATAAAGTCAGCGATGGAGGTAATGTTTTCCTGCTTGCTGATCAGAATCATCTTTTGCAGGACCCAGGGCGCCAGCACTAGCAGCAGTACGGGGCCCAGGTAGATCGGTAAAAATGCCCACAATTGTTCTGCGGCCTGGCCCACAGCGCCAAAGAAGGTCCAACTGGTGCAGTACACCGCCAGCGAGAGGCTATACACCCACGCACGCACCCGTGGCGGCAGCGGCGCGTGGCGGCGGTCACCGTAGAAGGCGATGGCAAACATAATGGCCATATAGGCCAGGGCAACGGCGGCGATCAGCCCGCTGGACAGCGTCATGAGTACTCCGGACATAAGAACACCCAGGCTTCCAGGCCCGGGACGACAGTCTCGCATGATGCTCGGGGTTAGTCAGTGTCGACGAAGGTCGTGTAGGAGCTGGTAAGCCGGCTCCTACAGTCGTGGCGGCAGGGTTTTCTGGCGCAGGATGTAGATTGTCACCAGCACCGCACTAGTCAGCATGAATCCACGTGCCCAGGGCAATGGCACCAGGTAACAGGACAGGCCGATGCTCAACCACATCAGGCCGATGGCGTACACCTTGCCCTTGAGCGGGATGCCGTTGCCATCCAGATAATCCCGAATCCAGGGGCCCAGGCGCGGATGGTTGACCAGCCAGTTGTAGAAACGCGGTGAGCTGCGGGCAAAGCAGCCGGCAGCCAATAACAGGAAGGGGGTGGTCGGCAAGACCGGCAGGAAGATCCCGATCACCCCGAGTGTGACGCTCAACCAGCCAATGGCCAGCAGTGCGTAGCGCACAATCGGGGAACGGTTGCCCATGGGCGCCACGGGCGGGGGACTCAGTGGTGGCGAGGCTTGAGGATCGCCGGTTTTTCGTCGGGGGCGTTGCACAGCAGGTACAGGGCGGTCAGTGCTTCCGGGATCTGTACGATCATGTCGTCCATCAGGTTGGCATCGCTGGCGATATCGGCGAACTCAGGTTGGTCGTCGAACAGGCCGGAACCGACCATGATCGGCAGCAGCATTTCGCTGACTTCTTCTTCGGCGGTTTCGAACCAGGCCGCTTCGCGCAGGAATACGCCTTCCATGAAACCGATGCACCAGCCGCGCAGGTCGGAGTCATCCGGCTCCTCGCCGAGGTCGAGGTCGCATGGCAGCTCGAATTCTTCATCGGACGCCAGTTGGCGGGAGATGTGGGCCTTGAGCTGGACCAGGGTTTCTTCGATTTCGGTGCGCTGGGCCTCGTCCTTGTAGTGAGGCTCTTCGGCGAACAGTGCGTCGATCCATTCGCGATCAGGTACCGGCTCCGAGCAGATCGACAGCGCGGTCAGGTAGCCGTGGGCGGCCACGTAGTCCAGCGCCTCGTCATGCAGCTCATCGGCATCGAGGAAGGCTTGCAGGCGGTTTAGTTGCTCAGCGAAGGACATTGAAAGACTACCTTGGGAATAAACGATGCTGAATTCTAGGCTTTCTTGAGCGTGCAGGCCAGCCGCACTGCATATTTGCAAGGTTTTCAGATGGGCCGCTATTCGTCAGTGGCGCCCTTTGCCGCAGAGTGCTCGGGTATACTGCCGCGTTTTGTGATGCCCCTGCAGGCCAGAGGTGGTTGCGGGAAAAGTTCGCTTACGGATTATTTTCCGGTCGGGCGCGCTTTTTCAGCCAGCCTGTACAGAGGGATTTCGGTGGAATTTGGAGTTTTTCATGCTTGAACAGGCTCAACGCGTCCTCAAGGACATCTTCGGCTACGACAGCTTTCGTGGCCGCCAGGGTGCGATCATTGAGCGCGTGGCCAGCGGTGGTGATGCGCTGGTCCTGATGCCTACCGGTGGCGGCAAGTCGTTGTGCTTCCAGGTGCCTGCATTGTTGCGCGAAGGGCTGGCGGTGGTGGTCTCGCCGTTGATCGCGCTGATGGACGATCAAGTGGCTACCCTGGAAGAACTGGGTGTCGCCGCCGCTGCATTGAACTCGACCCTGAGCGCCGAACAGCAACGCGACCTGGCAGCGCGGATCCGCCGGGGCGAAGTGAAGATGCTCTACCTGGCGCCCGAGCGCCTGGTGCAGCCGCGGATGCTGGCGTTTTTGCAGAGCCTGGAAATCTCCCTGTTCGCCATCGACGAGGCCCACTGCGTGTCCCAATGGGGCCACGATTTCCGGCGTGAATACCTGCAACTGGGGCAACTGGCCGAGCTGTTCCCCAATGTGCCGCGCATCGCCCTGACCGCCACGGCCGACAAGCGCACCCGCGAAGAAATCGTCGAGCGCCTGCACCTGCAGAATGCCGAGCGTTTTCTCTCCAGCTTCGACCGTCCCAATATCTTTTATCGCATCGTACCCAAGGAGCAGCCGCGCAAGCAGTTGCTGGCGTTCCTTTCGGAGCGGCGCAGCGATGCCGGCATTGTCTACTGCCTGTCGCGCAAGAAGGTCGATGAAGTGGCCGCGTTCCTCTGTGAGCAGGGCTACCCCGCATTGCCGTATCACGCCGGCCTGCCCAACGAGTTGCGGGCCTATCATCAGAAGCGCTTCCTCAACGAGGAGGGCCTGATTATGGTGGCGACCATTGCGTTTGGCATGGGCATCGACAAGTCCAACGTACGCTTTGTCGCTCACATGGACCTGCCCAAGTCCCTTGAGGCGTACTACCAGGAAACCGGGCGTGCCGGCCGTGATGGCCTGCCGGCGGACGCGTGGATGGTCTACGGCCTGCAGGATGTGGTGATGCTCAAGCAGATGCTGCAGAACTCCGAAGGCGATGAGCGCCACAAGCGCCTGGAGCAGCACAAGCTTGATGCCATGCTGTCGCTGTGTGAAGAAACCCGCTGCCGTCGCCAGACCCTGCTCGCGTATTTCGACGAAGACATGCCCCAGCCGTGCGGGCATTGCGATAACTGCGTGGACGGCGTGCAGACCTGGGATGCCACCGAGCCGGCGCGCCAGGGCCTGTCGGCGATCTTTCGTACCGGCCAGCGTTATGGCGTTGGTCATCTGGTCGATGTGCTGCTGGGCAAGGACAACGAAAAAATCCGCAGCTTTGGCCACCAGCACCTGTCGGTGTATGGCGTGGGCAAGGCGCGTGCCGAAGGCGAATGGCGCTCGCTGTTCCGCCAGATGGTGGCCCGTGGCCTGGTGGATATCGACCTCGAAGGCTATGGCGGCTTGCGCCTGAACGACAGTTGCCGGCCACTGCTCAAGGGCGAGGTCAGCCTGGAACTGCGCCGCGACCTCAAGCCGCAGACCACTGCCAAGTCCAACAGCACCAGCCAGGCCAGCCAACTGGTGCGTGGCGAAGAACGCGAACAGTGGGAAGCCCTACGTGCATTGCGCCGCAAGCTGGCGCAAGAGCACAGCGTGCCGCCTTACGTCATCTTCCCCGACTCCACCTTGCTGGAGATGTTGCGCGAGCAGCCCACCACCATGGCCGAAATGGCCAGGGTCAGTGGTGTTGGCGCGCGCAAGCTGGAGCGTTATGGCCAGGCCTTCCTGGAAGTCCTTGGCGGCCAGGCCGAGGCGCCGAAGGAAGTCGCCGATATCCGCCACGAGCTGATCAGCCTGGCCCGTGCCGGTATGACACCGATCCAGATTGCGGGGCAGTTGCAGTGCTCGGAAAAGAACGTCTACACCTTGCTGGCCGAGTCCATCGGCAAGCAGCAACTGTCACTGGAGCAGGCCCTCGACCTGCCGGAAGACTTGCTCGGTGAAATCCAGGACGCGTTTCTCGACGGCGAAGGCGAATTACCACCTGTTTCCGATATAGCGCCGCTGTTTACCGGCCGGGTGCCCGAGGGCGTTTTGTACTGCGTACGGGCCGCTTTGCAGTCGGAATTCGAGATTTGATGCGTCAATTACGACAATGTAACGAATCAGTACATTGCAAACCTTGCCTACTGTCATGGGTCATGCTTAGCTGACTAATAATTAGCCACACTTTATTTTCAGTCTAACCCATGAGTTTTTTATGCCGTTAACCGATCAACACCGTTTTGGCATGCAGTTGGCGCAAATGTCCCGTGGCTGGCGCGCCGAACTGGATCGCCGCCTGGCGGGGCTGGGTTTGTCCCAGGCACGCTGGCTGGTACTGCTGCATCTTGCCCGCTTTGAAGAAGCACCGACCCAGCGCGAATTGGCACAGAGTGTCGGGGTGGAAGGGCCCACATTGGCGCGTTTGCTCGATAGCCTGGAAGGCCAGGGCCTGGTGCAACGCCAGGCTGTGGTGGAAGACCGGCGTGCCAAGCGCATTGTGCTGTGTGATACCGCACGGCCATTGATCGAGCAGATCGAGACGATTGCCACCGCCTTGCGCCAGGAACTGTTCGTCGGTGTTGATGAAGAGGATATGCGGGTGTGCATGCGGGTGCACGGGCACATCCTGGCTAATCTGGAAAAGACCTGAGCCGACTACGCCGCTGATCAAAATGTGGGAGCAAGCCCGCTCCCACACAAGCTCGCTCCACATTGGTTAAGTGTTGTTTTTAGAAGGTCTGGCCGAGGTTCAGGTACACCGCCTTCTGATTGTCATCATTAAACCCATAGCTGAAATTCAACGGCCCCAGCGGCGTATCAAACCCGAGGAAGATGCTCGCGGCATTGATGTAGCCACTGTCGAATTCATTGTCGTTGTTCCACGCCCGCCCGCGTTCCAGGGAGGCGCCCAGGTACAGTGGGAAGTCCAGCGGCAAGTACGAGCGTGGGGTCAGGCGCCGGTAGTAGACGGCGCGCATCAGGCTGATGTTCTGCCCGGAAATCGCATCCTGGCGGAACCCTGACAGCTGTCGTGCGCCACCCAGCAGGAAGCTGGAGATCACCACGTCAGAATTATCCAGGGTGCGTCCGTAGCGACCGCCCAGTACCAGGGTGTCCGGGCCGTGGCTCATGGCCTTGTCCAGCTTGAACTCCCATTGCCGGTAGCGTTGGTCAGAGCCCAGGCCCGGTTCGAACTCACGGTAGGCCAGGCCAATATCCTCACCTGTGTGGGGGAAGTACACGTTGTCCAGGGAGTCGAACGAGTACTTCAATTCATAGAAGCCCTCGCTGAAGCTCACGCTTGGCAAGTCGCGGTCGCCGATGCGTACATCGGCCTTGCCCCAGGCTTCGCCGACGCCGAAGCGGATTTCGCCGTTGTTACCAATCTGTCGGCCGACGTTCAGGCCAAAACCATAGCGTTCCAGACGGTATTCGGAGATCGGGTCGTTATCCAGGATCAGTTCGACGTTTTGCGCCTGGGCGCTGATATAGGGCGCGACGAAGTAGCGTGAGCCGGTATCCATCGGCTGATAGAACTCGCTGTACAGCTCCTGGCGATCACCAATCTGCACCCGCGTCAGCCATTCGGCACCGAGGCGGTTGATGCCATTGACGCGGTAGCTGGCGCCAAGGTTGAAGGCACTGTCACCGCGCATATCATCGGACAGGTTGAGCCCCAGGCGCAGGTAGTCGGTGCCGCTGCGTTTGCCGCGCGCGCTGATGACCAGGGTGTTGTCCGGACCTTTCTTCACCACCCGGTATTGCACCTGCTCGAAGTAATCCAGGCCGTACAGGGTGCCCATGTCCGATTGCAGGCGGGCCAGGTTCAGCGGTTCGCCGATTGGCTGGCGGATGTAGTAGCGGATCACGTCGTCGCCGACTTTCGAGTCGTTCTCCACCTTGATCGCGGTCACTATCGGGTTGCGCTGGCCGGGCGTGCGGGCGGCGGTCAGTTCGGCATCCACCGAGCCTGTGGGGCGCAGGCGTGCCAGGCGGGTATCCAGCGCGCGGGTGGCGCGGTAGCCGGCGTCGATCATGTCCTCGGCGCGGCCAAAGTCGGTCACGCCATAAGCGGCCAATGGCGGCTGGATCAGCACGTCGCCGGGCTGCAGGGCCTTGAGTTGTTCTTCGGAGTTCTTGCGGGTCATCAGGGTGATGGATTGGTTGAGTACGTCCACCACCGTCGCCAGTTGCTTGCGGCTGCGCAGCGGCGTGCCGATATCCACCACGATGGCGATATCGACCCCCATCTCCCGCGCCACATCCAGGGGGATGTTGTCGGTCATGCCGCCGTCCACCAGCAGGCGGCCGTCCAGCTCCACCGGGGCGAACACCGCCGGGATCGACATGCTGGCGCGAATCACCTGGGGCAGGTGGCCTTTGCGAAACACCACTTTTTCGCCACTGGTGATATCGGTGGCCACGGCGCGAAACGGGATTGGCAGTTTGTCGAAGTCGCGGGTGTCGCTGCTGTGGGCGAACATGCTTTCGAGCAACAGCGCCAGGTTCTGGCCCTGGATCACGCCCAGGGGCAGGCCCAGGCTGCCATCGTCGCGAAAGCTCAGCTTCTGCTTGATCAGGAAGTCCCGGTCATCCTGCTTGCGCCGGAACGGTACGTCTTCCCTGGGCGGGGCATCGGACAATGCCAACTGCCAGTCGATGCTCAGTGCGAGCTTTTCCAGTTCGTCGATCTTGTAGCCTGACGCATAGAGCCCGCCAATCACCGCGCCCATGCTGGTGCCGGCAATGGCGTCGATGTGGATACCTTGCTCTTCCAGGGCCTTGAGCACACCAATGTGCGCCAGGCCACGGGCGGCGCCGCCGGAGAGCACCAGGCCGATCTTCGGGCGTGGTGCTTCAACGGCTTGGGCAAGGAGAGGGAGCAGGCACAGCAGCAGGCAGGACAACAGGCGGCGCATCATCAATCTCGGGGCTGGACGGCAAAGGTCGGTATTATAGCCATCCGATTCCCCTGTCTCGTCATCTCAGGAGTTCTTCATTTTATGTCTGCGTCCAAGCCCGAGATTGTTATCACCTATTGCACCCAGTGCCAGTGGCTGCTGCGCGCCGCGTGGCTGGCCCAGGAACTGCTGAGCACGTTTGCCGACGACCTCGGCAAAGTGGCGCTGGAACCGGCGACCGGCGGGGCATTTCGGATTACTTGTGACGGCGTGCAGATCTGGGAGCGCAAGGCCGATGGCGGGTTCCCGGAGGCCAAGGTGCTCAAGCAGCGGGTGCGCGACCAGATTGATCCGCAGCGCGACCTGGGGCACAACGATCGCGTGCAGTAAAAGGCACTGCCGGCGCTGGGCCGGCAGTGACAGGCGGTTTATTTGGCCGCCATCTTGTTTTTGATCCAGCTGACGACAAACGTCAGCACCAGGCCGCCCACGCCCCCGCCGACGATATTGCTGCCGACGGCGGCAATATCCAGCGCCCCACCGGCGGGCATGCCCGTGATGGCTGCGAGGATCTGCCCCAGCACCAGGCCGCCGACGCCGCCGACCACGGTATTGAGCCCGGAGCCCAGGCCTTGCTTGCTCAGGCCAGCGATATTGCCGCCGACTGCGCCACTGATGATCTGAATGATCAGGGTGATGAACATGTCCATGGTGAAACTCCTGCGTAACGTTAGGGGAGTGACCACTCGCATGCAGCAACTTCAAGGACCACGGCTGTCGTCGAGGAGTCTGTATCCGTTGAACGACTGCTGACTGTTGCGGATACAAAAAGTATAGATCAGGCCACGACTGCCGGCTGTTTGGCCTTGGCGGGGCGGCTCATCAGGCCGGAGACGACGATGGCGGCAATGATCAGCGTGCCGCCGAGCAGCATGCGCAAGGTCGGGTTTTCGCCAAACAGCAACCAGGCCACGGTGATGCCGTACACCGGCTCCATGGCGAACACCACTGCCGCGGTGCGTGCCTTGAGCACTTTGAGGCTGGCGACAAACAGGCTGTGGGCCAGGCCGGTACAGAACACCCCCAGCAGACCGATCCACAGCCAGTCCAGGGCGCGCACTTCGCTGAGACCGGGTGCGGCAACGGGCAATAGGCACAGCGCCACCACCACGTTCTGGCACAGCGCCGCCTGTACCGGCGGGATGCTGCCGCTGGCCCGGTTGTTCAACGACAGCAGCGAGAACAACAGGCCGGAGGCCACGGCCCAGATCAGGCCGCTGGTGGCCTGACTGGCGAGGTCGAAGTCCGGGGTGACCAGCACCAGGCCGATGCTGACCAGCACCACCAGCACCATTTCATTGGCGCGGATCCGCTCGCGGAAGATCAACCCTTCGAGAATCACGGTGAACGCCGGGAACGTGGCAAAACCCAACGTTGCAATCGCCACCCCGGCCACTTTCACCGCAATAAAGAAGCTCACCCAATGCCCGGCCAGCAGCAAGCCGCTGAGCAGCAGGCGCCGCAGGTCGGTGCTGTAGAGTTTTTGCCACGGCGTGCTGCTGGCAAAGCGCGCGAACAGCGCCAGGGCGAGCACTGCGAAAGCGGCGCGACCGAACACGATAATGCTCGGCGAGGCGGCGGCGAGCTTGCCGAAGACGCCGGTGAGGCCAAACATCAATGCACCAATATGCAGGGCGCCGAGGGCAGTGCGCGGAGTCATGACAGTCCTTAAAACAGTAAACAGGCAGGCATCCAGTCTAGAGCGGCGTGCGCTGGGGTGTCTGTCGTGGGAATCGCCGGTTTTATCGCAGGACTAGCGCCCGTTGTCGAGCCGGCGCAGGGCTCCGGGAGAGTGGCCGAACGCACGCAAGACAGCGGCAGCAAATGCGCTTTGCGAGCCATAGCCGACCTGCGCAGCGATCTCGCCAATTGGCAGGAGGGTGTCGCGCAGCAGCCCACGGGCCATTTGCAGGCGACGGGTGCGAATATAGTCCATGGGTGTCAGCCCGCATTCGGCGATAAAACGTGCATGGAGGCGGGCGACGGAGATATCTGCCAGGCGCGCCAGATCCGCGACTTGCAGCGGGTAGGCTGCATGCCGGTCGATATGGGCGTTGAATGCGCCATAAGGCAAGCGTCGTGCCCCAGGCTGGGCGGGCGATTGGCCATTGAGGGTTGCCAGCAGCAAGACCGCGCCTTGCTGGGCGATCAATGGGTCGTCCAGTGTGCTGCCCGCCAGCCAGTTGACCAATTGGCCTTGCCGGGCATCCAGTGTCACCCGTTGCGGTTGATCCAGCAGGCGCCGGCTGGCATCCGCGTGTTCGCCCAAAGATTGCACCAGCCAGTGTTCGTCGGGCACATCCAACACCAGGCATTGGCTGCCCCGGGGGCTGCCACAGCTGTGATGGGTGGAGAAGGGCAGGACCATCACCCCCTGCGGGCGGATTTCGCCGCCGATGCCTTCCACCTCGAAATCCAGGCAGCCGGCCAGGCCGAACACCAGTTGCGCATGGTCGTGGCTATGGGCAATCAGATCATGGGTGTAATGGCGCAGCGTGAGGGTCGGTCTCATCGCAATCTCCCGGGCAGGCCGGCAGTTTACACCGAGCGATGAGTGGCGGGCGCTGTCATCTGACTGACGCAAGACTGTCATGGGCTATTAATTGCCCGGGAGCAAGCTGGCGAAAACACCCTTGAGGTATGCCCATGACCAGCGCCGAGCTCGCCAAACCCAGCCGCAAGCAACGGGTTCGTACCCTGTGGATCTCCGACGTGCACCTGGGCACCCGGGATTGCCAGGCCGAACACCTGTCGCAGTTCCTCAAGGGCTACCACGCCGACAAGGTGTACCTGGTGGGCGATATCATCGACGGCTGGAAAATGCGCGGCGGCATGTATTGGCCCCAGGCCCATACCAATGTGATCCGCCGCCTGCTGACCATGAGCAAGCGCGGCACCGAGGTGATCTACGTCACCGGTAACCACGACGAGTTCCTGCGCCGCTATTCAAAGCTGATCCTGGGCAATATCCAACTGGTCGACGAAGCGGTGCATGTGACCGCCGATGGCCGGCATTTGCTGGTGATCCACGGCGACCAGTTCGACGTGATCACCCGTTACCACCGCTGGCTGGCGTTTCTTGGCGACTCTGCCTACGAACTCACCCTGACCCTCAACCGCTGGCTGAACCATTGGCGGGCGCGCTACGGCTACGGTTACTGGTCGCTGTCGGCGTACCTCAAGCACAAAGTGAAAACTGCGGTGAGCTTCATCAGTGACTTCGAGGAAGCCATCGCCCATGAAGTGACCAAGCGCGAGTTGCACGGCGTGGTGTGCGGGCATATCCACCACGCGGAGATTCGCAAGGTGGGCGAGGTGGACTACCTCAATTGTGGGGATTGGGTGGAGTCGTGCACGGCATTGATCGAGCACTGGGATGGGCATATCGAGCTGTATCGACTGGCCGATGCCCAGGCCAAGGAGGCGCAGGTCAAGGCCGAGATGGTTGCGGGCTGAGGCAGATATTCCTGGGTCAACGCGGACAAATGTGGGAGCGGGCTTGCCCGCGAAGGCGGTGTGTCAGTCACTATATGTATCGACTGACACGCCCTCATCGCGGGCAAGCCCGCTCCCACATTTTGGACTGCCCCCGAAAAGTTGGACAGTTTCAGCTAGCAGCCTCAGCAGCATGAGT